>JAKACA010000049.1 GCA_021796455.1 Actinomycetes bacterium
GAGGGCCGCGGTGTAGCCCCCACTCGACGGGCCGTACTCGGTCGGGGCCGGAGCGCCGCCCTGGACGAGGTACAGCCCGGCGGTGTCGGTCGCCGCGAGGGCCGCGAGAGGAGTCTCGTACTGGATACCTCGACCATAGAACTCACACATTTCGTCACAGATATCGGCGTACCCCTTCCATCCGCCGCCTGCGATCGAATACAGGAGGTAGGTACGAGCGGCCACCGCCTGAGCCTCGAGCTCCTGGAACCCCCACGGCTCCCCTTGGGGTGCACCGAGAGCGCCTCCATAGGTCCCCCAGGCAGAGGGTGATTCGCTCGGCGTCACGTCCGCCACATACTGCTCCAAGGCGACGAGATTTACCGTGCGCTGGAGATGCCGATCCCCGGTGGCGGTGCCGTAGTAGTCGTACGCCTCGATGCGGCCGCGGAAAGTGACATGCTGGCCAGCTTTCTCGCAGAGCGTGAGCAGCTCGCCTGGCAGAGCCGTTGGCGCCAGCGAGGAGGGAACCGCAATCGGGTCGGTCAGGCCGGTCGCGACCTCCGTCCAGCTTGTCGCTGAGCAGGAGGGAGCCGTCTCCAACTCCCAGAGCCCGGTGAGCACACCCCTGTGAGTGATCTCGACAGCTCTTCCCGCGTGACCACCAGGAATCGTCGCGATCGTCCGGAGCGCCGCTCCACCAACTCCGGCCTCCGCATATGTGAACGTCGAGGGGGACGTAACCGTGACGGCATTGTTGTCGTTCTCCTGGATGGCGACGCTCACCACCTCGGAGTCAATCGAAGCGGGAAGAGTCGCGCTCGTCACCGGATCGACGGGGTCCGCGTAGTAGTGGGCGAGAATCTGGCGGTAGGTGAAGTGGTCTAGGGTCGCGAGCCCGAAGGCGCCCCACTGCCCGAGGCCGTAGCCGGTACCCCAGCCGTGTCCGGTGAAAGTTACACTCGGTGCAGCTGCAACCCTCTGGGCGCCAGCTGCCTCGGGCGCCTGTCGGCCAGGACCGACCATCAGGGGGACTCCCAGCAAGCCCAGCACGACAAGGCTCGAGATACGGACGCGACCGGGACTGCGCGAGGCGCGGACTCCACAGCTCGTAGACGTCACCTTGTGTCTCATGAGTCTGATGATGTTCATGTGGCACCAAGGCTAGTCGCCGCCGAGTCGGTAGAGCTCCCGAGAAGCTGGTCAGAGCTGGGACGCGGCCACAGCCTGCTCGATAGCGGCAGCAAACGCCCGGCGGGCGGCATCCAGGCTGAACCCACGGGCTCGCTCGTGGCCGCGGTCGATCAGGACGGAACGGAGCACTCGATCGGTGATGACCCGCTGAGCGGCGCAGGCCACGAGGATCGGATCTTTCGAGGAGAGCACGATCCCGGCGTTGACGACCGTCTCGGGCACGGCCGCAACGCCGTACGCCACGACGGGCACTCCGTAATGCATAGCTTCGAGGAGCGGAGCGCAGAAACCCTCGTGCTCGGAGCAGGACACGAACACGTCTGCCGTCCGGAAGTACCCGGCCAGCTCTGAGGCACTGACCGACCCCGCGAGATCAACCGAGGCCGCGATGCCGATCTCCTCGGCGAAGCGTCGCACTGCGAGCGCAAATGGTCCGCAGCTGGGGCGTCCGACAAGGTGCAAAGTTGCATGCGGATCGAACAGCTCGAGGTAGCAGGCGAAGGCCTTCACCACATCCTGGTGCGCCTTGTGCGGAAGCATCTGGCCGACGAACAGCCAGTCCGAGCCGGCCGGCGCATTTTCGACCTCGGCATCCTCCGTCGCCCGGGGGTCGATGGCCGGCCCAAGCGTTGACAGGTCGGCCATGAGCGCGGCCACCGCCGTCCGTCGGTAACCCCAGCTCTCGAGCTCGGCGACGTTGTAGGCCGAGACTCCGATGCCGAGCTCGCACAGAGCGGCGAGCGCGGCCATCTGGTCGCGCCCGAGTCGGACCTCCTCGCCGAGAGAAGGCATCCATGCCTGTACGTGCTCTGCTGGTGTGATGTTGTGGTAGTTGACGACCTTCGGACCGGGATGACCGGCAACAATTTCGGCCGCTGGACTTCCGATCGAGGCCTGGTAGCAGATCCACTGCCCCCCACCCGGCTCGCGCGGCAGCTCCGAGAGGGGGCGAACCTTGCCATCGAGCCCGGGGCCCCAGCTGCCCGCGAAAATCTCGGACACGAATCCCATCGAGCGCAGCACTTTCTGGGCCTCGATGGTATGGCTGCTCACGGCATCGCGCTCGACGATCGACGGGATTACCTGATCCACGCGGACAGGACGTGATCTCACCGACGGCTCACTCATGTCCTAGCGTCAGCGCTCAGCTCGTCCGCTGAGCCGAGACGGCATAGAACCTCGGCTGTCCTGGACGACCAGTCTGCATGGTCGCGCTACCAGATGAGCTCCCGCCCCTGCGATCTCCTTGCGAGGTGGAGCCCGACGGGTCGTAGACAGTGATCGCGACAAAGCCGTAGCGCGCCAGCAGGTGACACCATGTCACCGGATGCAACGCCCTCCGGAGGTTGAGATCTGCCGTGATCGGATCCTCCTCGTCGGTAGCACGCGGATGTGTGCTCACTACCACGACGATGCCCCCCGGCCCAAGGCGCGTTCGTGCGAGGTGGGCGAGAGCGCGTGCACCTGCCGGTGTGACCTCATCGGTCACGCCAGACACGACCAGCGCTCCGAGCGACGACCGCTTCGTGACGCCAAGGTATTCGAGCGCTCCAGCACGTATCCGGTGCTCAGACGGCGGGGCCATCGGGTCAGCACCGAGCGCGTCGTAGCCAAGGTCAAGGAGCCTGTTCACGAGGCCGCCCTCGGTGCACTCAACATGGAGCATGCGCCCGCCCGGTCCGCGGCTTATCCGCTCGACGACCCAGTCCACGAGCAACGAGGTGGCGGCATCGGGATCGGGCGCTCCGATCTGCCTCGACCCGTGCCGCTCGCGCGGCGGTGGAGCAAGGCTCGCCAGCGCTCTACCGCCCGGCGTTACCCTGTCGAGCCGGCGCGAGCTGCCACCGGAGGTGGCGACGCGGCGCGAATGGTCGGCGACCACCTGTGCACGGGTGGCGACAGCCTCTGACATGCGACCGAGGCGGTCGACGCCAGTGCGTTCGAGCTCGCGCAGATGTGGCCCGGCAATCTGCCTGAACTTCGTGGAACCGCGTCGCGAAACCTCGACCGCTACCTGGCGGGAGCGCCGGGACGCTCCCCGAACGATCGCGCGAAGGCCGGTCGGGTCTGCTCGGGGCGCATGCTGGAGCTCGATTGCCGACAGGGTCGATCTCCGGTGGTACGCCTGGGGCTCACTCAGAGCTCCGGCGGCGACAGCTCGCTCCAAAGCGTCGACCTTGAGCGCGATCGCGCCGAACCTCGCGCCCAGATCCGACTCGTAGTGTGGCGGGAGCCGTCCCGAGCCCCGGATTCGCTCGGCCTCGACGACGATGCCGAGCACTGCCTCGGCGACAATGTCACGTCCTGGCGCCGGCACCGTCACGTCCCTGGCTGCTCGCTCTTGACCTGGACGGCAAAGGGCAGCGACACGATGCCGGTCGCCTTGCCCGGATTGACCACCTCGAACATCGCCGCCGGTTCAGCCAGCGCATGCACTACGCCTCCCCCACCGTCCTGGACCCGGAGATTCACGGTGTAACGACCATCGAGGAAGGGTATCTCGGTGAACTGGAAGGAGACGCTCGCCTGCCCCGGCTCGAGATCGAACTGATCGCCCAGCATCGCGGAGTCACAGTCAAAGAGCATGCCTCCGTTCTGGGCGAAGATCGAGCATCCAAAGGCCACGTTTGGCAGGAGATCGCGAACTTTCAGATCCAGCACGATAGTGATCCCTTCGCCCGGAAAGACATAGCCACGATCAGGCGAGGGCAGCTCCAGCCGGCAGGCGGTCACGGCTACTCGACGCTCGGCGGAGGTCGTCATCTGGAGGTTGGCCCTGTTCGTCCGCGTACCGGATTGCCCTTCGCTCGGGCTGGAAGCCGGCTCCTCTTCGCTGCCGGGCAGCGCGCCGGCCTCTCCGCTCTCGATGAGGCGGTCGCGAAACGCCCTGATCGCCTCTCCGGGAGGAGCAAAGCTGATCAGCTCACCGGCATCTATCACGGCCACTCGACTACAGATACTGCGCATCACGTCGGCTGCGTGAGACACGACGACGATCGTGCGGCCCTCCTCCTGGAACTGATGGATCCGCTCCAGGCACTTGGCCTGAAAGCGCTCGTCACCCACGGCCAGGACCTCGTCCACCAACAAGATGTCCGGATTGACGTTGACAGCGACGGCAAAACCCAGCCGGACGTACATACCCGAGGAGTAGAAGCGAACCTGGTTGTCGATGAACTGCTCCAGCTCGGCAAAGGCCACTATCTCGTCGAAGCTCCGCTCGATCTCCTTTCGCGAGAGTCCGAGGAGCGAGGCGTTGAGGAAGATGTTGTCCCGGCCGGAGAGCTCAGGCTGAAAGCCCGCACCGAGCTCCAGCATGGCGGCGAGCTGCCCGCGCAGCAGTATCTGTCCAGACGTCGGTTGCAGGATCCCTGCGATGCACTTGAGCAGCGTCGACTTCCCCGACCCGTTACGTCCGAGGATGCCCAGAGTCTCTCCCGGCTGGATCTCGAGATCGATGTCACGCAGGGCCCAGAACTCATCGAAGGGAAGGTGGCCCCCATGGAGTATTCGCTCCTTCAGGGAGGTGTACTTCTCCTTGTAGAGACGGAACCGCTTAGAGACATGCTGGATCTCGATGGCCGAGCTCACCGAAGACTCAGAGCTCCTCGGCGAAGTTGCCCTCGACCCGGCCGAAGATCAACATGGCAAACAACAAGAGCGCGAGCGAGCCGACGAAGACCCCGGACAGTCCCACCCAGTAGGGCGTAGCCCCCCAAGTAGGCAGAACGTGATAGGGGGTGGGGCCGATGCTGGGCACCACCTTTCCCGCCGGGGGGATGACGCGCCCGAAAAGGCAACGCTGGAAGGCCACAACTATCCACATGAGAGGGTTGGCCTCGTAGAGCCATCGGAACCACGCGTGGTCGTGGAGAGCGTGCGAGACGTTAGAGAACGCGTAAACGATGGGTGGGCTGAAAAAAAGCGCTACCAGCAGCACCTCGACGAGGTGCTGAACATCACGAAGGTACACATTGACAGCGGAGAGAAAGACGGCCAGAGCAGCCGAAAAGATGATGTCACAGATAAGCGCGAAGAAAAGGAGGGGGAGATATCCCCACGCGGGAAGCACCCGGAACCCGGCCAGGAACAACGCAAGGATGCAGGTCTGGAAAAAGAAGTAGGAGATCGCGGTTCCCACCTGGGCGAGCGCCAACACCTCGCGCGGGAAGGCTACCTTCTTCACGATCCCGGCATGGGCTACGAGAACCCCTGAGGCCGAGAGCAAGGAGTTGTTGAAGACGTTCCATGGCAACAGTCCCGCGAAAAGGAACAAGGCGAAATCCGGCGTCGGGTTGTGGAGGAAGTACTTGAAGACGACGTAGTAGATCATGAGGACGAGAGCGGGGTTCAAGAAAGACCACAAAAAGCCGAGGGCGCTGTTCTTGTAACGAACCTTGAGCTCCTTGCGAACGAGGAACACCAGGAGCTCGCGCGCTCCCCAGATCTCCACGACTCGTTGCCTAAGGCTCACGTTGGCCGAAACAACCCGCTGCGGCAGATCCCCACGATCGCGGACGAGACCTCCGCCCGGGGGCCTTGCGATGCTCACCGAGACACCACCGCCCTTGATCCGAGCCCTGCCTGCGACGCCGCGGCGCTCAGCGCCAAGCCCATGGTGTCTCTGGTCCTCCTGTAGGCACCGACGCGAAGGTCGCAATCAGTTGGTGGCAGGCCATTGTACTTGGAGCACCGACGGTACCGGGCCCAAGCGCGCCGCGACGCCGGGGCGGCACCGGCTGGCTCGTCTTGATCCTCTCCGGTGCACCCTTTCCGAGCAGGCCCAAAGCTAAGCTGAGCGCGCTTGGTGGAGCCTTCACCGGACCGTTGCAGATGGCACCGCAGACAGCTGAGGAGAGTTAGCCTTGTGAGCCAGACCAGCCGCTCCAGTTTGCCTCGACTGTGGTCCGGCGTCCTTGCCAGGGTGGCGCCGCCGGACACGAGCGCCCAGGCAGAGCTACTTCGCCAGATGGGTGACGTGTTCAAGGAGCTCGCACATCTGTCCGTCGATCTCGGTGCCCTGTGGAGCTCCCTCGAGGAGACCAAGAAGAAGCTGGACGAGGCGAACGCCAGGCTGGATCAGCTGGCCGGACGGCTCGACACCCAGGCAGCCGCCATCAGTGAGCTGGCAGCGACGGTGAACGACGAGATCGACACCGCGAACGAGTCCACAGAGCTGCTGGGGCGCCTTCTTCAGTCGACCCGGACCAGACTGGACTTGCTCGAAAGTCGGCGCAGCGGCGCACGAGAGCCTGGCATGACCGTCAGTTGATCGACCAGCTCGCCATGGGTGGACCAGTGGTCATGGATCTGAGCGTCCTCTCGGATCTGGGCGACAGGGCAGATGGGATCTCCCGCTGGGCTCGAGAGCTCGTCACCGCTCTCGAGCGGGACCGCCCGGATCTCATCTGCAGCTACCTGATTCCCGCGGGATGCCAGCTGTCACCCGACACGGTGGAGATCCTCGGATCCAAGCTCGCGGTCACAAGCACGCACGGAGCGGTCCCAGGCGGCGCGCGGGTGTTCCACACGATGTCGGTCCTCGATCCGACGGTACCGCTCGCGCACGCGTGGCCCAGCTTTGTAGAGCGCCTCGGCCTCGGCGTCGCCGTTACGGTCCACGAGCTGCAGATGGCGGACACGACACCGGCGGCTCGAGGCTCGCGCCACGACCGGCAGCGCAGGCGCGTGCGATGTGGCCTGCTCCGCAATGCTGACGCGCTCATCGCCAGCTCGCCGACCACCTACCTCGTTCTTTCGGAGACCCTGGGTGACGAGATGCCTGAGGTGACCGTGGTCGAGGATGCCACCGATTGGAAGGAGACCGTCGAACGTTGCTCCGATGTCTTCGAGGAGCTTGCTTCGCGGGCAGCGCGTCCCTGGCGCCTCAGGCCCCGCGTCGCCTTCGTATCACCGTTTCCGCCGATTGCCTCAGGCGTCGCCGGCTACAGCAGCAGACTCGTCAGTGCGCTCGACGCGCAGGTCCGATTCGGGACCAACGAGCCGGCAGCACAGATCGACTGCGTAGCCGATGGCCTCGATCGGGTGCCCGGCGCCGCGGTCCTCCCACCCGGACACGAAGAGCCATTCGATGCCAGGTGGCTCGCGCAGGCAGAACGCTCGGTCGGCGGATACGACGAGGTGGTGTACGTCCTCGGCAACAGCGAGTTCCACAGTGGCGCTCTGCAGGCCCTCCGTTGCCGTCCGGGCACCGTCATCGCGCACGACGTACGGATGACGGGCCTGTTGCGCCTGTCCCTCGAGCGGAGCGGCGCCGTGCCGGGTGGCCTGAGGGGGGCACTCGAGCGGGCTTACGGCGTCGAGGCAGCTGAGTCGCTTGCCCCGCCAGACGGCATCGACGTCTCACAGATCGACGCCGCCGGGCTCCTCCTCCTTGGCGACGTCGTGGGGCACGCCGAGAGGCTGCTCGTGTCGAGCGAGTCTGCCCGGGCCCTGGCGATCGCCGACGTCAAGCCCGAATATGGCGCTCGGATAGGCGTCCTTCGCTTTGCAATGGCGCTCGATCCAGAGGAGCTTGAGGTCATAGAGCTCGCGCGGACCAGGGACAGACCTCAGAACCTCCTCGTCGTCGCTTTCGGCATCGTCGACCCGTCGAAGCTTCCGCAGCTGCTCGTCTCGGCGGTGGCTCAGATTCGTCCTGACGCGCACGTGGATCTTGCCTTCGTCGGCCCTGTCAGCAGCGCCCTCGCCGACGAGCTCAACCTGCTCGGAGCCGAGCTCGGGATCGGCCAACAGCTGGAGATCACGGGACATCTGGAACGCTTGGACTATCTGGGCTACCTCGCAAGGGCGACGGTAGCGGTTCAGCTACGCGCTGGCTACTCGGGGGAGGCTTCGGCTGCGGTCGGAGACTGCCTGGCGGCGGGAGTCCCCACAATCGTCTCCGACATCGGATGGATGGGCGATCTTCCCGAGGGCACCGCCGTCAAGATCGACACCGCCGGCGGCGGAGCCATGGACAGGCTTGCCGAGGCCCTCCTGGCACTCCTCGATGATCCTGACCGCCGATCCGCCCTATCCGCCAAGGCTGCAAGCTATGCCGCCGGCAACACATTCGCCAAGACCGCAGCCGCCCTTCTCGAAGCCCTCGGGCTCAGCTGAGACGTTCGGGCCGCTGGCCAGTCGTGCCGCTGACCAGCCCTGCCGCTGGGAGACCTGCTACTGGGCAGCCCTGCCACCGGCATCGCGATCGGCAAAGGCAAGCTGACGGAGGTCACGGCGCAGGATCGCGACGTCGACGCGTATCGCCATCTCGCAGGGAGTCGCGGAGCTCGACGAATGCGAGCCGCGCCAAGCGGGCAGCGGGGCGGGTAAAGGGCCGGCCCTCCATGGTCGCGAGCAGCCGTACGGCCCCTCGCCGCAGCTGGAGCGCCAAGCTCGAGTAGCGCTCCCGGGGCGGCAGATTGCGGCCGACCCGGCCGTCGGTGCCGTGCCTCAAAGCGATGGCGCCGAGCTCAGGCACACCGGCTCCTGGAGCGGGAAGCCACTGCCACTGCTGCACCCGCACTCCCCTACCACCGCCCTTGACCGGAAGCCGGCCCTGCGCGCCCAACGCCACCCTTTGCGCGGCCGCCCGGGCCCGGACGGCTGCCTGAATCTGCGAAGCGGTCGTGAGCGCACCATCGCTCCAGCCGTCGAGCGCCGCGAGATCACTGGTTGCAGCGCGGCGCGTTCCGTAGATGGAGCCCGGCGCTACGGCTACCTTGGAGCCAAGCGGGCCGAGGATCCCTTGCAGCCTGCTCCCCGTTGCGTCGTCAGCCACCTCGATGCGGTCGGCGGCTTTCCAGAGCGCGACCGCAGCACGGCCCCCTTGACCGCCGGGCAGATCGTCCAAGGAGTCGAGTCGCAAGGTGACTTCGGGCGCCAAGCGCAGTGCCGCGGCCAGCAGCAGCAGGGACAGAGACCGCTCGAGCCGCCCGGCGCTGTGACGAACCGGCAACCCGGGCTCGATTTGCAGGACCACCCCGTCTGCACGCCGAGCGAGAAGTGCTACCTCGAGGCCGACGGGAAAGCCAGGCGCCGACAAGTAGCGGTGCGCGGCAGAAAGACGGTCGAGTGAGACGACATCGACGTCATGGCCCCCTTGCCGCAGACGAATCACCTCACGAAGGAGGCTGTCGCGGTGGCCGCCGGATGGAGGGGGCACGGACCCGACGACAAGCATCTTCACCCGAGTCTCTCCAAAGAAGCCTCCATGGCATCGAGGACGAGCGGCCATGTGTAGTTCGCCAGCACATACTCGCGCCCACGACCGGCGAGCTCGTGAGCTAGCTTCGGCGCCTCGGAGACAAAACGCAGGCACTCGCCGAGCTCCAGCTCGTCCCGGTAGCAGAGTCCGCCGCCGGATCGCTCGCAGTGCCAACTCACAACGTCACTTCCGCCGTTTGCGACCACGACCGTCCCGGCCAGCCAGGCCTCCATGATGGTGCGGGAGAAGCTTTCGTTCACACTCGGCTGCAGATAGGCAGAGGCTGCGCTGAAGGCATCGGGAACCTCGCCATCTTGCAGATAGCCGAGATCGAGCACTCTGTTCTCGAGGCCGAACGGCACCTCGGGGTCTCCGACGCCGAAAGTCACCAGATCGAGAGCCAGTCGGTGGCGCAGGACTGCGGCGCCAAAACCATAGAGCACCTCGCGCCAGCCCTTGCCGCCCTCTCTTCGGCCGGCATAGAGCACGAAGGGCCGGTCTATGCCATGGCGCTCCCTGAACCCCTCAGGGTCGTAGCTGGCGGGAATGTCTACGGCACAGCCGACGACCGGATGCTCGGCGGGAAGAGGCCCGAGGTGATGGGCTAGCTGGTGTTCGGGCTCGCTCAAGAACCAGACCGCGGCACTACCGGCGAGCAGGGCACGGACAGCTGAGAGTCGGGCGTAGGGCTCGTCGTGAAGGCACGGCATGACTACTGTCCGCTCTGGCGCCACGGCCGCGCAGTACAGGGTCGACCAGAACAAATAAGGCGCGAACACAATCGCGTCATAGCTCCGGGCGCAAGCTGCAAGGTGCAGGTAGAGATCCGGAACACGGAAGCGGCCGTTCACCCAGGCGAGCTCCTCCGCGTCGTCGAGGAGGTCGCCCTCAATCAAGCGCTCTTGCAGGCGAGCCCAGCTGGCAATGTCCTCACCGGGAACGGTCGCGAAACGGCGGACCGTCAACACCCCGTCGCGGGTGTCCCCTGCGGGCAGCTCGTTCGCCCACGTGTAATGGTCTGTGGCGCAGGTCGTGAGCACATCTACGCGGTGACCTCGCCCCGCCAGGCCAATCGCGGCTTCGCGCATCGCTGCCTCGGCACCACCGACGACGCCGGGTCCATAGCGAGGAGTCACAAATGCCAGACGGCGAGACTCAACCAGATCTCCCAACTCTCGCTCCTGCGCGTCACGGTGCCGGGGCGACATAGCTCAGGAGGGTGCTTTCAGGCTCGAGCGATCGATCACCTTGTCGATGAAACCGTACTGGAGCGCCTCGTCGGCCGTGAACCACCTGTCGCGATCGGAGTCAGCCTCGATCCGCTCGATGGGCTGACCCGTGTGGAAGGCGATCCGCTCGGCCATCATGCGCTTTAGGTAGATGATCTGCTCTGCCTGAATGGCGATGTCGGCCGCTTGGCCTTGCATCTGACCCGACGGCTGGTGCATGAGGATGCGGCTGTGCGGGAGAGCGTACCGCTTCCCAGGCGCCCCTGCACAGAGCAGGAACTGGCCCATCGAGGCCGCGAGGCCGAGACAGATCGTCGAGACGTCGCATGTGACGTACTGCATGGTGTCGTAGATGGCGAGGCCGTCGGTGACCGACCCCCCAGGTGAGTTGACGTAGAGGAAGATGTCGCGGCTCGGGTCCTCGGCCTCCAGCAGAAGCAACTGGGCACAGATCATGTTCGCGGAAGTCTGATCGACCTGTGTGCCGAGAAAGACGATGCGCTCGCGGAGAAGTTGCCGGTAGATGTCCCCGGCAGGGTCGGAGAAGCCGCCGTTCGACGCCATCGCGTATGCCACCGGCCCCCCGTTCGTGAGGGTCGCTCCCTCTTCGCTGGCTGTTGACATCGATACCTCCTCTTGAAAGCGTGGAAGGAGGCTACCGCCGGAAGCGACCAAGACGCCCGTCTTCCTATCTCGGGAGCTCCGGCGCAAGGTCACCCGCAGGGTTAGTCTGGATCAGATGGCTGAGCCTTTCGTGCGGGCGTGGCGAAACGGCAGACGCGCCGGGCTTAGGACCCGGTCCCCTCGGGGGTGGAGGTTCGACTCCTCTCGCCCGCACCAGATTCGCGACCAAAGCTAAGGCGCTGCCCCAGTGAGAAATGAGATCCCCACCAAAGAGCTCATCTGGTCGCTCCCCAAGGCCGAGCTTCATCTTCATCTCGAGGGTACCCTCGAGCCCGAGATGATGATGCAGATGGCCAAGCGCAACAATGTCGCGCTTGGATACCAGAGCGTCGCTGAGCTTCGCGAGGCCTATGTCTTCGCAGATCTGCAGTCGTTCCTGGACATCTATTACGCGGGCTGCTCCGTGCTGGTGGAGGAGCAGGATTTCTACGACCTCACGATCGCCTATCTGGAGCGCGCCAGGTCACAAGGAGTCTGTCACGCCGAAGTCTTCTTCGACCCGCAGTCCCATACCTCTCGCGGTGTCTCGTTCGAGACTGTAGTCAGGGGCATCCACCGTGCGCTGGAGGAGTACCAGGCCAGCTTCCAGATGTCCTCGCGCCTCATCCTCTCGTTCCTGCGACACCTGAGCGAGGACGACGCGCTAGCGACTCTCGAGGAAGCGACGCCTTTCCTGGGGTGGATCACCGCTGTTGGCCTTGACTCATCAGAGGTCGGCAACCCGCCCTCCAAGTTCACGCGCGTGTTCGCGCGCGCTCGGGAACGGCATCTGCTCGCCGTCGCACATGCCGGTGAGGAAGGACCACCGGAGTACATCTGGGAGGCACTGGACCTCCTCCATGCAGCGCGTATCGACCATGGCGTCCGCTGTCTCGGGGACGCAGCCCTCGTCGCCCGTCTTGTTGCGCGCCAAACCACTCTCACGGTATGCCCACTCTCGAACGTGAAGCTCCATGTGTTCCCGACCCTTGCCGGGTCGAACTTTGCCGATCTGATCGATGAGGGACTGCGAGTGACAGTCAACTCAGACGATCCTGCCTACTTCGGGGGCTACATCGGCGACAATTTCCTCGCAGTTGCAGAGGCGTTCGCACTGGACACGGCACAAGTCGTCCAGCTGGCCAGGAACTCATTTCTCGGGTCGTTTCTCTCCGAGCCGGACAAGGAGCTGCGCCTGCATCAGCTGAGCAGCGTCGCTTCCTCGATATCCTTCTGACGGCGGCCTGGCGCCTCGGCAGCTGAGCTTCTCGCGAAACAGGGCCAGCCCTCGCGTCATGGCTTGGACTGGCCCTGCTGCTGCCGGTTACGACATCGCCGTCGGCCCCTGAGCGTGCTCTCGCGGAGCTAGCCACGCGGCGCGAGATGAAGGACGACAACTTCGTTGGTCGGAGTAGCGGGCTGCCCCGACTCATGACGATATAGAAGACGAGACGCCGGACGATGAAGTTCATAGCTGCCACTTCGCGGCTTTGATGGTGTAGCAAGCCTTCCGATGCCCTGCGCTCCTGGCGAAAGCTCGTCGCCGGCTCGCGCACCGCGTCTTCGCGTACGACGGCCGCCGACCGGCTGGGCGAGACTCGCTCACGAACCTGCCGTCCGGCGGGGCTTCGAACTGCCGCTTCGGCGTGACCCCGAGACGGTGCGACGGTGCTGCGCGGACATGCGAGCCGGCCCGCGCGCGCCGCGGGTGCCTTCGCCACAGCCACAGCTAACCCGGACAAGCAGCTCGGTTGGAAGCACTTCGATCACGCTGGGCAGAGCTGGGTCGTTGACGCGCTCGAGCAGCCGCGCGCATGCCCGCTCCCCAAGGCTGCGCGTCGGTTGCCGCACGGTCGTAAGCGGGGGGTCTAGGAGACTGCCAGGATAGATGTCGTCAAAGCCGACGACCGCAACGTCCTCTGGGACCGCAAGGGCGTGTCCCGCGAGCGCCTGAATCGCCCCGATAGCCATATGATCGTTGGCACAGACGATCGCCTCGGGCATTCTCGGTGGCTGTTCTTTGAGCATGGCTTCCACGGCCCTCCGGCCGCTCTCGACCGAGAAGGTCCCGCGGCTCGTGCTGACCAGCTCAACTTCTTTATGCTTGGCAATCACGTTCTCGAAAGCGGAGCGACGCTCGAGCGCGTTAGGCGCACTCGACGGCCCGTCGACGTAATGAAAGCTCCGGATCCCGTGCAGCTCTACAAGATGCCTGGTAAGGGCGGTGGAGCCCGCGTAATTGTCGGCGGTGACCACATCTGTCGAGGCCCCGTGCCGGGAGCCCGCAACTACGACCACCGGGACCTTGGCGGCCAACCGGACGAGCTGTTCCGATCCCACAATACCTTCGGAGACGATGAGGCCGTCCACCTTGCCCGACATGGAGTACAGCCGCTCGAAGGCACGGGGGTCGCCCTCGCCGCAGAAGGAGATCAGCAGGGACCAGTCCTTTGCCCGAAGAGTCGCTTCAACCCCGTGGAGGACTTCGTCGGCGAAGAGAAGGCTCGAGCTCTCGAGCGCGATGGGGTCCGACGCCCGATCGACGCTGACTAGACCGATGACCTGCTTGCGGCGGCGGGAGAGGCTCTGGGCCGCCCCGTCGGGGACGTAACCGAGTTGCTGGATGACTTCGAGAACACGGGCACGGGTAGTCGCACTTACGCGATCGTGGCCGTGCAGCACGCGAGAGACGGTCGCCGTCGAGACGCCCGCCAGGCGAGCGCAGTCATATAGCGTCGACACGTCCAACCCCCAGGTCCAGGGCCTGCCCAGCCGCAGCCACGACTCCTTGCTTTCCAGGCGCATCCCCCACGCACCCTCGCCGGCAAGTGCTCTTCGCCGACAACTGTCTAAGCGCTTACATCTACTGTTTCATGCAGGTTACGGCTAGCCTCGGGAACAGTCAAGACCCCCGGAGGCGAACCTGACGAGATCAAGAAACGCTGCCAATAAAAGGCTTTGCCGCGCTTGCAGCGACTTGGTGCCCGCGCACGACGGCCGCTCTCCGGCCTCAGAGCCCTTGAAGCACGGAGCAACCAGTCACATCTGTGTCTCGCCTGGCGAGGTGCTGGCTCAGGGGAGCCCGCAGTCGCCGACCAGGGCCCGCGAGCCGTCAGGACCTTTTACCCTAGGGACGCCGCCTGTCGGCTGTAGGCTCACGTCACGATGAGCGACAGCTTGGGAAGGATTAGCCGTCTCTCGTCAAGATCGGGCAGAATGTGGGGACGATCATGACGGTCCTCACTGCGTCGATTATCAACATGGCCCAGCCAGACCGATATCTGCACTGGTCGATCTTCATCGTCTCGGTGGCAAACCTCTCCCTCATCGGAGTGATGGTCCTGATATTCGGCCTCGCCCTCCTGCTGCCGTTCCCCCACGGCCACCGCCTGGAGGAGGAGGAGGAGTCGGGCAGTAGCGAACCGTCAGTCTCTGAGGCGGCGCCTGACCCCGTGGCTGCCAGGGTCGCAGCAACCGCGCCGATAAGCAGGATGTGGACGGCACGGGTCCGCACCCGCGCCCTCGGAGCGCTCCCACCCGACAAGCTCCTTCCGGATCGCCAACCAGCCTACGTCGCATCGTGGGTTTATGTCTTCGGCGTCGCCACGCTCTCCGCTCTCGGCATGGCAATCGTCTCGGGGATGGTGATCGCGCTCGGGGGCACGGACTGGTGGCACACGAACGCCGTCGGCCACTTCTTCAACAGCCTTCACCTCTGGAGCGTCGAGCTCTTCATGGCCTTCATGGTGATCCATCTCTGGGGCAAATTCTGGATGGCGGCCTGGCGAGGGCGGCGAGCCCTCACATGGATCACAGGGGTCGTCGCCTTCGTCGCCTCGGTAGTCGAGTGCTTTACCGGCTACCTCTCCCAGCAGAACTTCGCCTCGCAGTGGATCTCCACCAACGGTAAAGACGCCGTCAACGCAACGGGCCTCGGATCACTTTTCAACCTGATGGACTTCGGCCAGATGCTGCTATGGCACGTGGTTCTCATACCGATTGTGCTCGTCGTAATCGTCGCCGCCCATGTGCTCCTGGTCCGCGTGCGCGGGGTGTCTCACCCGCTTCCTCGCCATCGCGTAGAAGGCAAAGCAGCCCGGCGCTCGGCCGCTGCAGCTGACCGCGCGAGCTGGACGGGTCGCACCCGTCGCTACGACATTCTCAAAGAAGCGACGATGGCATCGGTCGTGGCCCTGGTGCTCGTCTTTCTCCTCGCGGGTCTGCTCTCCTCGCCTGACGACCCGCCGGTCACGATCGCGAGCTGGGCAAAGGTAGCTCCCGCAGACTTCCTCGGCACGGCCGCAAGCGAGCTCGCCGGCACGAGCGAGACAGCCACCTACGGACCTCCCTACAACCACGGCTCCGCATTCGTGCAGCGCATCGTCATCTCCTGGCAGATGCTCGCCGGTGTCCGAGAGCCGATCAACGCCGCGCAGACATTCGTCCTCTCGCCCCTCTCGAAGCTGTCCCCAACCGATCCGAGCGTGGCGCGGGCGCTGCACACCTACATGAGAGCTCCAGCCAAGGTGCAAAAGGGCTGGGCGAACGCCTACCTCGCCGCCGTCACCCACGTCGTGTTCCACGACGGCGCGCCATCTGTTCCGAGAGCCAACGACGGCCCTGTGCCTACCTTGCTCGACACCGAGCTCACCCTTGCCCGATCGGGCGCCCTTGACGCCGACCTGCTTGCGCAACAGCCGTTCTATGGCACCAATTTCACCAAGCCGCTGCTCTTCTTGGAAGACGGGAACTACTTCTCCTCCCTGGCTCACGCCGAGCACATGATCGGCACCCAGTGGGGAGTCATGAACGAGACTGGGAGCTACCCCGGGCAGCCGTGGCTGTGGCTCTACACCCTCTGGTACCAGGTGCCAGGCTTCTCGAGCTCGGCAAACGTCGACCTCATCGCCATCTACCTCACCGGGGTTGCGACTCTGCTGCTGTTGGCGGTTCCTTTCATCCCGGGGTTGAGAGACATCCCGCGGTGGATTCCGGTCCATCGCCTCATCTGGCGCCAGTGGTACCGCGAGGAGGCCGTGGCTCACAACGACCACGACACCAAGCGATGCTGAAAGTCTTTCTCCTTGACGACCATGAGGTGGTACGCGCGGGCGTCCGTGGGCTGCTCGAGGAAAGCGGCAACATCGAGGTCGTCGGCGAAGCCGGCACCGCGCTTGAGGCCATCCAGCGCGTACCGGCGCTCCGTCCCGACGTCGCCGTCCTTGACGTGCGCCTGCCCGACGGCGATGGCATCGAGGTCTGCCGCGAGCTCCGCAGCCGCATGCCCGAGCTACGGTGCCTCATGCTGACGTCGTTCGCCGATGACGACGCCCTCTTTGCCGCCATCATGGGCGGCGCGTCGGGCTACGTCCTCAAACAGATCCGTGGCAACGACCTGGTTTCGGCGATCACCCGTGTCGGACAGGGAGAATCCCTCATCGACCCAGTCCTCACCAAGCGGGTGCTGGACCGGATCCGTAGCGGTCCCCAACAGGACGAGCGCCTGGCCCGGCTCTCCCAGCAGGAACGTCGCATACTCGACCTTCTCGCCGAGGGCCTCACTAACCGCCAGATAGCGGGCCGGCTGTTCCTCGCCGAGAAGACCGTCAAGAATTACGTTTCCAACCTCCTCACGAAGCTGGGCATGTCTCGCCGCACGGAAGCGGCCGCCTTCGCCGCGCGCATATCGGAGCGCGACACCTGGCGCCATACGTGACCAGGAGGCTTGCCGGCAGAAGCCTCGCCTGCTTGGCTGCCTCGCCTCGTGCCTCGGCGGCGCTCCACCCCGGTTGACTTCACGACCTGCGGTCAGGTAGCCAACCGGGGTGCACCAAGCTCTCAGCTGGCGAGAACTGCCTCGATCTCAAGGCTCAGATCGATCTTGTCCCCGACGACGAGCCCGCCGGTCTCGAGGGCGGCGTTGAAATCAACGCCGAAGTCGCTGCGCTTTATCTGACCGGTGGCGGAGAAGCCGGCCCGCGTCCCACCGTAAGGGTCAGGACTGAAACCGCCGACCTCCAGGTCCAGCGAGAGCGGACGGGTGCGCCCCTTGAGAGTCAGATCCCCGTCGAGGATGAACCGGTCGCCGCTCGGGCGGATGCCGCGCGACTTATAGGTCATTGTCGGGTACTTCTCGACCTCGAAGAAGTCCGCAGACCGGAGATGGTTGTCACGGTCAGGAGAACCAGTGTCGATCGAGTCCAGATCGATCGTAGCGGTCACGCTCGAGTCGAGCGGGTTCTCGGCAGTGACTAGCTCAACCTCGTACTTGGTGAATTTGCCACGGACCTTGCTCACCATCATGTGCCGCACAGTGAAGCCAACCTCGGAGTGCACAGGGTCGATGCTCCATCGCCCCGCTACGTATCCCGGCACCTCTAGGCCGGTCGTCGTGTCGTTCATGTCTCGAAGTCCCTTCGTTGGTTGTTGATATGTCAACGCTATCGGGGTCAACGATGGTGACAGGTCAACTATTCCCACGACTGAAGGGCTCCTGACGCCTACCACCGCCCGCGATGAATGATCGCTGCGGGTGACCGCCTCCTCGAGCCCAGATCGCGCCGGGGAGCCGATGGATCCTCGTGTCCGATGGCCACGCACCCGACTGGGTCGTAGCTATCTGGGATGTCGAACGCCGCGCGCAAATTCGGGATGCACGCGGGAATGAGACCGAAAAGAAGCGCACCGAGCCCCTCATCTACCGCAGCCAGCAGCATCAACAGGCACAGGAAGCCCGTGTCGACATACCAGTACGGCACAGACCACCGTGACTCGTCCCGGTCAACCCAACCCTTGTCTGGGCGGGCATAGCGCTCCAGGTAGACCTCCTTCGAAGCCAACGCGACCACGACGGCCGGGGCCCGCTCGATCGCAGCGCGAACCTGGGGAGCCCAGCCGCCGCCGTCACGAGGTGGTTGGGACGCCCAAAACCGGGACCTGTCGTTCGAATCGGTCAGCACAAGGAGTTCGTAACCCTGGCTGTAGCCGGCCGACGGAGTCCTTAGCGCTGCGTGCAGGATTCGCTCGAGAGCTTCTGGCTCGATCGGATCGTCGCTGAAGTGGCGCACCATCCTGCGCCTACGCAGCACGTCTTGGAATTCCATCACGTGACCTCGGATCACAGTTGTGGAGCGCAGGGTCCCCGGTGGCCTGGCGAGCGTCCCCGCCCGAGTCGCCGTCCCACCAGCGTCCTGTCGCTTGGGATGGCCTCAGCCGGTGAATTGCTCGAGAGCGGC
>JAKACA010000050.1 GCA_021796455.1 Actinomycetes bacterium
ATCTCGATATGGCCGCCACGATCTGCGATGCCTGGCGAGGACGAGCTCGACGGCTGCTGGCCGAGTCTATTCGGATAATGATGCTTCATCTGTTGCAACCGGGCGTAGGTATGGGCGTCCAACTCCGGATCAATCGCCTGGTCCAAGATCGGCAGTATCTCGTCGCGTAGATACGCCCCTCTCACCATCCATTGGAAGTATTCGCGACCGCCATGATCATATGGACCGTAGAGCTTGCCACCAGGAAAGGTCCTCTCGAGCCAGCGAAACAACGACTCATGGCGGACGTGCATTCGTAGCGTGATCTGAGGCTGGCGCCCGTCGCCCCCGAAGTGACCTTCGCCGACCAGAAGTCCAACAAGTATCCCACGCTCAAGATCTGAAGTCACTTACCCTCCACGCTCCCTGCAAGTTTCGATCGGCTCAACGCTAGGGTGTTTCACCGCAAGGTATCACGTGAAACATCGAGCCACATCAGAACAGTGGCCTCTTCGCTGGTATCCCATTGCGTCGTGGAAAACGATCCCGGCAGGAGAGCTGGAGCTGAGACACTGCGTAGCGGAAACCGCGTGCTCGCCACTCACAGGCTGGGCCATAGCCGAGCGCTCGCAGGCCCTCACGAGGCCAACGGCTCTCCAGCTCGACCGAATGTCCGATTCGGCGGGCACCAGGGATCAGACCTCCTGATTGGTCTTCTTGTAGTCCTGCCGTGGACGGCGGCTCCGAGACGACGAGGAGTCCGCCAACGTCCAGGAACGGCGCCGCGCACTCTGCTGTTACCGCGGGTCGCCCGAACGACCGCGCCACCACTATCGAGACCGAGCTCCGCAATGCGGGATCTCTGCCCGCGAGCTCAGCGCGTTCGCAGACAACGTCTACGTAGGACGCGAGACCTAGTATCTCCACTGCTCGGCTGAGCCATTCTCCGCGCCGAGAGGACCCTTCGAGAAGGCGAAACCGTTCGACCGAAGACAACACACCTGAGAGGGCGAGGACAAGGCCGGGAATCCCACCTCCGGCACCGAGATCTAAGAGTTGGATGACGCCACGCGCTGGATCCGATGTGGAAGAGAAAAGCTGGCCCTCCATCAATGGCGTAGCAGCGGTGCATACATCGGCAAACCCAAGCGAGTGCTCTATCTGGCGAGCTACAGGCTGGTCTCCGAGGTAGCCGCGACTTTGCGATTCGAGAAGGACAGCCTCCAGGCTGTTGTGATCCTTCAAGCTGACCAAGCTGGCCGGCTAGGTGTTTTCCGTGTCCGTCTCGATGGCCGCTGCCTGCTCGGCAGCCGGTCGGACGACGACGTAACGACGAGGGTCTTCGCCCTCTGACGTGGTGGTCACGCCTCTGATCTCCCCCACCGCATCGTGAACCGCCTTGCGGTCAACTGCGTTCATCGGCTCGAGGGCCTGAGGTTGCCCACTTTCTCGAACCTCGTCAGCAACTCGCCGGGCGAACTCCTTTAGGGCAGCTGCCCTGCGTGCACGGTACCCCGCAACATCGACGTGGATACGTCCAGTTTGGTCATCAGATCTATGCTGAACAGCGGTCCGCGTCAGCTCCTGAAGGGCGTCGACCGTCGCGCCCCTTGGTCCTACCAGGAGACCAAGACCTTCTCCGACAACCCTCACCTGGATCACGTCGTCATCCACGCTGCTCTCGACAGAAGCGCTGACGCCGAACGCACGAATGACGCCCCTGACAAAATCCACTGCCAGTTCGGCTTGAGCTTCACTGCTCATCTGTTCCTCCTTGGACACGACGACCTCACGGCCCTGGTACTGCGCTTCTACCGGGCCGGACAGCGAGCTCCTGGCACGCCCTGGGCGTGATCTGGGCGTGAGATTGCCCGGCTTAGCTCTCTGGGAACGAGGCTGTGAACTACCACCTGCCGTGCCTGGCTGGGGCAGTATCTCCCGGCCGGCTGGTGATCGGCTCGACCGGCTCGACCGGCGCTGCGTACGCCCGTCACTTGAGCTGTCCGTCGAAGGTCTCCGGGAGGGTCGCTTCGCACGCGCTTCGACCGGCCTCACGCGCGCGCGTATTCTCGCCCCGTTTCGTCTGAGACCGAACATCGCGATCCGTGGCTCCTCGATCACCACTACCTCCGCGTCATGCTCAGATACGCCAAGCTGCTCGAGAGCAGCCTCGAGTGCCTCCGCGACCGTCTTCCCGGTGGTCTCTACCCACTCCACCGTTACCGCGGCCTCCCGTGACGCCTCGACCCATCCGTGGAAGCTGCTCGAATCGGCGGGGGCGTCCGGTTCGAGTCTTTCGCCTCCGAAACCGTCGTGGTGGGATTTATTCCATTCTTGGTAGCTTGCGGCGCTGCCTCACCGCCGACCGCATCCGTCCGGCTCCGACCCTGGCTGTTGCCGCTCGGCGTGCTTGGCTTCTTTCTTTCCTGTTGACTTGGACCTGGCCTTGGCCGAGCAGGGTTTGACTTGGAGACCACTGGCTTGCTGCCCTGCGCCTGCCTCGGCCCAGACCCTGGCCTCGGCCCAGACCCTGGCCTCGACCCCCGGGCGGCCGATGGCCCCGGTGGCCTCGATCCTTGAGTGGGCTTGCGAATTGGCTTCCCCGATGCAGACTTCGAGCTCGCGGCTGGCTCGAGGGAGGTATCTACTTGGGGGGCAAGGGCTGCCAGCCTCTGGCGCCAGCCCTTCGGGCTCGCGACGACCGGCGGTGGGTTCTTCAGCTTCATCTCCTTCAGTTTGCTGATCGACTCCAAAATATGTGGATCCCTCTTGTACATCCACTCCTGCTGCCCGATGCGGAACATGCTAGAGACTATGAAGTACAGACCTACTCCAGCCGGAAACTCTATATAGATAAATACAAATATGAGCGGCATGAACTTCTGAATTTGCTGCATCTGCTGATTCGCGCCCGCTTGCGGATTGCGGTTCGTAATCTGCCAGATAGAGACGTACTGCAGTCCGACGGCGATAAGTATCACCACTACGTACGGTATGACGTCTATCCAGTGAGCCTGGTGGGACCGCACCGAATCTGCCAGGTTGAGACCGAATGCGTCCATCTTCCCGCCGCTGTGAATCAGGCTCTTGTAAAGACCCGTGTGAGGATTTATATACTGAGGCCTTGATATAATGTGCGCTGCCTTACCTCTACCGACGGTGGCAGTCGTAGTCAAGCCCCGTATCGTGTCATAGAGGACGATGAACACTGGGAACTGCAAGAACATCGGCAGGCAGCCACCGGTCGGGCTGACACCGTTCTCACGGTACAGCGCCATCATCTCTTCCTGCTGCTTGGTGGTCAGCTCCCGCCGCTCTTCAGCGGACATTCCTGGCTTCTTCTTGTACTTGTTGCGCATCTTCAGCAACTCCGGCTGAAGGAGCTGCATCTGCATCATCGATCGAGTGCCCTTACGGGTCAAGGGGAACACCACGATCATCGTCAGCAGCGTCAGCAGGATGATCGAAATTCCATAGCTGCCGGAGATGCTGTAGAAGGCGGCCAATAGCCACCCGAATATTTTTGCGAAAGGCGATATGATAGATGTGATGATGCTTGCAATTATCATGGTCGGCTCACTTGGCTGGCACCGGATCGTAGCCTCGCCCGCCGAACGGCCGACAACGGGCTACCCGGCGAATTGCAAGCCACGAGCCCTTCGCGGCCCCGTACTCCATAAGTGCCTGGGCTGCGTACTCTGAGCACGACGGTACGAACCGGCAGGGCGAGAGGTGGCCGGCGCGCGCTCCCTGGTACACACGCACACCGAAGAGCAAGGCCCTAGTGCGAAAACTCATTGCTTGCCAGCTCCACTTGCACGTCTCATCGCTCCAACCACCCGTCTTCTCAGCTCCTCAAACGAGATGTCCCCAGCACCAGCTTCGACGCCGATCAAGTAGGCTCCTGGTGGCAGTTCGGTAACGACCTCGCGGGCTACTTCACGGAGACGGCGTCTGCACCTGTTTCTCTCCGTCGCCTTGCCGACCCGACGGGGTACGGAGTACGCGACTCGGCGTGATAGGTCTCCAGGTAGCGCCGTGACGTAGTGTACCCGCACGGCGCCTGACCCGGAACGGCGCCGGGAACGGCGCAGCGCCAGGAAGGTGAACCTGTCCTGAACGCGCTCGAGGCGAACCCGCCTGTTACCTGGCGCAGTTCCGTAGCGCGCGAGCTGGCTGATGTCACCCCGCTCCTCGTCTCCTGTCGATGTACCGAGATCACGCAGAGAGCTTGACACGGCCGCGCCGGCGCCGAGCTTTGAGGATCGCCTGACCGGCGCGGGTCGACATCCGGTGGCGAAATCCGTGCCTGCGGGCACGCTTGCGGGTGTTTGGCTGGAAGGTGCGCTTCATCTTTCGGCTCTCTATCTTCGTATTCGCACGCGTGGGCAGCGGCTCTACCCGAGCTGGTGGGTCGGGACGTCATTAGGCGCGCGGGACCAGGCGCCGCACGGGACAGTTTGAGATTACTTCGACCAAACAGAATAATTCAAGCCGTCGCAACATCTCCGACGTGGCTGGCCGCGGTGCGCCTGAGCAGGGCGTTCCTAGTCGGAGCTGTCCGGGCCACCAGGAGCGTGTCTCTGGTATACCGCTACTACCAGGAGTTATACTGCGTCTCCGTTAGCAATTGCGCCACTGGGCGTGCACGCTTCAGGCGAAGTACTATGCCGGGTTCGCGTGGCTTCGCCCGCCATCCACACCTGTGGATTTGTGTGTGGAGAACATCTCGACCGGAGTGCCCGAGCTGGTGACAGAAGCCCAACAACTGTGGAATGACTGTTCGGGAGCCCTGCGATCGCAGGTATCCGAGGCTGCCTGGAAAGCATGGTTCTCAGGGATCAGGCCGCTGGCGGTCTCGAACGGCACACTTATCCTTGGTGTGCCGAACGCCGTTGTGCGCGATCGACTGGAGGGAAGGTTCTCTGCCCTGCTCCAAGACGCCCTGCACGACAGCTCTGGCAAGGACTATCCGGTCAAGTTCGATGTCGAGGTAGCCGAGGCCCCGATTCCCGACGATGGAAACCACCAGCTGGGAACGCCCATAAGCGCCGACCTTGGTGGGACTCTGGATAGTGAGTCCAACCTCCGACTGCAAGGACCGTCTCCTCTCCAGACCCTCCTTCGTGGTCGCGAAAATGGCGCATCTTCTGCCGCCGTCGATGCTCCCTTTAATGCCAGGTACACTTTTGATGCCTTTGTCATAGGCCCGTCGAACCGGTTTGCCCATGCCGCAGCCCTCTCGGTTGCCGAAGCTCCAGCTAGGTCGTATAACCCTCTCTTCGTCTACGGTGGAGCGGGTCTCGGCAAGACTCACTTGCTTCAAGCCATCGGTAATTACGTTCGTGAGAACTTCCCGCGCTTGCGGGTGAGATACGTGTCGACAGAGACTTTTATGAACGAGTTTGTCGAGACCCTGCGAGCCAAAGATGACATGGGGGCGTTCCGTCGCCGCTACCGCGAGTGTGACGTCCTTTTGATCGACGACGTGCAATTTATGGATCGCAAGGAGTCATTACAGGAAGAGCTTTTCCACACTTTCAATTCTCTCTATAGTTCTTCAAAGCAGATCGTACTGACATCTGACCGTCCGCCCAAGGCAATCGCCACTCTTGAAGACAGGCTCCGGAGCCGGCTGCTCTCTGGCCTCACGACGGACATCCAGCCGCCTGAGCTTGAGACCCGGATAGCCATCTTGCGTACCAAAGCGGAGCGTGAGGGAGCCGTGGTAAGTGACGAGATCCTCGATTTCATCGCTTCGAATGTTCGCGACAACATACGAGAGCTTGAGGGTGCCCTCATCCGCGTAACTGCGTTCGCCAGCCTGAACCGCCAACCCCTCACGCGTGAGACCGCCGAGATAGTTCTTGCCGACATGGTCGCTGCAAGCCAACCGCGGCAGATAACAGCACGCCAAATACTCGAAGTGAGCGCATCTCACTTCGGGTTTTCGGTCGAGGATTTGTGTGGACCCAGCCGTCGCCGGCCGCTCGTGATGGCAAGACAGATCGCAATGTACCTTTTCCGAGATCTTACAGATTTCAGCTACCCGGCAATTGGGCGGGAGTTCGGAGGACGAGATCACACTACGGTCATCCACGCCTACGAAAAGATATCTGGTCTAATGAAAGAGCGCCGGAATGTCTATGACACAGTGACAGAGCTAATAGTCAGGCTCAAGACGAACAACGCGTGACAACGAAGCAAATTGTGGATGGCGCTGTGCAAACCGGCTTGAAACGGGGTTCGTGGTTGTGGAGAAAAAGCGGGTTGCGTGGATGAGTGGTGAGGTCCCCCACAGCTGCAGTGGGGCCACCACCCGAGCTGTGGTTGCCAGTGGAAATCGTGAACCTAACTACACGCATGCTGAACAGGGATTGCCCGGGTTTCTCCACAGTCCACAGCCATTACTACTGTCTCCAATTTTTGAACAACATAGAAGGAGATACCGACAGTGAGGTTCCGAGCAGACCGCGACACCCTCCTCGAGGCCGTCGTCACGGCCAGCAGGGCAACGACAACAAGAGCCGGTCTGGCTGGTGGGATCGCGGGGCTGCAGCTTTCTTTACGGGGAGAGCAACTCGATATTGTCGGCTCCGACCCGGATCTGGTGATAGAAGCCCGATGCCAAGTCGCCGGGGAAGTCGACGGTAACGTTCTTGTACCAAGTAGACTCGTCTCAGATATTATCAGGTCATTTGATGCTGGCGCCGTTGATGTCTCAGCCGGGGACGAAGAGGTTCGCTTCGCATCCGGTCAGGCCGAGTTCACGGTCCGTGTTGCTCTCGGAGCTGATATCACGCGTCTTGGATCGCTCGAGTCGGAAGGGATCAAGCTCCCTGCGGTGGAATTCGCCGACGGCCTGCGCCAAGTTGTCCGGGCTGCACTGGCCGACGACTCCCGGGCGCCTCAACTTACCGGTGTGCTGATGGAGGCCACCGAAAGCGGGCTTCGCCTCACGGCTACCGACTCCTACAGGTTGGCGTTTCGTGACTTCGATGGTCTAAGCGTCCTTGATCCTGGAGCCCAGGTGCTCGTTCCAGCCAAAGCCCTCGCAGAGGTACAGCGACTTGTTGCCGGCATGAAGGACAACGGAGCCGCTGATCTCCTCTTCCGGCATAGTGATCTCGATGCAGTCTTCGATCTCGGCACTGTGAGGATCACGTCGCGGCTTCTTCGCGGTGCCTTCCCAGACGTGCAGCGTCTGGTGCCGCTTAGCTACGAGTACGAGCTGAGTGTCGGACGGGAGGATTTCGCCGCCGCGCTCCGGCGAGTTCGTCTGCTGGTCCGCGATAGCAAGGACGTGACCACTCCGGTCCGCGTGTCCCTTCACGATGGCGGAGTGGAGCTTGCCGTTCTTACGCCAGAGAGTGGACGTGCAGTCGAAAGTGTCAAGGGGGAGTTCAGCGGGACTGATGTGATGGTGGCATTCAACCCGACCTATCTTCTGGACGGTGTCGAGGCAGTACGGTCCGACGTCCTCCAGCTCAGAGTCACAGATCCAGGTAAGCCTGCCCTTGTAAGTGGGGAGGGAGCCGGAGAGTTCCGTTACCTGCTCATGCCCGTAAAGGTGTCCTGAGACTTGGAGAGGCGTCTTGGCCCC
Organism: Actinomycetes bacterium; assembly: GCA_021796455.1. Taxonomy (GTDB): domain Bacteria; phylum Actinomycetota; class Acidimicrobiia; order Acidimicrobiales; family Bog-793; genus JAKACA01. Next base: position 7,583 of record JAKACA010000050.1, read on the forward strand.
GCCGGTGATCACATCGATTCTCTCCCTTGAGCTCGAGAGCTTCCGTAACCTCGACTCCGTAGTCCTGCGTCCCTCTTCGAACGGTCTGACTGTCATCAAGGGCGACAACGGCGTTGGCAAGACCAGCCTGCTCGAAGCCGTCGTATACTGCTCGACCCTTCGCTCCTTTCGTGGCGTTGCAAAAGAAGCAGTGATCTCGAACGGCAAAGCCCAAGCATCTCTGCACTGCGTATTGCTTCACGGAAGCCGCACTGTTGATGTCTCGGTCGACATCACATTGTCGCGCCGAGATCGAGTCCAGCGAAACGGGCAGCGGGTCGACAATGGACGGGATTTACTTGAAGTGCTCCAGACGACCCTTTTCACGCCCGATGACTTGGAGCTTGCGAAGGGCTCGCCGTCGTTGCGACGCGGCCTACTTGACGACGTGATCGCAGCGGCAAGTCCTAGACTTGGAGCCGAGCTGGCCAGCCTCGACCGGATACTGCGGCAGCGCAACGCCCTCCTGCGCCAGCTCGGTGGCCGGCTCCGGACCGACGACATGGCGACGCTGAATATATGGGACGAAAGGCTTGCCGAGACAGGTGAGATAATCTCGACCGCTCGTGCCAACCTGCTCGAAGCACTCGTGCCGCTCGCACGTCGCGCTTTCGCAGCTCTTGCTCCCGGTGCCGGCACACTGGAGCTTTTCTATTTACCGTCGTATAAGGGATCTCTCGCCGCCGCGCTCAAGGAGTCCAGGGATGACGACCTGCGCCGTCAGCTGACCACTGTTGGACCGCAACGTGACGACGTTGGCATCAGCGCCGGCGGGCTCGACGCGCGAAGCCGCCTCTCCCAAGGGCGCCAGCGGTGCGTCGCGCTCGCGCTGCGGCTAGCAAGTCATGAGTACCTGACGGCAGCAACGGGGGTGCAGCCAGTTCTCCTGCTAGACGATGCGTTCTCCGAGCTTGACGAGAAGACCGCCCGCTCGCTCGTGAACGAGCTTCCGACCGGGCAGGCTCTGTTGACGACTGCGGGCTCTCTGCCACCAGGATCTGAACCAGATCTCGTTTTCAGTCTCGTAGATGGTGTGATCTCGTGAGTGCTGACGATCCGGATGCAGATGGTTGCCTGGCTATCGGGGAAGCCACGCGGAGACTTCTCCGCGCGCGCGGCCTGGGATCTACTCTGCTCTTGGGTGAAGTCATGGCGGTGTGGGACAACGTGGTCGGTCCAGTGGTAGCGGCTAATGCGCAGCCGGGCGCACTCGACGACGGTCAGCTCGTCGTTGACGTCTACGAGTCGGCCTGGTCGACGGAGATCCAATTTCTTGCCGCGAGCATCTTGGAAAAGCTGTCCGAGCGGCTCGAAGGGGTCGGCCCGACCGGCTTACGGCCGCGCGTCACCGCGCGCAGGAAAGAATGCTGACGACATCCCCGGCAGGCCGGTAATTCTTGGCGTAACGACCCGGCGATGCCCTGGTTGTCGAGCTGGACCAGGTACAATAGTGGTCATCGCCGGACTGCTCGCCACCTGAGTCGCGGGCAGCCTTTGGCTATTGCCGCTTACCACCCTGGAAGGGCGCGCCCGTGGTGTTGGAGACAGACAGCAGAGACAACATGACCGTCCAAGCGTCCTACGATGCTAGTGACATCACCGTTCTCGAGGGTCTTGAGCCCGTCAGGCTGCGGCCGGGGATGTACATAGGCTCGACCGGACCAAGCGGGCTTCATCACCTGGTGTGGGAGGTCGTCGACAATTCCGTCGACGAGGCGATGGCAGGCTACTGCACGAAGATCGAAGTCACCCTGCTCTCCGATGGCGGTTGCAGGGTAGTTGACAACGGTCGTGGCATTCCCGTCGACCTCCACCCCCAGTACAAGGACAAGACAGCCGCCGAGGTCGTCCTCACAGTTCTGCACGCGGGCGGGAAGTTCGGGGGGGGTGGTTACAAGGTCTCCGGTGGCTTGCACGGTGTCGGCGTCTCAGTTGTAAATGCCCTGTCAGAGCGACTCGTTCTCGAGGTGGACAGAGATTCAAAGCGCTACAGGATGGAGTTCCGCGATGGTGGGGTGCCGGTGGGCCCACTCGAAGTCGTAGGCGCGGCCCCCGGTGGCCGGACAGGGACGACGGTCAGCTTTTGGCCAGACGCTTCCATCTTCGAGGACGTCGATTTCCGCGCCCAGACGGTCATCGAGCGACTCCAGATCATGGCTTTCCTCAATCGAGCGCTCGAGATCGTCTTCCACGATGAACGGCCGGGGCGCCGCGCCGACGAGACGTACCGCTACACCGGGGGAATAGTCGACTACGTGAAGCACCTGAACGCTGCAAAGGAAGCGCTGTTCCGCAAGGTAGCGTTCTTCACCCAGTCAGAGGATGATCAGGAAGTCGAAGTAGCCCTCCAGTGGAACACAGGGTTCTACGAGAGTATCTACTCATTTGCCAACGGGATCGCAACCATCGAGGGAGGCATGCACGAAGAGGGCCTCCGCAAGTCGTTGACGACGGTCGTCAACAAGTACGCGAAGCTCTGGAACCTTGTGAAGGACGGTGCGGAGGGCCTCGATGGCCGTGACATCCGCGAAGGGCTGACGGCGATCGTCTCCGTCCGTCTGACCAACCCTCAGTTCGAGGGTCAGACCAAGGGCAAGCTCGGCAATACGGCTATGCGTTCCCTCGTCGAGCGTGCCACGAACGCGAAGCTGAGCGAGTGGTTCGACGAGAATCCGAAGGAGGGGCGGCAGATAGTTCAAAAGGCTTTGCTCGCCCAACGGGCCAGAATGGCGGCCAATCAGGCGCGCGACCTGACACGCCGCAAGAGTGCTCTCGATGGCGCGGGCTTGCCCGGCAAGCTCTATGACTGCTCTTCGCGCGATGCCCGAGAGTCAGAGATCTTCATCGTGGAGGGCAATTCGGCTGCTGGATCGGCCGTGAAGGCAAGAGATCCACGGACACAAGCGATTCTCCCCATTCGCGGCAAGATACTTAACGTCGAACGGGCACGGGTCGACAAGATGCTTAAGAACGCAGAAATACAGGCGCTTATCATGGCTGTCGGTGCCGGCCTGGCTGACGATTTCGACCTGGCGAAGATCCGTTATGGAAAGGTGATCATCCTGGCAGACGCCGACGTCGATGGATCCCACATTCGCACGCTGCTTCTGACGTTCTTTCTCCGTCAGATGAAGCCGCTAATTGAGGCAGGACATGTATATGCTGCGCAACCGCCGTTGTACTCAGCGGAAGTCGGCACTTCGAAGGTGTATCTGAAGGACGACGCGGCCCGGGCTCGGTTCCTCCACGAGCATCCCAACTACGCGAAGGAGTTCCAGCGCTTGAAGGGACTTGGCGAGATGAACTGGCAGGAGCTGAAGGAGACCACCATCGATGTCTCCAAGAGATCTCTCCTACAGGTGACGATGGAGCAGGCAAGCATCGCTGATGAGGTGTGCTCGGTGCTGATGGGCGACGACGTCGAGCAACGTCGCCACTTTATCCAGACTAATGCAAAGGACATTCGCTTTCTCGATATCTGATCGAGATGGGAAGTAGCTGCCCCGCATAGTTTGCCGAATGGCCCGCTTAGGGTGAAATGCAGTAATGGATGGAAGGCGAGAAGAAATGGCCGGACGCGACGGCAATCCAACTAATGGCGCTGGCTCTGGCACGTCACCAGAAGGCGGGGATCTCCTCGTAGGCATCGTGCCTGTGGAGATACAGGAGGAGATGGAGCGTTCATTCCTCGAGTACTCCATGTCCGTCATCGTGCAGAGGGCCCTTCCCGATGTGCGAGATGGCTTGAAGCCCGTCCACCGGCGGATCCTCTATGCGATGAGCGAGGAGAACCTTCGTCCCGACCGCCCGTTCGTGAAGAGCGCTGCGGTGGTCGGTGAAGTGATGAAGACTTTCCACCCTCATGGCGACATGGCCATCTACGACGCCCTCGCCAGGATGGTGCAGGACTTCAGCCTGCGCTATCCGCTCATCGCGGGCCATGGCGACTTTGGAGCACCTGGGCCCAACATGGGGCCAGCGGCTGCCCGCTACACCGAGTGCCGGCTGGCACCCCTGGCGATGGCGCTGCTCGACGGCATTGACGAGAGCACAGTGGAGATGATGCCCAACTATGACGGGTCGACCGAGCAGCCGACCGTCCTGCCGGCTCGGTTCCCGAACCTTCTCGTCAACGGGTCACAAGGCATCGCAGTGGGAATGGCAACCAACATCCCTCCGCATAACCTGGGTGAGGTTATCGATGCTGTTCTCCACGTGCTGCAGCATCCGGAGGCAACCTCTGATGAGCTGATGCGTTTCGTGAAGGGGCCCGACTTCCCGACCGGGGCGCTCATCCTCGGGCGTGCCGGCATCCTCGATGCCTACCGTACGGGTCGGGGCTCGGTGAAGCTTCGCGCCGTCGCGGAGATAGTGGAGGGCCGGAGCGGCAAGGCTCAGATCGTCGTGACCGAGCTCCCCTATCAGACCTCGGTTGATGCCATCGCGCAACGAACCGCCGAGGCTCTCGCGGCCGGCGACGTGCCTGGGATCGACAACATCGAGAACCTTTCAGCTGGCGAGACCACGCGTCTCGTCATCACATTAAAGCGAGACGCGAACGCGAACGTCGTCCTCAACAACCTCTACAAGCACACACCTCTTCAGACGAGCTTCGGGGTCAATATGCTGGCGCTCGTCGACGGGGTCCCGCGCCTCTTGAACCTTGCGCAAGCTGTCAAGGCATACGTCGATCACCAGCTCGAGGTGGTCACACGCCGCTCCCGGTACCGCCTTGACAAGGCGCGAGCACGAGCGCACATAGTCGAGGGACTGCTCCGGGCCCTCGACATGCTCGACCAGGTGATAGAGACCATCAGGAGCTCAGAAGACAGAGCGGCCGCGCGAAGCTCACTCATGTCCGAGCTGTTCCGGTTCTCGGAGATCCAGGCCAATCACATCCTCGACATGACCCTTGGCCGGCTCACTCGCCTCGGGCGTGCTGAGCTGGAAGAGGAGATGATGGTGCTCCGGGAGACGATCGCCGAGCTCGAGGCCATCCTCGGCGACCCGGCGCGGCTGCGCGGAGTCATCTCCGACGAGCTTGGCGCGATCCGAGAGAGGTTTGCCGACGAGCGGAGAACGCGCCTTGTCCATGACCCGGGTGACCTGAACGTCGAGGACTTGATCGACGACGAGGAGATGATCGTCACCGTTACAAGGGCGGGCTACGTGAAGGCCGTGTCCGCCGACGCCTTTCGCACCCAGGGACGCGGAGGAAGAGGTGTGCAGGGCTCTCGGCTCAAGGAGGAGGACCTTGTCCGGGAGGTAGTGCACACGACAGCGCATGCCCATCTGCTCTTCTTCTCCAACCGCGGCAAGGTCTACCGCCTGCGGGCTCACGAGATTCCCATCAAGGAGCGCAACGCCCGGGGTACTCCAGCTGTCAACCTTCTCCCCCTTGAGCCGGACGAGACGATCCAAGCCGTCATCGATGCCAAGGGGTTTCCGGAGGAGGAGTTCCTCCTCTTCGCGACCAGGGCCGGCCAGGTCAAGAAGACCGCCATGAGCGAGTACGACAAGTCCAGGCGGGAGGGGTTCATCGCGATCAATTTGAACGGGGGAGACGAGCTCGTACGGGTGATCCGCACTGCCGGCGACGACGACCTCGTGATGGTGAGCAAGGCCGGCATGGCGATACGTTTCTCGGAATCCGAAGTGCGGCCGATGGGACGCTCTGCATCCGGGGTCAGGGGAATGAGGCTACGCGCCGCTGACGAGGTTGTCTCCTGCGACGTAGCGCGCGAGGGTGTCGATCTTCTCGTGGTCACTGACGCGGGGTATGGGAAGCGGACCAAGCTGGACCACTTTCACGGACAGGCCCGGGGTGGACAAGGCGTGCGAGGCATCCGCCTCACCCAGCGGCGGGGAGCGGTGGTGGACGCGCTCATGGCATCGCTGGAGGACGAGCTCTTGATCGTGGCTTCCGGTGGCGTCGTCATCCGTACAGCCGTGCGGGACATTCCTGCTCAGGGTCGTGATGCCACCGGAGTTCGGGTGATGAGCCTTGACGAAGGCCAGTCGGTGGCAGCAGTCGCGCAGGTGACTGCCGGCGGGGACGAGTAGCGCTCGTTTGGACCTTCATCAAAGCCGAGCCTTGCCCACTCCCTGAGCGGCGCGAAATTGGCGGCTTGCCGCCGCCTTCATGCTCTCGTGCGCACATTCACTAAGTCTTGAGTAATTTGACGCACTCGGAAACGTTGACTTTGTCGCGAGAGACAGATTATGTTTCCTTGCGCACATCGACTCCGACTGCACCTGGCGGCCAAGGCTCCGCTGCGTGCATGCGTGAGGGTCCAGGCCCGCGGAGCCGTAACGAGGGGTAAGTCACTCAATAGGTAAGGCGCGCGCGCCCTGCCGGACGATGATCGAGGTGGGAAGTGCGAATAAGTAGAACAGCCGCCAGTTGGAAGAGCCGATCCAGCCGGGGCGTCCCGGTGCTCGTGCCGGTCGTCGTGCTGCTGGTCGTTCTTGCTGGACTGCTGCAGCCAAGCACGGGCCGGACGGCAGCTCCGCATTTTGCCCTCACGGGCCGGACATCGACTGCACCCACCCCGCCGGATCTCTACGTGGCCTACTCGCCCCTTCCTCCTTCCGCGCCTGGGACCACTCCTGGAGCCGACACGGTGCAGGCTTTCACTACAGGCACGTCGCCGTTGCAGAGCACCGGGCCGCTGGCTTCGGTCGGCGCGGAGCCGGTCGCGGAGGCCACCTCTCCCGACGGTGGCACCGTCTACGTCCTCAACTCGGGAAGCGACAACCTGACCCCCGTCGACGCGCTCAACCAGCAGAGCGAGACACCCATCCCGCTGCAGGCGACCACGGCCCTGCAGAGCGACTACAACCCGGTCGCTCTCGCGATCACCCCAAACGGTCAGGACGCCTGGGTCGCGAGCGAGCCCACCTCGGCCAACACGAGCCTTCCGGCGGAGCTAATTGAGGTATCGCTCACAGGGACTCCGCCGGGGACGATCGCCCAGACGATCGACCTTCCGAGCGGGAGCTCTCCCTCGGCAGTGGCCATCACACCAAATGGCCTGGAGGCGCTCGTCGCCGACTACAACCAGGGCGCAGTCATACCTGTCAACCTCCAGACCGGCAAGGTCGGGTCGAATATCGACGTCGGCCTGAGCGGCGGCGGGAGCAGCCCCGAACCGCAATCGATCGCGGTCAGTCCCAATGGGCAGGACGCCTACGTTGCCGATTTCGGTGATGGGACCCTCACCCAGATAGCGCTCTCCAATAATTCAGTGTCGCCAGTCCCCCTCGAGACGGGGTACAACCCGGTGCAGGTGGCCGTCAGCCCGGACGGCTCGACGGCGTGGGTGACCGAGGACAGCGCGAGCTCACCGAGCTCGGCGGGTTTCGTAGTCCCGGTCGCGATACCGACGATGACTGTCGGCTCGCCCATCGCGGTCGGGCTCAATCCAGATGGCGTCGCGATCACCCCAGATGGATCCACCGTCTATGTCGCGGACGAGACCAACGCTGCAGGCGGCACTAACTCGAACGAGGGCAGCATCAGCGTGATCTCGACGTCGGGCTCGGCAAGTGTGCAGACGACGTACGTGAACATCGATCCGGCGGCGGTCGTGGTGACGCCAGACGAGGCTCCGGTCGCCTCCTTCACCGAAACGGTGGCCCCAGCTGGGCAGTACACCGTTTTCGATGCGTCCGCGTCCTATTCCCTCACCTCGGGTGGTCTCACCTACAGCTGGAATTTTGGTGACGGCTCCGCCGTGACAACGCCGACGAGCAATCCGAGCATTCACCACATCTACGATCTCCCGGGAACCTACACGGTCACCCTTAGCGTGATAGATGCCTCTGGGACATCGACCCAGGTCATCTATACGGGCCAGTACGTGCTGGACAACGGTGGACCATCCGCGGGGGCTACCTCAACCTTCACCGTGCCCGGAGCTACAGCGAGCCGCCCACCGATCGCATACGTCGCAGATGGGCAGAGCAACCAGGTCACTCCGATCCTGGCCGATCCATCGCAGGCGATCTCCCCAAACGACGCCGGGGCTCCGATACCGGTAGGCACCTCGCCCGACGCGATCGCCATCACCCCGAACGGCGCGACTGCCTATGTCGTGAACTACGGCTCTGACAACGTGACGCCGATCAATACCGCGACCGATACTGCCGCGCCCACCGGTGCGTGGATCACCGTGGGCAGCGAGCCCGACGCGATCGCCATCACCCCCGACGGCTCGACTGCCTATGTCGCCAACTCCGGCAGCGGCACCATCAGCAAGATCGCGCTTGCGACCGGCCAAGTCACGGCAACGATCACTGTGCACGGGAGCCCATCCGGGATCGCCATCACGCCCGACGGCTCGACCGCCTATGTCACAGACGACTTCCCCGGAGGAACCGACTACCTGGTCCCCATAGATCTGGCGACTGAGACGGTTGGCCCGACCATCGCGGCAGGCGTCGACCCGGTAGCGGTCGCGATCACCCCGAACGGCTCGACCGCCTACGTCGTGGACCGCGGATCGAACACTGTTCCGGGAGCGGTCACGCCGGTGAACCTGACCGCGACCGGGGGTCCGAGCCCCGAGGCATCGATCGCCGTCGGTAGCGATCCCACCGCGGTCGCGATCTCGCCAGGCGGAAACCACGTCTATGTCGCGAACTCTGGTAACGGGACCGTCACCCAGATCGCCGCAAGCACGGGAGCGACTGCGGCCCTGGCCGCAGGGAGCGACCCCATGGGAGTTGCCATCACCCCGAGCGGGACCGCGGCCTATGTGGCCAACGGGCAGCCTCCCTCTGGGAGCAGCGGAACTGCCGCGACGGTCTCCGAGCTCGCAGTACCGGCCGCGGCCGCTGTCCCGACTGCAATCTCGGTCGGGGCCGGACCGGACGCGATCGCCATCACGCCGGACCAGGCACCTGTCGCCGTCCTCACGGTGGTCCCGGCACCTGCCACCCAGGCATCGACGTTCAGCGCGGCACAGTCGACGTTCCCCTCCTCGGCCGGCGCGAGCTACTCGTGGAACTTCGGAGACGGAGCGACTAGCACCACGACCACCCCGACGACGACCCACACCTATGCAGAGGGCGGTAGCTATACGGCCTCTGTCACGATCACCGACGAGGACGGGACTTCGACGACCCAGTCCTTTACGGGCCAGACTGTGTCGTTGAACGGTAGCTCCTCCGCTGAGGCGAGCCAATCAGTAACGGTGCCGTTCCTGACGCCTACCGTCACAGGCGTCAGTCCACCGTCCGGGACGGCCAACAGCCCGACAACCTTGGTCGTGAGCGGCACGAACCTGTTCGGCATCACCTCGGTCCACGTCGGTACCGCCGCGGTCACCGGCTACACCGTCAACAGTGCCGGCACCCAGATAAGCGGCGTGACAGCGCCCTCGGCGCCCGCGGGCACCGTCGACGTGACAGTGACGAACCCTGGTGGTACGAGTCCGATCACGCCGCACGATGTCTTTACGTATCTTCCAACCGCAACGGCACCGACGGGAGCTCCTGCCATCACCGGACTCTCTGTCAACTCGGGTCCGACGGCTGGAGGAACCGGTGTGACGATCACGGGTACCGGCTTTACGGGCACGACAGCCGTGGACTTCGGCGCTTTGCCGGTGACCAGCTACACCGTCAACAGTGCCGGCACCCAGATCACTCTCGTTTCCCCTGCTGCCCCCTCGGCAGAGTCGGTCGACGTGACGGTCACGACTCCAGTGGCAACGAGCGCGGTGGCGACAGCGGACGTGTTCACCTACCTGGCCCCCGTCGTGGTGCCGCCCGCGCCTGTCGTATCGGGTGTGAGCCCGAATCTCGGCCCGACCTCGGGTCTCACACCGGTAACGGTCACCGGCAGCAACTTCACGGGCGCCACAGAGGTTGACTTCGGCACCGTGCCCGCGGAGTCGTTCCACGTCAACTCTGCGACATCTCTCACCGCGGTGTCGCCGGCGGTCGCCAATGCCGGGACGGTAGATGTCACGGTCACCGCCGCCTCGGGCACGAGCGCGGTCTCCGCGCCTGACGCCTTCACATATGAGAGCGGGACGACGTCGGCCGGGCCGGTCGTGACACAGGTCAGTCCTGCCACCGGGCCAATCGCCGGGGGGACGACTGTGTTGATCTCGGGGAGCAACTTCTTCAACGTCGCAACGAGCGGCGTCGACTTCGGCACGGTGCCGGCCACGAGCTTCACCGTCAACAGCACGGGGACCCAGATAACGGCTGCCAGCCCGGCGGTTGCCGGAGCCGAGACTGTTGACGTCGTGGTGACCAATCCGCTTGGGAGCAGCACCATCACGCCTCAGGACATCTATACCTATCAACCCAATGCCGACTTCGCTCCAGAGCTGACAGGACTTTCGTCGTCAAACGGGCCACAGGCCGGTGGCAACTCGCTCGTCCTGACGGGAACCAACCTGGCAGATGTCACCTCGGTGTCATTTGGCTCGATGGTTGTCACAAACTTCACGCAACCGGGGACAGGTAACACGATCACTGTCACAGCCCCGGCGGCCCCGAGCCCCGAGACCGTGAGCGTGACCGTGACGAACCCGTACGGCACGAGCACGGTGTCACCCGCGGATGCCTACACCTACCTTCCAAGCTCCCCGCCGACCAGCGGTCCGCAAGTCACCTCGGTCACCCCGAGCTCCGGCCCGCTCGCAGGTGGAACAGGTGTCACGATCGCCGGTACCGGCTTTGCCGGGGCCACTGCGGTCGACTTCGGGTCCGTCGCGGTGCCGGCAGCTGACTTCACGGTCAACTCCGCGGGCACGTCCATCACGGCGATCTCGCCTCCGGCCACGGTGGCCGGGAGCGTGGACGTGACCG
>JAKACA010000276.1 GCA_021796455.1 Actinomycetes bacterium
CCACGTTCAGCGCTCGACAGCGGGAGGGCAGCTGCGGGACGCCGGGCCATGCCCGAGGCTACCCCAACCGCGCGGCTATTTCAGTGTCAGTACACTAGAGGGGAGCAACCGACATGACCGACACTACCCAAGCCACGACCGCTCAGCAGGCGAACCGCATCTGGACCTTCGCGTCCTTGGACGGTCAGAAAGAGCACCCGATCGAGCTTGCGGCGGACCGTTCCATCTGCTTCCGGCTGGCGGGTCGCGGCATCCTCCAGTTCTTCTTCGACCAGGACGCCCTGCGCATGTTGACGATGTCGGTCGAGCAGGTCGTCACGCTGGAGCCGGACCTCGACGGGGCCGGCATCCTCCTCGGCCTGGTCGACCGCATCGACCGCGACAGCGAGGTCGTTGCGTCCTGACTCTCCTAACCAGGAGGTAACCGGCCCCGTCGGCTTCGGCTGGCGGGGCCGTGCCGCGTCCGGTGCGAATGCCCCCCTGGGGTACGGTGCACCCCGCTTAGTCGCCGGGGAGGGCGACAATCCAGCCATTCACACCACGCTCTGAATGAACTCGATACCATGCTGCCAGCCTGCGTAGACGATCTGGCCGCTCCAAACAAGCATGACGGGGAAGACGAATGCGGGCAGCGTGACGCGACGCAGAAGTCCATCGAGCTGCTCCTCGGACAGCGAACCCGCGATGTCCCGAGCCGCGAAGAGCGCAGCTGCCCATAGGGTCCCTGACACGATTCGCGACTGATCCAAAACCACCAGCGGTACGGCGGCGCTGGCTACTACGGCCACTGCGCACAGAGCCCGTGCCGCTTTTCGGACGCGCGCTTCTCTCTTGAGGAAGATCAACCACCCGATCCCAAGCGCGCTGTAGAGAATCAGCGGCCAATAGTTGAGCTCGCTCCTCCAAAACGCGGAGAACGGCCAGTAGCGGAACATCGTGATCCGACTCGTGCTCCCTCCCCAATGCGAGGTAAGCGCAGAGATTCCGACTATGCCCACGCAGAGCCCAGCAGCGCAGCCCGCAAGGCTGCGGAGGGCTGCAGGTCCTTCTGAATAGAGGCTGACGAGAGCGTACGCGCCAAACGCGAGGATCGCCTCGGGAGAGTTGTTGAATCCAAAGAGCGCCCAGCCGATGGCCCCAATTGTCGGTGAGTCGGCCAGTGCGCCCACGGTGGCCGCCCCCAGAGAGACTGGGTCGTACGACCCCACCCAGCTGAGAAGAACGGCCGGCAATGCGCCGCCGACAACGACCAGCCCAATGATTGCGCGTAGGTACCGGTCTCGACGAACGGACGGCATCGCGACGGGCAGGGCGATCGCAGCCAATGAGAGCCCGAAATGCAGGGCGAAGAACTCGCGCCTCGTACTGAGCCCAGTCAGCCCCGACACCAGGGCGGATGTTGGTGAGCTGAGCAGGTAGCTGGTGCTCGGCTTGAAAAGGCTCGAGCTGAACGGGTCGCGCCAGTGAACGGCAAGGGCATACATGTACTTCCACGAGACGAATCTACCCACCCCATACTTCGCGAGGCAGGTCGCAACGATGAGCGAGACCAATACCGGCAGAGGAAGGGACCAGATGCGCGCGACTCCGGATCGTCCAACAACTGGCCGGGCTCGCGGCAGGGCTAACTCAGCAGGCGTGGGCTCTTGCTCATTGCCCATCAACACGCGGTCGGTCATCTCGGTCGGAACGCCTACTCAACTCGGTCGCCCGCGCGGGCCGGTCGGAACGCGCTCTCCATCGCTCCCCTCCTGCGTCGCCATCGACACTGCCGCAACCAACGCGCCGTTGCAGAGATACTAAGCCGAACGGTACTTGTGACGGCGCTCCCGTACCACGGGCACCGGCTACTACTTCGCAGCCCAAACGACCTCCACCACCAGCCGTTCTGCCGCCTCGGGGACCTGCACACCGACGGTCCGGCACCGAATGCGCGAGAGGAGAGCTTGAGGGACCGTGATGTCTGGCGGGTGCTCGCGCGGGCCGACGTCGAGGCCCTGTTGGCGTCCGCCTGCGACAAGCTGCGCGGGTGGCGTCAGGTCCTTGGTGTAAACGCGCAACGGGCGTAGGTTCCCTCGAGACGACCAAGTCAACGAAGGAGGACCTACACCCGTGGCACCACGAGTATCGCCGACCGAGGCCATCCGCGCGCAGATCAACGACCTCTTCGCCGGCGACGGCGACCTGATGGGCACGATCGAGGAGGTCGCTCGTCTATCGGTGCGCCTCACGTTCCAGTCCGTGATCGAGGAGATCGTGCTCCAAGAGCTCGGCCGCAAGCGCTACGAGCGCCGAGGAGCGGACAGCCCCGCCGGCTATCGCAACGGCTTCCAGCCGCCGCGCACCCTGAAGACCACCCTCGGGCCCGTGGATCTTCGCCGGCCGAAGTTCCGCCACGCCCACTCGGCGCTGTGCGACCAGCTGTTCGGGACCGGCGTGAGCAGGACGAACGCGCTCGAGACCCTCGTCATCTCGGCCTGGGTGCGCGGGCTGTCGGACCGCGACGTCGAGGCCATGCTCGAGGAGGTCTTCGGGCACGAGGCAAAGATCAGCCGCTCGAGCGCGAGTCGCATCTGCCAGCGCCTCCGGGCCGAGTTCGACACCTGGAAGCGCAAGGACCTGTCGGGGTCCCGCATCGACTATCTCTACCTCGACGGCAGCTTCTTCAAGATGCACCCGAAGGCCAAGGCCGAGCCCGTGCTTGTCGCCTGGGGGATCGACACCGACAACAAGCCCGTCCTGCTCGGTCTCGCCCCGGGCGCGACGGAGTCCGCCGACGCGTGGATCGCGTTCCTCACCGACCTCACCGAGCGGGGGATGTCCGCCCCGCTGCTCGTCATCTCCGACGGCGGCAAGGGCCTGTGCACAGCGATCGAGCGCTGCTTTGCGAACAGTGTCCACCAAAGATGCACCATTCACGTCTGCCGGAACGTGCTTGCCAAAGTGCCCAAGCACGCCCAGTCCGACATGAAGGGCGACTACTGGGCGATCTTCGACAAGATCGAGGGATCGGGTGACAAGGCGCTCGCCGAGGGACGCCGACGGGCTCGGCGCTTCATCGCGAAGTGGAAGCCGCTCTACCCCTCGGCCGTCGCCTGCGTCGAGGACAACCTCGAGGCGCTGCTCGCCTACCTGGCCTTCCCCGCCGAGCACCACAAGCGCATCCGGCATTCCAACCTCATCGAGCGGACCTTCGGGGAACCAGGAGGCGCACGAAGGTGATCGGACGCCTCCCCGGCGAGCAGAGCTGCCTCTCGCTCGTCTGGGCCGTCCTCGACCGGGCATCCAAGGGCTGGCGGGGTCTCACGATGACGCCGGACGCGCTGCGACACCTGCAAGACCTCCGGCGCCAGCTCCTCGAGCCGCCAACGGCGCTGCAACCCGACGCCGTCGAGGAGGCGGCCGTCGACGCCGAGACAGCCGCCGCGTAGCATCACAGCGGAGCCTGCGTCCGGAGCCGTTTACACCAGCGCTGAGACGCCACCCGCCGTGAGAAGAAAGACGACAGTCAGGGCG
>JAKACA010000277.1 GCA_021796455.1 Actinomycetes bacterium
CATCTCCGGCAGGAGCAGCTCGCGAGGCACCCCGAGCGGCGTGCCGCCGTAGTGCTGTTCGAGGACGCGACTCAGCAGCTGGGCCGAGGAGAGCGGCTCGACCTTCTCGAGCACGAGGCTGTGCCTGCCCACGACTCGGCCCGTGCGCACGTGCAACACCTGGACCGAAGCTACGAGCTCGTCCTCGGCGATGGCGACCGCGTCCAGGTCCTCAGGGGCGTCCGTCACCATCTGCTGGCGCTCGACGGCGAGGCGCAAGGTCGCGAGGCGGTCGCGCAGCCGCGCCGCGCGCTCGAACTCCAGAGTCGAGGCGGCCGCCAGCATCTCGGTCTCGAGATGGCTCACCACGGGCTTGGTGTCACCGCCCAGGAAACCCATCAACTCCTCGACCAGCCTTGTGTACTCCTCGTGGGTCACCGCGTCGACACATGGCCCTGCGCACCTCTCGATGTGGAACAAGAGGCAGGGGCGGCCGAGCAGGTGGTGCCGGCGCATCTTGGCGTCCGAGCATGTCCTGATCGGGAACGGCCGAAGCAGCAGATCGAGCGTCTCGCGGATCGCGTAGGCGTGCGCGTAGGGACCGAAGTAGCGGGTGTCCTTTCGGCGCGCTCCCCGCATGACGACCGCCTTCGGCCACTCGTCGCCGACCGTCACAGCTAGGTAGGGGTAGCTCTTGTCATCCACGAGCCGGATGTTGAACCGCGGCCGGTGCGCCTTGATCAGGTTGTACTCGAGCATGATCGCCTCGACGTCGCTCGATACCACTATCCACTCGACTGAGGCTGCAACCGCCATCATCTGGGCCGTGCGGGGGTGCAGGTGGGATGGGTCCTGGAAGTAATTCGAGAGCCGTGAGCGGAGCGAGCGCGCCTTGCCGACATAGATCACGCGACCGTCCGCGTCCTTGAACTGATAGGACCCGGGGGCGTCTGGGACTGCTTGGGGGCGTTCGAGCACTACCATCGAGGCTACGCCGGCCTGGTACCCCGGCCTACATATCCCGCCTCAAGGCCGACACACCCGCGGAAGGGCGACCAGGCTGTCCCCGCCGGCCATAGACGAGGCACCCTACAGGGGGTCCCGATGATCCGCCTACAGAGCCAATTGCCCGACGACTACAGCCGCGCGTCTAAGGAGGACCTCGCGCGGCGCGTGACGGTGGCGAAGGAGGCGCTCGCCGAGCGCCTCGTCATCCTTGGCCATCACTACCAGCGCCATGACGTGATCGCCTTTGCAGATGCCCGTGGCGACTCCTTCGGGCTGTCCCGCTTCGCAGCCGACCAGAAGGAGGCCGAGTACGTCGTCTTCTGTGGCGTCCACTTCATGGCGGAGTCGGCCGACATTCTCACCGCGACATGGCAAAAGGTCATCCTTCCCGACCTCAACGCGGGCTGCTCGATGGCTGACATGGCCGACCTCGAGGACGTCGAGCAAATTTGGGAGGAGCTCGCGCGAGTGACCGATATCGAGCGCGTCGTGCCGATTACCTACATGAACTCCGCCGCGTCCTTGAAGGCTTTCGTCGGGCGCAACGGCGGCGCGGTGTGCACCTCCTCCAACGCCCGTTCTGTCCTCACCTGGGCACTCGGCCTCGACCGCCCGGCCGGCACCTGCGCCAAGGGGGACAAGGTGCTGTTCTTCCCTGACCAGCATCTCGGCCGCAACACGGGCTACGAGCTCGGCTTCGCTTCAGCCGACATGCGCGTCGTCAACCCGAGGCTGACCCTCGGCGGCCTCGAGGAGCCCGATGTGAAGGAGGCGACCCTGCTGCTGTGGAAGGGGCACTGCTCGGTCCACCAGCGTTTCTCGACCGCGCATGTCGAGGCGTTTCGTAGGGCCAACCCTGACGGCATCGTCATCGTGCATCCCGAGTGCGCGCACGAGGTGGTCGAGATGGCCGACGCCGTCGGGTCGACCGACTTCATCATCAAAGCCGTGCGCGAGGCGCCCGTGGGCTCGACGATCGCGATAGGTACCGAGATAAATCTCGTGGAACGGCTGGCGCTCGAGCAGGCACCCGGGCAGAAGATCGTCTCCCTGGAGCCGATCGTGTGCCCCTGCTCCACCATGTCGCGGATCGACCTTCCGCATCTCGCGTGGGTGCTCGACGGGCTTGTCGAGGGAACCGTCCGCAACCAGATCACCGTCGACACCGTGACCGCAGCCGACGCGAGGCTGGCTCTGGAACGGATGCTCGAGATCCTCTGAGGTCGACCCCGATCCGTGGCGGTCCCAGCTGGCGCGTCGCCGCTTTGGCGGTCCCCGCGGGCGCGTCCTGCGGCGCGTCGCCGGGTCAGAGGCCGAGCATGGGAGCAAGAAACTGCCCCGTATAGCTCTCCGAGATCTTCGCGACCTGCTCAGGGGTCCCCTCGGCGACAACGGTGCCCCCTCCGTCTCCTCCCTCGGGTCCGAGGTCGATCACCCAGTCGGCGGATTTGACGACGTCGAGGTTGTGCTCGATGACACAGACGGTGTTACCGACGTCTACCAGCCGCTGTAGGACGCCGAGGAGCTTGCGCACGTCCTCGAAGTGCAGGCCCGTCGTCGGTTCGTCGAGAATGTAGAGGGTCGAGCCCGTCGAGCGCTTCGAGAGCTCGGAGGCCAGCTTCACCCGCTGGGCCTCGCCGCCCGACAGCGTCGGTGCGGGCTGTCCGAGACGGACATAGGACAACCCCACGTCGACGAGAGTCTGCATGTGACGGGCGATCACGGGCTGGGCTGAGAACGCCTCGAGTGCTTCCTCGCACGACATGTCGAGCACCTCGGAGATGTTGCGCCCTTTCCAGGTGACTTCGAGGGTGTCCCGGTTGTACCGGGCGCCCCTGCACACTTCGCAGGGAACGTACACGTCGGGCAGGAAGTGCATCTCGATCTTGATGGTGCCGTCGCCCGCGCATGCCTCGCAACGCCCGCCCGCGACGTTGAACGAGAAACGACCAGGCAGGTAACCACGGAGCCTGGCCTCGGCGGTCTGGCTGAAGAGCTTGCGAACGTGGTCGAACACGCCCGTGTAGGTCGCAGGGTTGGACCGTGGAGTGCGACCGATCGGGGACTGGTCGATGTCGATGACCTTGTCGAGCGCCCCGGCCCCTTCAATCGTCCTGTGACGACCGGGCACGATGCGCGACTTGTAGATCCGCTGCATGAGAGAGCGATGCAGGATGTCGTTGATGAGAGTTGACTTCCCCGAACCGGACACGCCCGTGACCGCGACGAGGCACCCGAGGGGGATTCCCACGTCGACGTTCTTCAGATTGTGCTCACTCGCGCCGCGGATCGTGAGCCAGTCGTCTCCGGGATCTCTCCGCACCGCCGGCACCGCGATCTGGCGCTTGCCGGACAGGTACTGACCGGTGACAGATGACTCGCAGGCGAGCAGATCCTCGGGGGTGCCGGAGAACACGACCTCACCGCCGTGCTCGCCTGCTCCGGGGCCGATGTCGACGACG
>JAKACA010000051.1 GCA_021796455.1 Actinomycetes bacterium
CACCAACGGGGCCTGACGCAGGAGCCTCCGACCAGGGAGAACATCGAGCTCGCCAACAGCTCGACGAGAACGGTCGGGGAATGTCCCTACCTGGCTGGTCAACAACGTCCCGACTTCGGTCAGCAATATCCCGGAACCGGTCGGGCGGACATTGCACGCGAGGAGGGCCCCGGGGACGCAACCCGGGGCCCTCGCGTTACAGGTAGCTAGCCCGATCTGTTCAATACGCCTCGGGCGTAGGGCAGCAGGCAGTGGTCGACGGCGAAAGCGGCCGTTGGGCGGCCGCGGGAAGCGTGGATCGGTCGTCGTGCGTGACGTAGCGGGTTGGGCGCGGCGCTCGAGTGGTCGTCGAGCGAGGCAATGGGCGTGTTCGACCGATGGCGGGCACGGTGTCCGGCTGACTGTTGAAGTTCAGCGGTGGCCACAGCTTGTTCAGGCCGCGGCCTGATCGTGCTCGGCGGGTGTGTCGCCGGCTGGGGTGGTCTGCCGGTGAAGGGCGGCGACGAGGAGTTTCATGTCGGTGTGGCCACGGTCCCGGCGGAACGAACGTTCGGCTTCGAGTATGCCGGCCGCGATCCAGCGCTTCTTCATCGATCCGTCCTTCCACCGGGTGACCCGGCCGGTGGAGCGCCGAGCGATCGAGATCATCGACTCGATGCAGTTGGTGTTGGTGAGGGTCCTGGCCAAGGCGCCGCCGACAGCGAGGCGCCGGACGGTGAACATGTCAACCACGCCTTTTCTGAGCGACCCTGTCTCGTCGGGGTGCTCGGCTTCGAGCTCGGCCGCCAGCCGGCGCGCCGCCTCGAGGCCTTTGGCCACGTCGGGCTGGGCGAAGGTCACCTTGAGCCGGCCGTCGATGGGGCCGCCAGGTCTTTGGGGAGATGCCCGGCTACGTTCTCCGTTAACCGGCTCTCGCCCTCACTGAGGACCATCGTGAACCGGCAGCAAGGGCCGGTTGAACCGGCCCGGCATGAACCGAGGACCGAAGGTTCGAGCCCTCCAAGGTGGGCCGGTTAATGCGCCGCTTGTGGATGGTGCAGCGCTGGACGACGGCATGCTCACCGAACACCTTGTTGATGTCCGCCGCGAGGGCCTTGGCTCCGTCGACATGACGGCTGGTGGCCACCCCGGCCAGCATGCGCTCGACGACCAGCGAGTTGAGCAGGTCGGCCGAGCTGAAGACTTTCCACGTGTCGAGGGTGATCTCCTCACCGCCGGTCGTCCGGCCCCGGGGCCGCTGCGTGGAGACCGTCCGACCGCCGAGCACCACCGAGCCGGTCGTCGTCCCGTGCCGTGCCCGGCCCGCTCGCCGGCCGCCATCTTGGCGTGCTTCAACCCGACCAGACCCTCCAACTCGGCGTTCATCATCTGGGCCATCGCCACCAACCCGGTCGCCGACGCGAACGCCAACACGCCGTCTTTCACCGCGCCGGCCACCTCGGCCAGCGCCACCGTCGCCTCCAGCTACAGCCCGACGACCCGGGCCGCCTACTCCGCCTGCGCGCCGCTCACAACTGCGACCTTCTTCTTCACCGTGGTCCCTTTCCTATGGGTGCTTGGTCGTGCCCGATCCCTACCAGTTGGCAGGTCTCAGCCTGGATCCACCGACGGGGGTGTTGGCGGTGGCGCTGGGGTGGTGAGCGGGGTGTGGGGCTTGGGTTGACGGGGCGCGGTGGGTGTCGGGCTGGTTCCGGGGCGTGCGGGTCCAGGGGTTCGTGGGTTGGTTGGGTTGTCGGCGCGGGTGTCGGGGCGCCTGCCGTGTCGTGGTCAGGTGGGGGCTGGTGGCAGGGCGCGGATGGCGTTGAGGGCGGCGGTGAAGGTGTCGGCCCAGGGCCATCGGGCTGGGGTGCGCAGGGTCAAGTGTCCGGAGCGGTTGACGAGTCGTCCGGGGACGGCGAACAGCTGGCGGCGGACGGTGCGGGTGACGGTGAGATGCCCGGCGTCGACAACATGTCCGAGGTGGGCGGTCCACCGGACGAGGTTGTGGGCGACCGCGGCGCAGACGAGCCAGGCGCTGTTGGCGGCGAAGTGCCCGGAGGGGACATGTGCCAGGGCGTGGTCTTTGAGGTCTTTGATGGCGAGCTCGACCGTCGCGTGGTTGCGGTGAAAGGCGTCTATGACTTCGATGTCGCCGGCGAGGTCGGTGAGAAAGCCGTGGTGGCGCCAGGTGGCGATCAGCTGCTGCTGGTGTCCCTCGGCCCGCACGCGCCGGACGATGAGGCGCCGGCCGTCGTAGGTGGTCTCGGCCACCTGGGCGACGCCGGGCTCGGGGTAGTTCTTGAGGGTTTTCCAGGCGTGGTCGTCGATGGCGTCGACCGCCGCGGCGACGCCTTTGGTCATCCGCACCCCCATCGTGTAGCCGACCCCGAGACGTTCGAGAAGCTCGATGGTTTCGGTCGACCAGAACCCCGAGTCGAAGCGCATCACGAGCAGCTCGCCGGCACCGGCCCGCCGTACCCGGGCGACGAGCTCCTCGATGAACCGCCGCGCGCCGCGTTGGGTGTTCGCCGACCCTTTGCGCATCCGGACGTGGAGCACCTCGCCGGTGTCGGCCCGAGTGGCCAGGATCGGGTGATACCCCAGGCGGCGGGTATATCCGTAGGCGGCGCCGGCCTTGCCCTTGCCGGCCACGTCGCAGATCGTCGAGTCCACGTCCATCACCAACGTCTCGGTCCCCGGACCCGCCCCGAACGTCCACGCCCGGCGAAGCAGCTCGCCGAGAACCCGGTCCAGTTGGCGGACGTGGCCGAACGTGAAGCTTCGGAGGAACGTCCCCAACGTCGACGGAGCCATCACCCTGTGCCCGAGGACCTTGGCCGTCGACCCTGCCCGCAGCACATCGGCGTGGTCGATATGGCTCGCCCCGGCGATCATGGCGTGCACCAACGTCAGCACCTTGCGGCCCGGAGCCGCCCCACCGACCCGACCATCGAGATGGACCACCGCGTCGACCAGCCTCGCGACACCGAGCCTGGCGGCCAGCGTGGCCACCAGCACCAACCCGGCGTTCGCCACCAGCGACGGCTCGTCGAAAGTCACCGCAACCCGATCCAACCCGCGCGATGATGACCTCACAGAAAGTGCCTCCTCCGACTGGCGTGATGACTGGCCTCGTAACCGTCATTTTCCCAGCAGGGGAGGCACTTTCCGCGGACCCCACGCCTACCGAATCACCTCACCGATCGGTGGATCCAGGCTTAAGCGTGGTACTGCCTGGGCGCCGCGGCCGCTGGTGGCACAGCATGCGTCCGTCGCCAACTTCCGCCGGACTCGACCCCGGACATGGGGCGCCACCGCGAACATCTCCACTTCTGTGCACCGCCTATGGCGATACCGATAGCGAGCGGCGCTACACCTAGTTGCGCGCCGTATGGTTCCGATGCGAACTACCGCACGGTGCGCGTGCTTCACCGCGTCCTGCGCGGACGCCGTTCGTGGTGCGGCTAAACACCCGCTGATCAAAGCCCGGAACGACAGGCCGACCTTGACTCGTCCATCGGATCCTGCCACGATGCTATCGTCCAGCGCGTCACCTCCAACGTGGAGGACTGTGGCTGATTGCGGCATCAATAGCGGCCCGATGAAGCGCTCGACTCTTCCTCCTGGAGCAATTGGGGCATTGAAGACGACGTTTATGACGGACACCCACTATGCGCCGGGCCCAGCGCGTCTTCAGTTTCCCAGCATGCGATCGAGAAGGTCGAATGCCTCGGCGGCTTCGGACTTTGAAACGTAACCGGCAAGGGCGAGGATGCTGAGCCCTTCGGCCGCTCCCATCAACGCCGTGGCCATGACCATGCGATCTGCGAAAAGCAGGTCGCTCCCACCGTGGATCTCCTCCACCACGAAGCGGCGTAGCTCCTCCCAGTCGGCCACCTGGGCCGACGACGCCCCGCCGTGTGTCACCGCGTGCGCATGGAGGGCCAGGGCCACCTTACTCTCACGGAGCGAGGCGTCATCAAGGGGGAGCACCTGCTTCAGGACAGTGCGGGCCACCTGACGTCCCGGCGAGGCCCCAGGGGACGACGCCTGCACCTCCAGGTGCTCTGCGATCCTCGCGGAGGCCCGGACGCGCAGCGATGCGACGGCAAAGTCGAATATCTCCTGCTTTGACGAAAAATAGTGCTGAACCGTCCCAGCTGACACCCCGGCCTCTGCTGCAATGCTCCGTATGCTGACCGCCTCGATCCCACGCTGTGCGATCACATTAATCAGCGCATCTGCAATAGCCGTCCGGCGCTCTGAATGGTCGGCAAAGCGTGGCATCGGTCTCCGTTTCAAGTTCGTTGCCGCCAAAAAATGCCCTTGACGGCATATCCCCTGTAGTAGTACAGTCGTATTGGAACCCCTCGGGGGCCGAGACGTCAAGGCTGGCGGACCGGCCGATACTTCGGCAGTGAGGAGACGTAGGTGTTGCCACGCGTTTCGCGGGGGCTCATAGATGGCGACGCTCACGGCGGTATCGATCGGCTCGTGGACTTGCTTTGTGATGACGGTTGCGCAGTGGTCGAAGGAGTCCTCCCAAGCGAAAGCCTCGTCCGGCTGAACGCTGAGATCGACAGGTGGCTGGCCTCCCACCCCGAGCACCGTGTGGGACCCCAATATCCGACCATACTCGATTCGTTCCAAGGCCTTCAGACCCTGCGGATCCAAGGCCTGATCCAAAAGACGCCCTCGGTCGCCGAATTCATCCTGCACCCGGTGCTTCTCGGTCTGGCGGAGCGGTTCCTCCATCCCATCTGCGCCGAGATTGCGCTGTCCGCGGCCGAGGTCATCGAGCTCTGGCCGGGGCAGCCCGCCCAGTTTCCCCACCGTGACACCGACTTGTGGAACTTCTTGCCGCCCACCCGCCACGCCGTCGCTGTGAATGCGATGGTCGCGCTGTCTCCTTTCACGCGGACGAATGGTGCCACCCGGGTAGCCCCACGCAGCTACCTATTGCCCCCGGGGACAGCGCCAGCCCCAGACCAATTCGAGCCCGCGTTGATGGCGGAAGGGGACGCCCTGATCCTGCGAGGGGACCTCTTCCACGGTGGTGGTCCCAATGAGGCGGGGTCCGTGCGACGACGGGCTCTATCGCTCAGCTACCAGGTGGGCTGGCTCAGGACTTTCGAGAACGGGATCCTGACCGTGCCACCTTCGCAGGCCCGCCGACTACCTCCCCGCTTGCAGGACCTACTGGGTTATGCCGCCCACGACGCCGGCAGCTCCGGCGGCGGGGTCCTCGGCCTTTGGGACGGTCGCGATCCTCATGGTGTGTTGGCTCTCTTCGACTCGGCTGCCGATGGCTGAGGCGATGCGAGGGACACCTCGAGACCGACCCGAGGTTACGAAGGTGCGGCTACCGAAGTCGGGAGCAGCCGAGTGGGGCGGATGGCGGCAGTGGGCATTCATCGTCACCGGACTAGCCGCAGGCTTCGTCTCACTTGCCGTCCCCGGCGATACCCGCTTCGCCTCGTGGGCAGGGGCCGGCATGGGTGGACTCGTCATCGTGCTCCTCGCCGCTGGAGGTGCCCGGGCCTCGTCCGACCACTCGCGATGGGACGCCGCCGAAGCGGCAGTGTCCTGGCTGGTGCCGCGGGCGATCAGTCGGACGCTGGTCAACCAGGGCCGCCTCACCGCTTCGCTCATCCGCTGGGTCCTCCGGCGTCAGCCGGCAGACACCGGCCCACTATTCGGGTACGCCCGGCCTCTGTGGGCAGCGACGTGGGCCTTTGTGGGGCTGACCGTCTTCGAGGCGGTGCTGGTCGACGGAGCCGTGTACATCGCCGCGGGGGATTCCCCATGGCTGTGGGGAGTTCTCGCCTTTCACGTCTACTGCGTGGTGTGGCTCGTGGCGGTGTATGCGTCCGCTAAGGTGGTTCCTCACCAGGTGGCAGACGCACATCTCATCCTGAACGACGGGTGCTTTGCCGTCGCCACCGTCCCTTACACGGCACTGCAGTCCGCCGTGCTGCACAAGCGTCCGAACTTCTACCGCTCGGGAATGAAGCTGGACCTGACCGACCGGTCCATGCTCGTGGCCTGCAGTGACGCCAACGTGCGGCTGGTCCTCGAGCCGGCGACCCAGATCACGGTCAACGGCGTCGACTGGCCCGTTTCTACGATCGATCTGTCAGTCGACCATCCTGCCGCGTTCGTCAACGCCATCCGGGCCCGAATCGAGGGAGGACGCGAGCGCCCTGACACCGACATCGGTAGCCCCGCCGGACCGCCCCGGCAGCGCTCCCAGGTCCGGGTGCCGCGCTCGGTGCAACTGGCCTTGCTCTGCGGTCCCCTGCTGTCCATGATCGACACCAGCGTCGTGAACGTCGCGCTGGTACCGATCGGTCGCACGTTCCATGCCTCACTGCCCGCAACCCAGTGGACCGCAAGTGCCTACCTGCTCACGCTCGGCATCGGCCTGTCGGGGACGTCCTTCTTCTCCAAGCGATTCGGCGAGGCCCGCGTCTACACCACCTGCCTCGTTGCATTCGTGCTGTCATCGCTCGCATGCGCCTTGGCGCCGTCGCTGCCGTTGCTCATTGCGGCCCGATCCCTACAGGGGCTTGCAGGCGCACCGATGGTTCCGGTCGCCATGGGCCTGACACTCGGGAACCAGCGATCCGGATCGATATCGCCGCTGGCCGGGATGCTTCTCTTCGTTGCACCAGCACTTGGACCATCTGTCGGAGGAGGGGTCATCGCCCTTGGCGGCTGGCGCTGGGCCTTCGTCATCAATTTGCCCATAGGCCTGTACGGTGCGGCTGTGGCGAGACGGTCTGCTGACCTGATGCGGCCGGCGAACCGCAAGGCGACCTTCGATCCCGTCGGAACGGGTGTCCTGGCCTTGGGAATTGGATGCATCCTCTTCGGCGCCGACCGGGCCGGCGCCGGGTGGCGGCTGACCTCGGCCATCTCCGTCGTCGCTGCCGGCGTGGTGTTCCTTGCCGGCTACGCGCTGTGGGCCCGGAACCGCCGCCACCCGGCCCTGCGGCTCGACGTGCTCAAGGACCGGATACGAGGTTCCGCCATCTTTCTCGGCGCCGGCGTGTCGGTGGTGGCCTTCGCCGCGGTGTTCCTGATCCCGGTCTTCCTCCAATCCGTGCAGGGCTACGCTCCATGGGAGGCCGGTCTGGCCCTCCTGCCACAAGGCCTCATGACGGGGCTGGCGACCTTCGCCGGTGAACACACGCTTCCGGTCCTCGGGCTGCGGAAGCAGCTGACCCTGGGCTTCCTACTACTGGCAGCGTCAACCGCCTGCCTCCTCTGGGTCCACGCCGACACCTCCATCGTGTGGAGCGCCATGATCCTCACCCTGCGATCGACCGCCATGGGCCTGAACATCGCCGCGGTCCTGTTCGCTCTGACCTCGGGGCTCGACGGCGATGCGATGACTGACGCCAGCACCTTGTTCAACGTCACCGAACGGCTCGCCGCGTCGCTCGGGATCGCCGCGATCCTCTCCCTGTTCGAGGCCGAGTCCGTGCGCGCAGGTCCGATCACCTCTCTCCACATCACCGCACTGGTGCTGGTCGGGCTGGCGCTCGCCCTCGCTGTCGTCTCGCTGACAGTGACCCGACCGCTGCGGAGGAACAGACCCCCAGATTCCAAACTAGCCCCTGGTCGAGCCGAGGAATTCGCCGACACAGCCCTCCGAGCGACCGGGACCGCCAGGACTTAGCCGGTCGCTCCGATGGCCTTTCCGGACAGCATCCGAGAGCGCTCGCCCCAATCGACCACCTGGTTCATTCAGAACGGGAGATCCATGACTACTACGGCGCCGTCACAACTTTCCACCACGCACCGCGACCGATTCGGCCATTCGGAGGCGATCCACGCCGCTCTCCGGTCTCGATGGTCGGCCGGGTCCAGCCTCTTGCTCGACCACGCGTGTGCATACGCAGTAGCTGTCCCGGGCAAGCTCCTCCGTCCTCTTCTCCTCATCGAATCAGCTCGTGCCGTGGGGGGCACGATCGACATGGTTCTGCCAGCCGCCATCGGAGCGGAGTGCGGTCACATCGCCAGCCTCGTGCACGACGACATCATCGATGGCGACGAGGTCCGCCGGGGTCAAGGGTCGATCCAACATGTGTTTGGCGTAGATGAGGCGATCATCGCCGGGGACGCCCTGATCTTCGACTTGTTCCGCGCACTCTCCGAATGTGCCGCAGCGGACGCCGCCAACGTCGTCACCGCCCTGCGTGTGGTCTCCCAGGCGGGAATTGACATGTGCCGAGGCCAGAGCATGGAGGGATACCTCACCCGGACTCGATCCACCGACGTCGATTCCTACCTCAAGATGATTTCCTTGAAGACAGCCGCATTCTTTGCCTCGTCATGTGAGTGTGGAGCGGTCCTTGCCGGCGCCCCGTTGCATCTCCGAGCATCCCTCCGTCGGTATGGCCAACAGCTCGGCTATGCGTTTCAGATCACCGATGATCTGTTGCCATTCGCCGGCTGTGGCACAGGCAAACCCGATGACAGCGATCTGCGGAACGGCCGACGTACCCTCCCTATACTCCTAGCCTTACGAATGGCCGGGCCAGAGATGAGGCACTCCATCGAAGCGGCGCTGTCGCCCGAGGTCAGCGCTGGCGGCGGAGGCAGCTTGGACGCCCTTCGATCCCTCATCACGGGTACTGGCGCCGTGCAGGCCTCTCGGGAGGCCGCGCTCGACTTCGTCAAGGGTGCCACAGAAGCGCTCGCTCCCCTCCCGATGTCCCAGTCCCGGGCGCTGCTCGTCGCTTGCGCCGAGACGATCGCCGAGCGCGTCTCATGACTCTCGAGCAGGTCAGCTCCGAGGACACCCTCGCTAGGCTGCAGGCGGAAGCTCGCTTCGCCGCTGCACACGGGATCGAATTTCTCCGGGCGATCCAACGACCCGACGGGGCGTGGACGGATCGACTGTCGTCCTCCGCCGTGGCCACCGCACTGGGGGTCCTGTCTCTCGCTCGAGCCGGGCGAGACATCTATGCCGAACGGATCGATCGGGCCATCTCCTGGTTGCTGACCAGCCAGCGGACCGACGGTGGCTGGGCGATGGCCGACGCCGAGGACCCAAGCAGCCCAGGTATGACGTCCTTTGCTGTTGCAGCCCTACACGAGGTTGCCCCAGACACCTGTTCTGCCGCCCTCAACCGGGCGTGGGCCTTCCTGGACGACAACGACGCCGAAACCGTCGTCCCCGGTCTGCGGGGTGAAGCCCCGAGGACGTGGCCGGCCGCCGCGCCCATTATCTGGGCGCTCACTGGGATTCGCGACGCTAAGCTCCAACCGGACCAGCCGGTCGAGACCGTGTTGCTCCCGCACTCTATTCGCAACAAGGTGTCCATCGCCCTGCCCGTGGTGCTTGCCCTCGGTGTCATGCAGGCGCGAACCCTACCCCGGTCGTGGATTCGCTCGGTCCTGGCGCGGGTGGCGGTACCCAGGGCACTCGCCTGGATCCGTGAGGCCTCCGGGGCCAACGGCGGGATCGAGGAATGCCCGATGATCGCCGGCTTCGTGTACCTCTCCCTTCGAGAAGCCGACGAGGCAGAAGACCTGCAGCGTGCCAGTCTGTGTTACCTCCTCGATACGCAGCGCTCAGATGGATCCTGGGCCATCGACCGCGATCTCGAGATCTCCGTGACCGCGTACGCCGTCATGGCCCTGGCTGAATTCGGATCCCTGGCCGACGCTCCGGAGCTGCACCTCACCCGCGACTGGCTGTTGCGCCAACAGTGGAACCGACCCCTCAACATCCTAGGCATTCGCGCTGGCGGTTGGTCTTGGGCCAATCCCTCCGGTTGGCCCGAATCCGAGGATACCGCTGTCGTCCTCGGGGCCCTCGCGGAGCTTGGGCTGAGCCACAACCACCCCGCGGTGCGCTTGGGCGTGGACTGGTTGATACGCCAACAGAACCGGGACGGATCCTGGTCTGAGTGGGTTCGGAACTCGACGATCATGAACGACCGGCCCTGTGCCGGGGTGACCGCTCACGTCGTGATGGCCTTGCACCGCCTGGGCGAGCCAACCGCACCGGGCTCGCCCATCCGTCGGGGACTCGACTGGCTTGCTGCCCATCAGTCCTCGGACGGCTCGATCGCATCCGTATGGTTCCGCGACAACCTCCACGGCACCTGCCGATTGCTGGAAGCCTGGTCGGACTTGGGATGGGCGGCCAACGAGCCGGTTGCCCTGAAGGCACGGCAGTGGTTGCTGAGCAACCAAGGCGACGACGGTGGTTGGCCCAAGCAGCAGGTCCTGCCCCCCGCCCGTACGACCGTCGAGGAGACGGCCTGGGCGTTGTACGCACTGATGAAGGCCGGTGAGGACCCACGAAGCGAATCGGTCACTCGGGGAATCCGATGGCTGACCGACAATCAGACCGCTGCCGGAACATGGACGCCCAGTTCGGTCGGCCTCTACTTCGACGACCTCTGCTACACCGACGACTTGATTGCTCACACGTTCGCGCTTAGGTCCCTCGGGCGTTGGCTAGCATCGCTCGACTCGACACAGCCATGACTGCGTCACCCGCGAAGGCGGCGTCGTTGCGAGGCCCGAGGCTACCCTCCGGGCTCCAGACCGCCCTGTGGGCTGCCAGCCCGTCCCTCTACAACAGCTTCTGTCGCCGACGCTACGGGCCGGTGTTCGAGGCGAAGATGTTCCCGTTCGGCCGGGTGGTCACCATTGCCGAACCCGATCTGGTGCGACAGGTGCTCACCGGTGACCCGAACCTGTTTCGCGCCGGCGATGCCAATTCAACTATCGCGTTCGTTGTCGGACAGGAGTCCGTGCTCATGTTGGATGGCGACGACCACGCCCAGATGAGGAGGACCCTAACTCCACCCTTTCACCGCGAGGCCATTGCGTGCCATGTGGACATGATCCGCTCGATCACCGAGGAGGAGGTCTCGACATGGCGTGTTGGCGAAACCATCAAGCTGCAGGAGCGGCTGCAGCGGATCACCCTGGAGATCATGATCCGCATCGTCCTTGGGGTAGCGGACGCTGACCGTAGGGCTGCACTCCGTCGATTGGTGCCGCAACTCCTGCACGTGAGCCCCTTACTCATGGTCTTCCCGGCCATTCGCCGCCAGGTGCTCGGAAAGGGACCATGGGACCGGTTCCTCGAGGTCCGCCGGGAGCTGGACGATGTCGTGTTTGCCGAGATATCCAAAGCTCGAGCGTCCGACAACGCAGAACGCGTCGACTCGCTTTCCCTGCTGCTCCGTGGAGAGACCGGAATGGGCATCTCCGACGATGCCGTCCGCGACCACCTCGTCACGCTTTTGGTGGTAGGTCACGAGACCACGTCCACCGCCCTCGCCTGGCTGTTCGAGCGAGTGGTCCGGCACCCAAGCGTGATGCGCAAGCTTGCCGCTGAAGGCAGCGAGTCGATTCGTGGCCATCACCCGTACCTTGATGCCACCATCAAGGAATCGCTGCGGATCCGACCTGTCACCATGGATGTGGCCCGCACATTGGCCGAACCAGCCACCATCGGCGGCTTCGATCTCGATGCCGGAACCATGATCGCCATCAGCATCGGCCTTCTGCACCGCTCCCCCGACATCTTTCCCGATCCGGATGCGTTTCGTCCTGAACGGTTCATGCATGAGAGCCGTCCGCCGTTCCACTACCTCCCCTTTGGTGGTGGGCAGCACCGGTGCATGGGAGCGAATTTCGCCATGCTCGAGATGCAGGTCATCACTTCCACCATCCTGGCGATGGTGCGGATGCGTGCGCCGCGTCGGACAAGCGAAGGGGCCCGGAGCATGGGACCAATGATCTTGCCCAGCCGGGGGGCGGAAGTGGAGA
Source organism: Actinomycetes bacterium (assembly GCA_021796455.1). Lineage (GTDB taxonomy): Bacteria > Actinomycetota > Acidimicrobiia > Acidimicrobiales > Bog-793 > JAKACA01. Next base: position 11,785 of record JAKACA010000051.1, read on the forward strand.
TTGTAGACAGGATCGTCCCGTGATCGATGCGTCCACCTTGCGCCGGGTCACTCGGGCTCACATCGAGACCTGCCGACCCGACACCCTTCTGTACGTCGGCCTGGTGAGCCTCGGCGCTGCGATCTACACCCGCCCGCACGCCGGCATCGGCCGACTCATCCTGGCCTGGATCGTCCCGACGCTCGGCTGGGTGGCGTCGCTCTACGGTGGCGACTTCTTCGATCGGGATCTGGACGCTCAGAGCAAGCCCTACCGCCCCATCCCGTCGAAGCGGATGACGCCCCGCGCCGCCATCATCGGCATGCTCGCCGCGATCCTCGCGGGACTTGTCCTGTCGATCGCGCTCAACCCACGACTCATCATCCTCGTCGCGGCGGCCACGTGCCTCGGTGTCGCCTATTCCGCCCTCCTCAAGAAGCGGGGCCTACCAGGCAACCTGGTCCGCGGAGGACCCACCGCCTTGGTCGTTCTGTTCGGTTCCATGTCCGTGCAGCACTGGCCCGAGCCGAGCCTTGCGTTGGCAGCCCTCGTCTACTGGATCCACGATGCTGAATCGAACCTCCTCGGCGCTCTGTGCGACCGTGATAGCGATCGATCCGGCGGATACATGACCTTCCCAGCGGAGCGAGGGGACCGAGCAACGCTCTGGGCGCTGGGCATCATGCTGATCGCGTGGGCGGCGCCGTTAACCGTGATCCCCGCCGTGTCTCACCGTGTCAGTCATCTTCCGGGCTTCTACGCGTGTGCCGCCACCGCAACACTTCTAAATTGCCTCGCCCTCCGTCTAGTGCAGCGGGCGGACAGGCCCATCCCCCGGTCTGATGCCGTCCGGGCACACGAATGGCTCGTCATCGAGCGTCTCTTTCTCGGAGCGGCATTGCTGACCGCTATAGATGGGATCTCGCTGGCCATCTGCGTGCTTCTGCCCGCCCTAGCCGCAACCCTCGGCTTCCGACGCTGGATGCGCAGCATCTACCAGCCTCGGTGGCAGTCCGTTCACCCGTCGACCAATGCAGTCCACTGATGCGGGCATCAGTCGGCGGAAGCAGAGCAGCGGTCATCGGCGGTGGAATCGGCGGCTTGGCCGCAGCGATTGGGCTGCAGCGGACCGGATGGGATGTGACGGTCTACGAGGCGTCCCCCCGGATACGGGGATCGGGTGGCGGCATCGGCATCACGCCGAACGGGCTGCAAGCGCTGGCCGCTCTCGGTCTCGCCGACGCCGTCTTAGCTGTGTCGGTCCACCAGACCGAAGGTGGCGTGCGCCGGCCCGACGGCAGATGGGTCGCCCGAAGTGACCTTGGTTTCATTGAACAACGATTCGGCTATGGTTTACTCGCTCTCCCTCGATTTCGGCTGGTGGAGCTCATGGCCGGAGCCCTCACCAAACCCCCTGTCCTCGGCACCCGAGTGACCGACCTTCACCCGGGATCGGCTCACGATCCCGCCCGCATATTCGGTCCCGCCGCCGAGCCCGACTTTGATTTGGTTGTGGTGGCCGACGGGGTCCGGTCGGCAATGAGGCAACTGCTCTATCCCTCCTTCGATCGCTACCGTCACGCCGGCTGTTGCTCCTGGCGATTCGTTGGTCGGGCCGACGGGGATGAGGCACCTGCCGCTGAAACGTGGGGGCGCGGCATTCGCGTCTCCCTGCTACCGGTAGCGGCTGACATCGTTCACTGCTCGGTGATGGCCTCTTGCCGTCGTGACGAGTACCAAGCTGCCGACCATCCCTCCCTCCTTTCCGAGTGGCTGGCTGACTGGCACCGGCCACTGCCCCGGCTCGTCAGCAACCTCCGAGACCAGCCATTGTTCTTCGACGACATCTTCGAGTTGGAAGAACCGCTTCCGTCGCTGCGTGTGGGCCGTGCGGTGCTGCTCGGCGACGCTGCCTATCCGATGACGCCAAACGTGGGCGCGGCCAACCTGGCCCTGGAGGACGCTGTCACCCTGAGCAGCGAAGCGCAGCCGGTGTCGGACTGGCCCACACTCAAGCGTCGTGTCGACGCCTACAGCAGCGCCCGTCTCGGCCGGCGGCGTGTGCTTGCCACACTCTCGAACCGGATGGGCCGCTACGCACTACCCCGGGGAAGAACGGCCACAACGTTCCGGAACCTCTCCACGGCACTAGGCGGGCATCTGCCTACCGGCACCACCGCCCGGGCCCTCGACCGCGTGTTCCGGTGGTCACCCCACGAGCCGATGTCGGTCGCCAGGACCTCGACCCGCGCAGGCACACCGCAACGACCTTCCGACCACACACCCGGAGCGAAGCCATGACCCTTCTCCCCCAACTTCCCTTCTGTCGCCCCGAGCCCCTGGAAATCGCGCCCGAGCAGTCCCAGCTTGCCCTCGACCAAGACATCACTCGCGTCACCACCCCGGCCGGTGATCAAGCATGGCTGGTAACCAGCTACGAGCTGGTCAAGTCTCTCTTCTCCGACCCGCGTCTCGGACGGTCCCATCCTGATCCTGCGAACGCCCCAATCATCAGCCAGGCAGCCTTGGCCGGCGGACCGATCGGTGATGATCTGGACGAAGAGCACAGGGCGCACTCCCGGATGCGTCAGCTCCTTAGCCCAGCCTTCGCGGCCAGCCGGATGCGTCAGCTACGGAAGCTGACAGACGCGATGACAGAGTCCCTCATCGACAGCATGGTCGCCACCGGGCCACGGGCTGACCTGCACGCTGCCCTCTCGTTCCCGCTGCCAATGGGTGTCATCTGCGGGCTGCTCGGCGTTCCCGGCTCGGATGCCGACAAGTTAGCTGATTGGTCCACACGCCTGGCCAACTTCGCTAACGGCGAGAAGGCCCTGGAGGCTTGGGAGGATCTGGTTGACTACATGCAGGCCCTGGTCGACCGGAAGCGAGCTGACCCGGCTCAGGACGTGCTCTCCGATCTGGCTGCCGCAGACGTTCCTGGTGGCATCGACAGCACGGAAATCGGGGGAATATGCGCAGGCGTCCTGTTCGCCGGCCACGAGACGACCGTCGCCCGAATCGATTTCGGGACGATGCTCTTCCTCTCGCATCCCGACCAGAAGCAGCGTCTGACCGACGAACCCCGGCTGGTCGATCCCGCCGTCGAGGAGATCTTGCGCCTCGTCGCACCAGCTGGCAGCGGCGGTCAGACCCGCTACGCCCAAGAGGACATCGAATTCGCTGATGGTAAGCGAATCGCCAAGGGTGACGCAGTCCTCCTCTCCGAGATCTCCGCCAACCGGGATCCGAGGGTCTTCGCCGCCCCCGAGGAGTTCGACATAGGACGGGTTCCCAACGTTCACCTTGCCTTCGGACACGGTCCCAGGCACTGCATCGGAGCGACGCTGGCTCGGGTCGAGCTGCGGTCGGTCTTCTCGAAGCTTTTCGTTAGAATCCCGACCTTGCGATTGGCGGTCTCTCCTACGGAAGTCGCCATGAAGTCGGACCTGTTCACGGGCGGTGTGACCGAACTCCCCGTGGAATGGTGATCGGCAGCCACATGCCTCTCAAGCACGTCCAGCGGGTGAACGTGGTGGCCTTCGGGCTCCCCGGGGATGTTGAACCTCTGCTGGCCTTGGCCGGCGAGCTGGCCAAGTTTGGCTTGGACGTGAGTGTCTCGACCCACCGATCGTGGGAAGCGGCAGTCCGGGCCGCCGGTCACTCGTATCTCGAATTGCACGGCGACATGGCCAACCTGGTCGCCAACGACGTCTTCCGCCTCTGCCTCGATCGCATTGCCGGCGAACCGGTTCCGATCACCGCGATGGTCCGAGCCCTCGGGGCAGTGCTTGACCAGGTATCGACCGATGACGGGCCCAGCGGGACCCATACATCCTCGTCTCGGATCGCAAGGCTCGTGGCGGTATCTCAGCGCTTCGACGAGCGGATCATCGAGGACGTCGATCAGGCGTGTTGCGACACTGACGGAGTAATCGTCGGCGCACCGCTCGCACCCTTGGTTGACCACCTTGCTTTGCAGCGGGCGGTTCCCATCGGTCTGGCGCTCACTCAACCGATCGACATCCACGGCTCAGTGCACCAGGCCGCGGCCTCCATCTGGGCGCGCGACCGGGCCGCCGTCAGGGCAGGGATCGGATCGCTCGCAATCGACCAGCTGTGGACCGTGGTGTTCCGTCCGGCGCTCGCCCGGTGGGCCCGGCGAAATGATCGGGCACTCCCAGCCCGGCACGGGCCCTCCCGGCGATGGGTGGCCGCCCGAATTCCCATCGCCTACGGGCTCAGCCCGACAGTGGTCTCCCGCCCTAACCACTGGCCAACCCATCTGACGATGGCTGGCTACTGGTATCCGGATCGACAGCCGAGACGCCCGTCCGCAGAGGTCATGCAGGTCTTCCAGAACGGGGAACCGCCCGTATACGTCGATTTCGGATCCATGGTCACGTCCAGACCTGACGGGATCTGCACGGCGATATCAGATGCCGCCGGCCGGGCTGGGCGGAAGGCCATAGTCCACCGCGGCTGGGCTGGCCTGGAAGCATCCGGATCCAGTGCCAACGTGATCGTGTGCCCGGAACCCCTCCCCGCCGAACTCATTGAGCAGACAGCGTGCGTAGTCCATCACGGTGGGGTGATGGCGACTGCGGCAGGGTTGAGAGCCGGGGTGCCCAACATCGTGGTCCCCTCGGTCCTCGATCAGCACGCGTGGGCAGCCCGTGTCGAGGCGCTCGGGGCAGGACCACCGGCCCTTCCTCGATCCCGTATGAACGCCGACTCCCTGGCCGAGGCGATCGTAGCCACGGACGCAGCGGCGATGCGACGGGCCGCCATGTGGGTCGGGCAACGGCTCCGAGCTGAGGACGGAACGGCGCTGGCCGCGCGCCACCTCGTCGCCGGTCTGCAGAGGCAGGACCATCTTCGGGGCCACGGGGTACCCGCCTCGTGAAACGGCCGACGGTATATCTCGTGAGCTGTGCAGGCGTTCCCAATTATGGTGACGAGCTGATCACCAGCGCCTGGTTGCACTACCTCGCTGAGGTCCACCCCACCGCGGATGTGGTCGTCGACTGCATCAGGCCGGAGCGGGCCGAGATCGACCTCTCTTGGATCCATCCGCGGACGACTTTCGTCGACACCCTCTGGACATTGGGCTTGAGGTACTACGATTCCGACCCTCGGCGAGTGATCGAAGCCGTGACGGCACGTCTGACGCACGATATGACATCGTCAGGCCTTCTCCGTGCCCTAAGGCGAGCGGATGTCGTGCACCTCGTCGGGGGTGGCTTGCTCAACGGTGTCTACTCTTGGACACTGAGCTTGCTCGCAGCAGTGCTTGCGGTGAGCGGCACGACGGGAGCCAAGTCGGTCGTGACCGGACAGGGGTTATGCCCGCAGTCACCGGAGATGGTTCCGATGGTCGCCGAGATGTTCGATCGGCTCACGGTGGCCGACGTCCGGGATCAAGAGTCCGTGACCCTACTCAAGGCTCGCCAGCTCGCGGCAACTTGCGATGATGTGTTCCTCCTCCCTCAAGTTCGTGTGGCTGGACAGGAACACCGTACGCCGACTGTAATGGTGTGCGCCCAGAGCGAGATCGCACCTACCAAGGAGCTCCCGGTGACGCCGGTCGATGAGTTAGCAGAGTTCCTCATCTGCACCTTCGCCGAGTGGGGCGTCGACAGTCCGGACATTGGCTTTATCGAGTCCTTCCCAGGCATCGACACCGCTGTCTACGAGGTGGTTCGGACCGCGTTCCCCGGCGTACGCCTATATTCGAACAACGAGCTGCTGCAGCATGGCCTGCCGGTCCGGGCCGGTCAGACCTGGATCTCCACCCGATTCCATCCTCACTTGGTCGCTGCTGCCTCTGGCCTCGGAGGGATCGCCATCAGCGTGGCCCCTTCGTACCAGGACACCAAGCATCGGTCATTGATCACCCAGGGCTCCGGCTGGTCTCTCGTCGAGCCCATACGCCTGCCGCATCTGCCCCGTGGTGGCGGCTTCACAACCGAGTCACTGGCCAGTCTGCGTGCCGCCAAACGCGCAGTTGCCACCCGGATCTATGCAGATATTTGAGATGTAGCCTCCTCACGGCCGGATAACAGGCTCAAGTCACAGGTGGACCTATCTCAGCGGGTCATGCCAGATTCCGTCAGCTACAGCAACGACGGATACGGGGCGTTCTTCGCTGCAGCCGGCGGCGGTTCAGCCTGGATCCACCGACGGGGGTGTTGGCGGTGGCGCTGGGGTGGTGAGCGGGGTGTGGGGCTTGGGTTGACGGGGCGCGGTGGGTGTCGGGCTGGTTCCGGGGCGTGCGGGTCCAGGGGTTCG
>JAKACA010000052.1 GCA_021796455.1 Actinomycetes bacterium
CTCCAACCTCGTGGTGGTACCTCTTGGGACCGGCGGCGCCATCAACATCTACAACTACCTAGGCAGTACCGCCGTGGTGGTCGACCTGGAGGGCTACTACACCTCATGAAAAGGACGGCAGGGGCGCAGCAGAGGAAGCTATCGAAGCAGCAGGGCCGCAAAGATGGCCACAAAAGGAGTGAACGAGCATGAGCAAGGGCCTACACGCGGCCGGGCGGCACCCTCGGGGCGCCGCAGAGGAGAAAGGACCCGAGAGCTGGCGTAGGCGCCCGCCGATGAGGATCATGACGGCGGTGACCGCCCTTGTCGTGGCTGTGAGCGCGGCATCGGCCGCAACCGTTCTTGGAGCAACGGCGAGACCGTCTCATCGGACGGTGCTCGCGCTTGACACAGCCAGCAGGACCCTTCTCGGCACGGCCAGCCCAGGGGGCTCGAGCGGGCCAGTTCGGGACTTGACGACCACCACCACCTCGAGCACCACCACTACCACCACGAGCCTGCCGCCGCCTCCGCAGAACCCCACGGTGGCAGCGCCGGCATCCTTTGGATCACAGCTCATCAGCCTTTACACCGAGATCGACACCGCTGCCACTGCGGTTCCCGTGCCCGGTCAGACGAGCCAGCTCATGAGCGTCGCCAACTTCACAAAGGAGGTGAACGGGCTGTCGGCGTCGTCTCTCTCGGACATCTACACCGCGGCGGTGAACACCCCCGGCTTCAACCAGCTGCCCAGCACCTTCCAGCAGGCGGACGCGGTTGCCGCGGAGGCAGTGCGGACCTTCCATCTGACCCGCGCGGATCTCGCCAAGGCGGCCACGGCAAAGGCCCGCGCCGCGAAGCGGTCTAGGAGTCGGCTACAGCGGCCGCGACTGTCGCCGACGGCGCTCACCAACTACCAGCCGACCAGCCCGGTGCTGCTGTACCAGGCACCCACCTGCCCGAGCGGAGCTCCAGGCATCAACTACGGCGAGACCTCTATCTTTGCCCTCCAGGTCGCGGCTGACGTCGCTGCCGTCGCGGTCGAGGTCATCCCAGGTGGGCTCTCGATTGCCTTTGGGAACGCGACCATCCCCGACATCGCTCGCATCATCGTGGCCGCTATCCAGCTTGGCGTTCTCATCACCCACGACACCTTTGCGTACCTGCAGGCCGTGAGCAACGACTGTGCTGCAACCGTTGCCGCCGCCGTCGCCGCGAACACGGACAACTCGGCCTACCAGACCTACCAGCAGCTAACCGACGTCGCCGGGACGGCGAACGAGATCGACACCAATCTGGCCAATCTCGTCAACCAGGACACAACCCAGTTCCAGCAGCAGCTGACCCTTGACATCCAGCAGGCCCTGTCCGCACCCACGGGCACCGTCCCGATGGCTGCCATGGAGCTGCCGAAGAGCCTCGGCGGGTATCTCGACTCGACGCCAGTCGGGGTAAACGAAGTCGTCACCCAGACGATCCAGGCGATGCAGACATCGGGGCAGCCGATGAACTCAAATGCAGTGAGAAACGAGACCCTTGCCGAAGAGGCCGTCGCCGCGGGTCAGTACAAGCAGGCGTTCAGCTACTACCAGCTCGCCTACTCAGAGGCCGCCAGCTGACCCTGCCTGCCTTTGTGCTGCCAGATGAGTCGCCGGGGACTCCTCCCGGCGGCTCAACGGGTAGACCAGAGTCGCCGGGGACTCCTCCCGGCGGCTCAACGGGTAGATAGGCCTGCTGAGATCGCCACTTCGCCGATAGTTGAAAGCTGCGCGCCGATGGCGGTCGGGTCGCCGACGACGACGGTCGCGAGAGCCGTGGGGGCGAGGTAGCGGCGCGCAGCCGTCTCGACTTCGGCTCTCGTCGTCTTGGCGAGCGAGGCAGGGTAGCTCTTGAGGTAGCCCGGGGGCAGTCCGGCGATGGACAGTGCGGAGAGCGTCTCGGCAAGCCCGGACTGCGTGGCAGTCATAAAGGTGAACGAGCCGATCGCGTAGCGCCGAGCGGCTTCAAGCTCCCCCTCTGTCACCCCGCCGAGCGCGATGCGGCCGAGCTCGTAGCGCGTCTCCAGGAGGGCAGAGGCGGTGGCCTCCGTCGCGACGTCAGCCTCGACAAGCAGCGAAGATCCGGCGCGGCCGTGGCGGACGGCGCTTCTCGGCGAGTAGGTGTAGCCGTGGCGTTCGCGGAGGTTCTCCACCAGCCGGGAGGCGAACAACCCCCCGAAGATGAGACTGGCGAGGGCGGTCGCGGGCCACTGCGGATCGGATCTCGTTGGTGCCGGTCCGCCGAGGCGGACGTTGCTTTGGACGCTCCCGTCACGGGGAACTATCTCTATCGGGCCGGGAGCGATCGCGGGCAGAGGTAGCAGGGAAGGGGCGGGTTTCTTTGCTCTGTCGAGCCAGGGAGCAAGGACGTCGCCGGCCATCGATACTGCACGACGGGGCTCGAGGTCACCAAGGAGCAGGAGCTGCCCTGCTGCCGGATCGAGGATCTCTCGGTGCAGGCTCCGCAGGGTCGCGCCACTGACTCTGTGGAGGCTGGCCGGTCGAGGCAAGCCGGCTGCATAGGGGTGGCGCGGGTAGAGCCGACGGCGCAGCGCCTCGCCCGCGACGACATCTGGCTGGCTGAGGGCTATCAGCGTCTCGTTCGCAAGGCGCTCGCGGTCGGCCCTCACCTCCTCTTGCGGGTAGCTGGCACCTCTGAGCACTTCGACGAGGAGCTCGAGAAGCTCCCGAAGGTTCTCCGCCAGCACCGAAGCGCTCATCACGAAGCTGTCCTCTCGGCGGCTCGCACCGAGATGGCCACCAAGGCGCTGGACGGCTTTCGCGAGCTCGCCCCTGTCACGGCGGTCGGTGCCCGCCAGCATCGACTCGGCCAGAACGCTCGGGCCGGCGCTCTTTGAGATGTGCGATCCGGCAACCGCAAATGCCAACCTCACCTGGACAAGCGGCACGGCGGACCTGCGTACGGCAAGGACTCGAAGGCCTCCGGGTAGCTCGTCCTCGAGGACTGCCGGCACCTTTGGAAGGCGGAGACGGCCTGGTGCCGGTCTGCTCGCGGCGGTCTCGCGGGTCATCGAACGACTTCCGGTCGCAGCTCCAGCAGCGCGCGATGCTGGTTGAGCAGCCCGGCAGCCGCGGACGCGACTGCCTCTGGCTGTATAGCGCTCAGTCGCTGCGGTAGCTCGGCGACAAGCTCCGCGCGGCCGTGGATGACTTCCACGGATCCGAGGTCCAAAGTGCGCTCGAGGACAGAATCTATCGAGCTCCAGTGGCCGGCTGCCAAACCCGCGGCTACCCGAGCGAGCTCGTCGGGTTCCGGACCGGTGCCGGCCAGGCTTTCGAGCTCGCTGTCGATCGCGGCGACGATCTCGTCGGCGCTCGCGGTCCCAGGGTGGAACACCACGATCTGGAACAGCACCGGGTCGCGCATGAAGAACGTGTCGCTCCCGAAGCTTCCGAGTATGCAGCCGACGTCAGTCACCGAGCGGTCCCTGTACACGAGGCGCTGGCGGAGCCGGCTCGCGTCCCCGTCGGAAAGGACGTTCGCGAGCACCGCGTAAGCGGCGTAGTCCTCGAGTTGGTGTAGGGGATCAGGGCATCGGTAGCCGAGGGCGAAAGCGGGCTGAGGGATGAGAGGATCATCTATGACCCTCCGTAGCTCGGTTTTCGGGAGGCCCTCACCGTAGGGGCCGTGAGGAGGCGCCGGCTGTCCGGCTATCGCCCCGAAGTGCCTCTCGGCCAGCCTCGCGACGTCGTCGGGATCACAGTCTCCGCAGACCACCAGCACAGCGTTTCCCGGCGAGTAGTACCTCGCCCGAAAGTCCGCAGCATCTCCCAGTGTTGCCCCCTCGAGGTGGGCAAAGTCCCCGTAGCCGTTGTGAGCGTTCGGGTAGGTCTTGAAGGCGAGTGCCGGCAGGGTGATCCAGGGAAAGCCACCGTACGGCTTGTTGAGCACGTTGACTTTGATCTCCTCTTTCACCACGGCCACCTGGTTCGCAAGGTTCTCCTCGGTGAGCGCAAGCGTGGCCATCCGGTCTGCCTCCAAGAAGAGGGCCAGCTCGAGCTCCCCTGATGGCAGGGCTTCGTAGTAGGCGGTCAGATCCGGCAAAGTGTGGCCGTTGACGACACCCCCGGCGCTTTGGACGAGGCCGATGTGCTCGATCTTCGCGACGTTGGCAGATCCTTGGAACATCAAGTGCTCGAACAGATGGGCGAAACCCGACCGACCCTTGGGCTCAGAGCGGAAGCCGACGTCGTAGATGACTGCGACCCCGACGAGCGGGCTCGAGTGGTCCGGCGCGACGATGACGCGCAGACCGTTGTGAAGAGTGAAACGCTCGATTGCGCGAAGATCAGATCGGCGTGCCGTCACGGGCCAGACGCTACCCGGCGACGGCAGGTCCCGTGGCCGTGCACCTGCACGCGCCTCAACCCGGCTCGGCTTCATGTCCGGCACGGCCAAGGCCGGCGAGGGCTTCGGCAGCGGTCATCTCACCCTCCATGACCCGCTGGATGACGGCGCAGATTGGCATCTCGACGCCGTTGCGCGACGCAAGCTCCATGGCCGCGGCAGTCGTTCTCACGCCTTCAGCGACCATGGACATCTCGGCAAGGATGTTCTCGAGAGGGCGTCCCCTTCCAAGCTGCTCGCCCACCCAACGGTTGCGGCTTTGCGGGCTCATGCAGGTCGCGACGAGGTCGCCGACGCCCGCGAGCCCGGCGAAGGTCTGCGGCTGCCCGCCGAGCGCGACTCCGAGCCGGGTCAGCTCGGCGAGCCCACGCGAGATGACGGCTGCACGAGTGTTGTCGCCGGCGCCAGCGCCTTGGGCCATGCCAGCCGCGATCGCGACGACATTCTTGAGAGCTCCGGCGACCTCGCAGCCGATGACGTCGTGATTCGTGTAGAGGCGGAACGTGCCCCGCCGCAGAAGTGCCTGCAGCGCGGTGGCCACGGCCAGGTCCTCTGTGGCGATCACGCTCGCAGCCGCCTGGCCCGCCATGATCTCCTTGGCGAGATTGGGCCCGCTCAGGGCGGCGGCAGGGTGGCCGGGGAGGAGGTCTGCGATCACCTCCGTCATCCGTTTCAGGGTCTTGGGCTCGAAACCCTTCGTCAAGCTGACGACCGGTATCCAGGGCCGCACGTAGTCCGCGGCTCGACCAAGGACATCGCGGAACCCGTGGGAGGGAACGCCCACGATGACGACATCCGCGCTCGAGACCGCTTCGTCGATATCTGAGGTGGCTGCGAGGGAGTCGGGTAGCCGGAAGCCCCCGAGGTAGCGCTCGTTGGTCCCCTTGTCCCGCACCTCGCGAGCCAGAGTCTCATCCCTCGCCCAGAGCACCGTCGGATGCCGGGGAGCGGTAAGTGCGGCGATGGTCGTGCCGAACGACCCGGCCCCGAGCACAGCGACAGACATGGCGCGCACGGTCATCGACCGTAGTGCCCCGCAGGACCTACTCCACCCCGAGGCGCCCGAGCTCGCCGTTGACGTCTCCCGAAGCGACCGGCGACGCGCCACGTTGCCGCCTGCCCGCAGTCACTCATGGAACACCCCCGTCGGTTACCACGCTTGGTGGTATCTGGGCGGCGACCGCTGGCGGTGAGTCCGGGTCGCCTGCCGCCCGAAGGGCCGGGAGGATGGTGCCAAGCCGTCGGCGTCGCGATCCGCCTCTCGAGTGGCGTTACGCCACACGCAGTAGGAGAGCGGGGCGTCGACTGGGTGACCTATAGCCGCGCGCCATTCGTCACTCCAGCCGTCGCTCCGCGGACCTCCTGGGTCGAGGTGGACGGCAAGCGCCTCCTCTACCGCCTCGCTGACGTGGCAGTAGAGATCGCCGGCTACGGCAAAGCCCGCCAGCTCGGCCTGTACGAGCACGACAAGGTCGTGTTCCAGATCCTCGCCTCGGACACCACCACCAACGGGGCCCGCCTCATCTGGGCACTTCGGGCAAGGTGGTGCATTGAGAACACCTTGAAGTACGCCGAGGAGCACCAGGGCATCCACTGGCTTTGTAGCTACGCGATGGACGAGGTGCCAGATGACACGCTGGTGGACAACCCGGCCAGGGTGGCCGGGCGCGCAAGACACAAGACGGCAACGGCCGCGCTGAAAGGCGTCCCGGCAAAGCTTGCCCGCAACGAGATCCACTCCGGCGCCATTCGGGCCAAGCCCCGCCTTGAGCGACGGGCGCTTCAGATGGTCTGCCGCCTGCCCGCCCACAACGCCGAGCTCGACCTCGCGAGGAAGCTGAACGCCTATCTCGGAGACGACGAGTACCGCGCGGTCACCGCCAACCTGTTGCACCTCAGTGGTGTGATCGACTTCCGACCGCACGCGATCACCGTGCGCCTCGACCGCCCTGACCCACCTCGTCTCGCCCGGGCTCTCGGCTTCGCCATCGAGCAGATCAACCTCAAATCACCTCGCCTCCGCGGCGACGGACGCACCATCACCTACGTCCTTGAGAGCCCGGTGGCTTGACCCCGGAAAGTTGCGCCGTCTCGTTGTCTGCCACTCAGAGGGGCTGCACCACAAGCAGTCCCGGGGCTTTACCCAGACCCTTGGCAAAGCCCACCGCCAGCTCACTGCACTCGCCGAGCGCCTGGCGCGGGGAAAGACCCGCAAGCCGCGCGAGAAGGTGGAGGCCGAGGTGGCCTAGATCCTGGCGCCACGCTGGGTGTCCAGGGTGCTCAGGCACACCCTCACTGGCGACTCCCCAAAGGAGCTGCGTCTCGCCTTTCACACCGACGAGGGGGCCAGGGCAGCCCTCGAAGAGGAGATCTTCGGCAGCCTGGCGGGCATCGAAGAGATCCTCCTTCTCTATCAAGGCGAGCGGGGACGCCCCCGTGCACGGCGGATGCTGACCGAGATGGACGCAACCCAGCGGCGCCTCTACGACCTCTTCGGCCTCGACGCCTGCGCCTCGAAGCGCTTAGGAGGAGCGCCGAGTTAGGTACTACACACCAGGGCGACCAAAACCATCCACAACCAGGGAGAACGTTGCAGTTAGGAGTCTTGCTGAACTACGTTGGTGTTGATTCGTCGCGCGGTGTTCAGCGCGAATTCCAACGAGGAGGCTCCGGACGGGTGAGGCGATTGGACGAGGGGACCAAAAACCGCCAAGCTTGGAAGTCCCCTTCTGGAGGGTCCCTTCACCGTATGAAGCAGTTCAAGCCGCGCCTCTGCCAAATCGTCAAGCAGCCTGACGTCCTCCGGCGTCTTTCAGAGCCGATCCAACTGGCATCGGGCGAGTGGAGCCATGACTTCATCGACGGGAAGCTAGCGGTCGATGACCCAGATGACTTTGACTTCGTCGGGGCTGCCATGCTCGCCGCTGCCTCCGAGGCCGGCGTCGAGTTCGATGCAGTCGGGGGCTTAGTGCTGGGCGCGGTGCCGTTTACTTTCGCCGTGTCCCAAGCCGCCCGATGCAAGTGGTTCCTGATTCGCAAGGAGCCAAAAGGCCGTGGAACGAACCTCTGGGTAGAAGGTGCCCGAATCTTGAGTGGCACCCGCGTGATGCTCGTTGACGATGTCGTCACGACTGGTGGCTCTATCCAGGCGGCCTATGAGAGAGTCTGCCTCGAAGGGGGAAAGGTGGTCTTCGCGACAACCTTGGTCGATCGAGGCGACGACGCATCGGCCTTCTTCGCGAGCGTCGGCGTGCCCTATGTTCCGCTGCTCACCTACGGTGACCTCGACATCGAACCCGTGCGTCATGGACATCAACCAGCTGCAGCAGCTGGCTGATACCTTTTCAAGCGTTGCGCGAAGCCAGTTCGAGGAACTCACTGATTCCTGTCGCGAGTTGGGAATCAACAGGCTGGACGTCCGGTACATGGTCTTGGTGAGTGCTTCCGGCTATCGGCCAGTATCTGAGGGGACGGCGACGGTGGTGCGGTCTCTTACGGTTTCGCGAATGCGCTCCGTGAGACCTGGGATCGATACCTCTTGTCGATCTTGCAGGATCCGGCAGAGGAGGCCGGCACTCACCTGGCGCTTGCCCTCAAGGAAGAGCTGGTCGCCCTAGGAAACACGGGTCCGCTGTCACCCTGAGTCGAGTCGCCTCCCATGCCCCAGAGCTCTTGAGAACAGGCTTAGACACTGGCACGTGACAGGGTGCTCCGCGGGACAGACGCGGGATGGTTCTTCGACCGCTGTCTTCGTTTAGACCTGTCGTAAGCCTGACCCGGACTGTCGGTGGGGCTAAGAGGACTTGAACCTCTGACCTCAGCATTATCAGTGCTGCGCTCTAACCAGCTGAGCTATAGCCCCGGGGCCCGGTTAGTTCTCTGGGCTGCGCCGCGACGATACACCGCACGGCGTCATTGCCGGGCCGCCGGTCAGCGGCCGTCACGGTAGAGCGTGCGGGTGGGCGGGTTGGACCTCCTCTCCCACGGTGTACAACTGTCTCTTCATGGAAGATCGAGCCGACGCAGACGCCACCGCTATCGAAGACCCTCGCGACCCGCTGGGTCTTGCCGCGGAGGCGCCTCTTCTAAGGGCCTACCTGGCAGCCCTCGATCGTCGCGCCGCGGGTGAGCACCCTTTCACTACGCCCGGACACAAGGGGACGACCCGTCTCACAGGAGTGGTGGTCGCCGGGGACTTCCCAACTTCGGGGGGTCTCGACACCGTCAAGTTCAAGCACGGCTGGCTCGCGCAGGCCGAAGAGCGCGCTGGCGCGCTCTTCGGCGCCGACTTCGCCCGCTTCTCAACAGGTGGCTCCACCCACGGCAACCAGACCCTGGCGCTCGGGATTGGCAAGCCTGGCGACGAGGTCGTCGTCTCGCGAACCTTGCACAGGTCGCTTCTCCTCGGACTAGTGCTCGCCGGCCTGACGCCGGTGTGGGTCCGCCCGGAGGTCGACACTGTTACTGGCCTTCCGACCGGTGTGGCTCCCGAGCGGGTAGCCAGAGCGCTCGCGGAGCACCCAAGAGCCCGAGCCGTCTTTCTTGTCGAGCCGACGTACGTGGGCACGTTCTCCGATATTCGCGTGCACGCCCAGACTGCGCACGAGGCCGGCGTGCCACTCGTCGTCGACGCTGCCTGGGCCGCTCATTTCGGCTTTCACCCGGACCTTCCCCCGCACGCGCTCGGTGCGGGTGCCGACGCCATGGTCACCAGTGCTCACAAGGCCCTGCCTGCATACAACCAAGCTGCTCTGGTACTTGCCCGGACCGAGCGGATCGACGCAGCCCGCCTCGAGCGAGCCTTCGAAGCGACCCATACCACGAGTCCCGCGGCGGCAATTCTCGCGAGCATCGACGCAGCCCGGGCCCTCATGGAGTACCACGGGGAGTGCCTGATCGGCGAGATGCTCGAGACTGTCGCCAAGGCGCGGGAGCGTCTCGGCGGGGTACGGGGTCTGAGGGTGCTCCAGGGTCCCGGCGTCGATCCGGCGAAGCTGGCTGTCGCCCTGGCGGGTACTGGGGCGCACGGGGTCGAGGTCGAAGCGGACCTCATAGATGCCGGTATGCCGGTGGAGATGGCTGATCGGGACACGATCGTCGGATTGGTCACCGTCGCGGACAGGCCCGAGGATGTGGAACGCTTCACCGACGAGCTCATCGCCTCCATCGAACGCCGGCGAGGAGCCCCGCGGACCCTTGCCACCGCTGCCACCTGGGTGGTGGAGCCGCAGATGGTCGTAGCGCCCCGCGAGGCCTTCTTCGCTCCGACCGAGACGGTGCCCATCGGCCAGGCCGCGGGCCGCGTAAGTGCTGAGCTCGTGGCTCCCTACCCCCCGGGTGTCCCCGTGCTCGCTCCGGGCGAGCTCGTCACGAGAGAAACGCTCGCCGCCCTGGCGCAAGCCCGGGCTGACGGCGTCCGGATTGCCTATGCCTCCGACCCCACACTCGCGACCTTGGATGTCCTTCTTGCCAGCTGAGATTCCCGGGACCGAGCCAATCCGAGCCGGCGAGGGTCGAACCGCCTATGACGATGCAGCAGCGGCCGCCACACGTGCCCAAGTCGAAGTACGCACCCTTGGGACCACCGAGGAGCTTGAGGTGGCGGCGAAGCTCTTCACCGATCTCTGGCAGTCGCCGTTCTCGGCACACCTTCTGCGGGCCTTCGAGCTCTCCGGCAACTATGTCGCCGGCGCCTTCGACGACAGCCACCGCCTCGTTGGGGCGTCTCTGGCATTTGCAGCCGTAGGGGTCGAGCCTGAGCTCCACTCCCACGTCACCGCCGTGGCAACTTCCAAGCGTCGTTCCGGTGCCGGGCTCGCGCTGAAGCTCCACCAGCGTGCGTGGGCCCTCGAACGCGGGATCGCCGTGATCACGTGGACATTCGACCCGCTCGTCAAGCGCAACGCCGTCTTCAACCTGGCCCGCCTTGGAGCCACCGCTGACCGCTACCTCGAGAACATCTACGGCGACATGGACGACGCCATCAACAAGAGCGACGAGAGCGACCGATTGTGGGCGTGCTGGCGCCTTGCCGACCCGAGGGTGGAGACGGTGCTGCGCGGCAGCTCCGCGCGCGTGGCGGCGCCGGCGGGTTTCGAGGCGCTCAGATGTTCGCCTGCGGGGCTCCCGGTGGTCTCGGCCGGCTCCGCAACTGCCGATGGGACGCTCATCTGCGGCGTGCCGGAGGACATCGAGACCCTGCGCTCGACCGACCCAGCCCTTGCAGCCGCTTGGCGCCGGGCCCTGCGGCAGGTGATGGGCGGAACGCTGGCCCGCGGCGGCTGCCTCCTCGGGGTAAACGACGACGGCGACTATGTCCTTCGCGAGCTGGCCGAGGGTCCATGATGTGGCGATGAGGATAGAAGCTGTCGAGCTGAGACGCGTGAGCCTCCCGCTCGTGCGGCGGTTCCGTACCTCGCTTGGGACAGACACCGTGCGAGAGGCCCTCGTCGTCCGTGTCATGGGCGACATCGGCGAGGGGTGGGGGGAGTGCGTAGCCGGCTCGGACCCCTCCTACTCGGCTGAGTACGTCGACAGCGCCTGGCTCACTATCCGCCAGCACCTGCTGCCCCGACTTGGCGGGGTGCCGGACTTGCAAGCTGTCGAGGTCGCACCCCTGCTCTCGGCGGTGAAGGGCCACAGGATGGCAAAGGCCGCCTTGGAGATGGCCGTGCTCGATGCGGAGCTTCGCGCGGTGGGTATGCCGCTGAGTACGTTTCTCGGCGGCGCGAGCAAGGCGGTCACGCCGGGTGTCTCTGTCGGCATCACCGAGACGATCCCCGAGCTGCTCGAGGTGGTCTCCGGTTACCTTGCTGACGGGTATCGCAGAGTCAAGCTCAAGATCGAGCCTGCCTGGGACGTCTCCCCGGTACGGGCAGTGCGCGAGCACTTCGGCGACGACCTGTGCCTGCAGGTGGACGCGAACGCCGCCTACCGGCGATGCGACGCCGGCGAGCTGGCCAGGCTCGACGAGTTCGGACTTCTCATGATCGAGCAGCCGCTCGACGAGGAAGACCTGCTTGGTCACGCGCAGCTGGCCCGCCGGCTCGCTACTCCGATCTGCCTCGACGAGTCAATCGTGTCGGCGCGCTCGGCAGCCGACGCGCTCGCGCTCGGTGCCTGCTCGATCGTCAACATCAAGGCCGGGCGGGTCGGCGGCTACCTCGAGGCACGCGCCGTGCACGACGTCTGCACTGCCCACGGCGTGCCGGTGTGGTGTGGGGGCATGTTGGAGACAGGGATCGGTCGGGCTGCGAACCTGGCGCTCGCAGCGCTGCCGGGTTTCTTGCTACCGGGGGATATCTCGGCTACCAGTCGGTACTTTAGCGAGGACATCACCGCTCCCTTCGTGCTGCGCGACGGTCAGATAGACGTCCCGCGCGGCCCAGGGCTCGGCGTGGAAGTCGTCGAAGCCACCCTCGAAGCATTTACGAGCGAGACCGAGGTGATCAGGATCTAGCGCGCCCTGCTAAGGCGGGCCCGCCGCGGGAGACTCGGCCGCCTCGACTGGGAATGCCACGATGGGGTGCCCCTCGGAGGTCAGGCAAAGGCCGGTTCGCAGATCGAAGCGCCAGCCGTGCATCCCGCATTGCAGCACGCCGTCGTGCACCTCGCCGAAACGGGCCAGATCCGCCTTCAGGTGCGGGCAGCGCCGCTGCACCATGTACTCGCCGATCCGGACGAGGTCGTCCGGCTCCTCCTGCTCGGCGTACCACCCCTCTGCATAGGAGAGACGCTCGGGCGCGAGGCACTTGAAGAACGTGTAGATGTACTCGTTGTA
The DNA here is from genome assembly GCA_021796455.1 of Actinomycetes bacterium. Lineage (GTDB taxonomy): Bacteria > Actinomycetota > Acidimicrobiia > Acidimicrobiales > Bog-793 > JAKACA01. The sequence goes on from JAKACA010000052.1 coordinate 12,167, forward strand.
CGCGCCGCGCCGGGCAGCTTGGAAGCGAAGCGAGAGAAACAAGCTGTTCACCCAGTCGATCTCGTGCTTCGCCACGAGCGCCTCTACGAGCTCGCGCGCCACGGAGAACCGGTAGCGGCACTCCTCTCCCGCCCAGCGGCGCACCTCGCCGGTACCGAAGTCGACGACGAGCTTTTCGTCTCCGATCTCGAGCAACACCGGACCCCCGATGCCCGGGCCGATCCGGTCTGCCAGCTGGAGAAGGGGTGCAAACCACTCGGCAAGTGCTTCTTCGAGGTCGCCGTCATAGCGGGGCCATGAAGCCCGCGCGGCCGCGATGTGGGGCCGCTCGCGCTGGGCGTATGACTCGAGATACTCCGCCTTGTGGGTGAAGATCGCGTCGACCTCGGTTTCGGACAGCTCGTGGGTGACGGTGCAGGAGGGGCCAGTGGCGCTCGCCGTTATCTCGGCCGTGCTGCCAGGTATGAGGAGCCTCCCGTTGTCGTGTCCGTGCTCCGCGAGGTAGCGGAGGAAGACCGCCTGGTCGGGGAACGGGTTGTCGGGACTGTTGTCGAAGTCGTTGTATGCGAACAGATCGCTGTCGAGGAAGGCGGGAGGTCCGCTGTTTGGGAAGGCGAATCGTGCCCCCACCGTCTCGAGGAAGCGCAGCGCTCTCGCCATGCCGTTCTCGCGCTTGCGGGCCCCGAGAGCGCTCTTGGTGGCGGGCGCCAGGTCGTACACCAAGGGCCACCAGATTGCGCCCGAGAACTGGAGGGAATGGCCGTCGAAGGGGCCGAAGGTCGCAATGGACTCGAAGTCCCGGGGCCTCGCGTCGTTCTGGTTGAAAAAGCGCACCGAGCCGTCGTCGACGCACAGCGCTGAGTCGCCGAGGGGACCGTCGGCCGGAGATATCATCGCCTCGATCATGATCGAGAGCCCGTCGAGCTCGAGAGGCACACCGCTCGTGGTCTGCACGAACGAGCGGAACCCGAGCGCCTCGAGAGCCTCACGCAAGTCTCCAGTCGGGTAGTCCGGCAGGAGAACGGTCGTGGACTTGCTGACGCAGCTGCCAAGCACCTCGGGGTCGAAGTGGTCGCGGTGCAGGTGCGAGACATACAAGAAGTCGGGGTGCAGGCCGCCGAAGTCGACGTTGCTGTTGTCCGGGAAGACGAACCAGGAGGCGAAGTAGGCGGGGCTGCGCCACGGGTCGCAGAGTATGGATCCGCGGTCCGTCTCCAGAAAGAGGCCGGCATGGCCGGTGCAGGTGACCTTCACGGTGCCAGGAGCGCGACGTGTTCCATTGCGCCGCAGGTTAGGGGAACTAAGCGCTCGCCCGGGGTGCGGCCAGCCGAGCGGCTCCGGCCACAGTCGAGCCCGGCTGCCTCTACCATGAGGCTATGAGCCGCCGGGCGTCGTTGCTCCTTAGAGCGTCGGTCATCTGGACCTTCTGGGTATGGGTCGTCCTCGTACGCAACATGATCGTCGGCAACTTCGCCGGATCGTTCAAGCTCGTGCACATCGCACTCGCTGTCGTTTCGCTTGCCTTCGCCGTCGTGACGTGGCACATAACCTCTACCAGCCGGCGCTTCACGCGCGAGGTGGAGAGAGAGCGCAGGCCGCGGGGAGAACGCATGAGCCCGGCTCAGCTCGCGCTCGGTGTGGTCCGACTGGGCATGCGAAAGCGGACCGGTCGAGGCTCGCCCGAGCCTGCTGCCCAGGTCGACCAGGTCCAGGTCGACCAGGTCCAGGTCGACCAAGCGCAGCTGCCGGTTCCGGCGCCCGGCCTGTCGCCTGACTGATCACTGCGCGACCTCGGAGAAGGGTCTGTGATCAGTCGGGATGGATTCCGAAAACGACGGCGGCCTCGTTCACGACAGGTACTGCTCTCACCTTCTCGAAACCCGCCTCCTCGAACATCGCCACCCACGTTGCCATGGAGACGGGGCGCTCCTGGGTCCTGAACACATACCGGCCACCATTCTTGGCGATGCGCCACCAACCGCCTGGACCCTTGCGGACAAGGAGGGCGAGCTTGGAGACAATGATCTCGCGGTCTCTCTTCTCGACGCCGCGGCCGAACATCATGTCTCCGAGCACGAAGCGACCACCGGGCCGCAACCAGCTGAATACCTGCCGCACGACCTGGGCTTTGTCGGCGTCGCGGAGGTGATGCAGGGCGTAGTTCGAGACAACGAGATCGATCGACCCAGGAGCGAAATCAAGCTGTTCGATCGGGATGGCCCGCCCCTCGACGTTCGTGATCTGCTGCCGGCGGGCGTTATCGAGCAGGAGGTCGATCATCTTCTGGCTGACGTCGATCGCCAGGACAGATGCCGAGCGACGCGCGAGGGCAAGGGTTACCTGGCCGGAGCCGCATCCGAGGTCGACGGCGTGGTCGCTCGCACCAGGTGCAGCCTCGGCGAGCACCGTCTTGACCACTTTGACGAGACCGGGGTTGTTGCCAGCGCCGTGATCCCAGCTTGCAGCCTGGCGGTTCCAGAAGCGCTGTTGCCGGGCGATGTTGCGCTTCGCCGGCAGGGGTGCTGGTGGTGAGGTTGCCATATGCCCCGCGACGCTACTGGCCGACCGAGGGTACGGGTCTCACACAGGGCCGGTGTCACACAGGGCCGGTCTCACACAGGGCCGGTCTCACAGGGTTCAGTGCCGCTTCGCCTCGAACAGCACGAAGCATGGGCAGTGAGGCGGGGTTGGCACTGTCGCGAGCTTGGTGGATCCGCTGTAGACGGCGATCTCCGTGCCGCCCGCGCCGATGTGGATGAGGACGGTGCCGTCGGCGTGCACCTTGAGCGAGGTTCCCGGACTGAGGGTCTGTTGCATGACGGGCCCGCTCAGCTGTCCGCTCACGTATGCCTGCCCGGCGACCCAGGCCGGATGTCCGATGCCGGCGGTGACCGAGACCGTATATGTCCGCTTCGCCACGGTGTAGGCCGTCAGGGGTGACCCGGGGAGGGTGCCTGGCTGCGCGCTGGCGGGCGAGACCGCAGACGCCGACGCCGAAGCAGGCGGGTAATTGGTCGAGGTGGAAAGGGGGAGGGTCCGGCTCGAGAGCGTCGTCAGCGACTGGGTGCGTACGACGTGGCGGAGTGGGGCCACCCAGCTCTGGTGGTAGTGGATGATGAAGTCGCCCACGCCTGCGAAGAAGACGGCGAACGCCAGAATCCATACGACTACTCTCAAGAGCAGCGGAGCTGGGAGGCGCTTGCGTGATCCCGGGTACCAGATGGATCCGTCAGGCAGGAGCACGCCGTAGGAGGGACCAGCCCGCACGGCAGGTATCTCGGCGGTGATCACCGTGCCAGAGGCTGTGTCGTGCACAGGACCGTCCTGGTGATGCCCCGGCGCGCCTGTACGAGGTGTCATAGTCGTCATATTGGACATCGACGACCGTCCGTCGTTGGCCACCCTTGCTCCTTGTCACCTGCGCACTCAAGAGATTACCGCTGCGCGGTACCGATTGAGCTGCACTGACCCGTTCTCTCTGGAAGTATTCGCAACACGATGGGAACGCGACGCGGCCCTGACGCCTTTGTGGTGCTCTGCGCTCTGGCGCCCGAGGCTTTGGCGGCACGGATCGGGCTTGCGCGCTTTGCTCGACGCAGTTCCGCTCTAAGACCGCGCGGCAGGGTGCAGGTTACCGGAATGGGACCCGTCCGCTCCCGCACGGCCGTCGCGAGGCTGGATTCTGTTCTTCCCTGGGACCTCCCGGTTGTGGTCGTGGGAGTTGCCGGCGCGCTGGTGAGGGGTTTCGAGGCGGGAGATCTCGTAGTCGCGAGCGCGCTGGGAGTGGCAGATACGGTCGCGGGTTCCGGTCTCGAGGTCACAGAACCCCCGAAGGTGTTGGACACGCGTTCCTCTGAGCTGGGAGCGCGCCTGCTGAGCGCGCTGTCCAACCGTTACGCCTCGACGACGTCGGCGCCGTTGGTGTCAGCGGTCCGGATCGCGCGCGGCAGCGAGCGAGAGCAACTTGCCCGCTGCGGAGCGGTGGTCTGTGACACAGAATCTGCTTGGCTGGCTGAGCTGGCTGAGGGGAGGCCGTTTGCCGTCGTGCGTTCGATAGTGGACACTCCCGAGCGGGAGCTCGTCAGTCCCGGGACCCTCCGCGCTGGCTCTAGGGCGCTTCGTAGGCTGGTCGGAGTGGTGGACGTGATCGCTGAGGCGCTGAGCGGTTGAGCTGTGCTGTATGGCAGCGCTGGGACGGCTGACTGGCTGGACATATATCGGGGTCAGAGCAGGCTGGCGAGGGCGTAGTCTCAAGGTGCTCTCGGTGCCGCCTCGCGCGCCACGCCCGGGGGGCTGTAGCTCAGTTGGTAGAGCACCGGCTTTGCAAGCCGGGTGTCGCCGGTTCGAGTCCGGTCAGCTCCACGCCGGAGGTCTTCACGTCTTGGTGGGGACCCACTTCACGTTTGGCGTGGACTGCCATCATCGCGCCGGGGTGTGACAAGCGGCTCGTCGCCGCGTGCGGGTTACGCCGCCCCGGGGGTCGGCGGCGGCCAACTCGGCGGACGTCGGAGCGCGCTGAGCTAAGACCGCCAGGATTCTGTGGGAGCGGGTGACTACGGCGGTGCAGGGGCCGGCCCCGCCGTGACGAGGCCGGCGAGGGTCCGGCGCCGTCGGCGCCGGGTGCGTGGCGCGAGACCCGATGCGGCTCGCCGTGCGGCGGGCATAAGAGCGTCGCCAGGCCCTAGATGGCTAGTCGTGGCGCCGGGCGGTCTTCGCGTTGACGCTCGGTGGGACGGTGATCGTCTGTTGCCTGCAGCAGGCAGGCGCTTCCTCGGGCGGGGCGAGCACCTCGGGCTTGTCGAACGACAACGCCATCGAGGCCTTGTGCAGCGGGCAGCGGACCTTGTCCATGACGGCCGGGCAGGCGACTCTGTGGTAGCCGTCCTCGTCGTCGGCACTGACCCTCCCCAGCTTGTAGCGCGCCAGCTCGGCTGTCTTGGCATCATGGGCGGCGGTCTCCTCGGCGCTGGTTCCCCGGCCAAGGGGTCCGAGGTCTAACAGGGCGGCCGGCGTCTTCGGGCAGTACAGGTTCCCGTTGCATGCGATCGCCCCTTGGTGGGTGCCTTGGGTTCCCCGGTCGTTCGGGTGCAGGTCCACCACGAGGTTGGCACCGGCAGCGCGCAGCGGCAGGGCGAAGTGCTCAGGTACACGGTGCGCGTAGCCCGAGTCCGCCACCACGTCGCCGAGGGTGATCCCCGAGGTAGGGAGATGTTCGAGGATGGGAACGAACTCCGGGACCGGGTCGTGATCGCAAGAGACGAGGTTCATCCGCCGGACGAGCTCTGGGACGGCTCCTGCGCCTTCGTCAGCGACCATGGTGGCGAGCGAGAGGTAGTAGCCGAAGAACAGCTCGTCTTTCTCGCCTGGGCCGCCGCCTTTTCGGTGTTCCCAGGCGGCCTCTATGTCGGAGTAGGCGCCGTCGGGCTTGGTGCGCCTCGTGGGGAAGGACTCGACGTCGGTCCAGTCGACCGCCAGCGACGAGGGCGCACTCCGATGGGTAGAGCCGCCTCGGCCGCCGCCACCTGTTCGGCGATCGCCTCGTTGTCGAGGACCGCCTCGATGCGCGCGAGCATTGCGCTCAACGCCTGCCTCCGAGCAACCCGACGGCCACCTGCTCATCGATGGGCTCGAGGTGCGCCACGATGTCGCCGAGGAGCTCGGAGCAGACGATGCCTGCCGCGTCCATAAAGCCACGCAGGCCGATGAGCTGAGCACATTCGGCCAGCCACGTCGCGCGCAGCGGCCCAGTGTCGAGGCGAGGGAGGAGACAAGCGGCGTGGTGACGTTTCGCCTCGGCACCTCAGCGCCCCCGACGACAAAGGCGTTCCCGGCAAAGAGAGACGCGCCGAGCAGGCGCGCCCCGAAGGGGGCGAGCACCGG
>JAKACA010000053.1 GCA_021796455.1 Actinomycetes bacterium
CTACGGTTCGTTCGCCTACCACAGGCCCGCCCCGCCGATAGTCGGGATCGCGAGCACTCCCGACGGCAAGGGGTACTGGCTCGTAAGCTCGCACGGCGCGGTCTACGGCTTCGGCGACGCCCGCTTCTACGGCTCCACGGCCTCGAGACGACTCGGAGCCAAGGTCGTTGGCATCGCGCGCACTCCCGACGGCAAGGGCTACTGGCTCCTCGGGCAGAACGGCGCCGTCTACAGTTTCGGTAATGCCGGCTTTTACGGCTCGCTTGCCGGCCTACTTGCTCGTAGCCGGCCCGTCACTGCCATGATCGCCACGCCGGGCGGGCAGGGCTACTGGCTCGTAGGGGCGAATGGTGCCGTCTACAGCTTCGGAGACGCTGGTTACTCTGGCGACGCGGCTGGCTTCCCTCCAGGCGGTGCGGTAGTCGGGGTCGCCACCACCGCGGCCAGCTGAGGCGAACGTCTGACGGCGCGGAGATTGGTGACAGCATCCTCCTGTCATCACAAAGCCCTAACACAGGTATGACGGTGGGATCACAGGGGACTGTTCAACTGGGTGTGACCTACCAACGACGCCCGGATCGACTCCGGGGAAAAGGAGCACCCGATGAAGCTCACGCATCTTCTAGGAAAGAGGCTGCTGCCGGTGACCGCCAGCGCCGCCGCCGTCGCGCTCGCAGCCGGTGGGATCGCGTATGCGTCCACATCGCCGAGCGTGACAGCCGCAGTGACGACAGCGAGCCAGAGGCCCACGAGCATGCCGGCGCACACAAGGCCGACCAGGTGCTGGATGAGGCATCCCGGCTGTCGAGACGGCGTGCTACGGGGGGAAATCGGAGGGCTTGCCGGCCGCGCCATCTCGGCCCAGTTCCTCGTCAAGACAAAGACGGGCTATGAGACCATCGACGTCGCGCGGGGCACTTTGAGCTCGGTCTCGAGCACCTCGGCGGTTCCCTCCACGATCACGGTCAGCCTTGCTGGCGGACTTCCGAGCGTGAGCGCGACGATCACGACATCGACGCGCTTTCCCGGGCTTAGGCAGTCGGCGCTCGTCACAGGCGATCGTGTCGTGCTTGTACAGGTAGTGCCGAACGGCTCGGCGACGGGCACCACCGGAAGCGCCATGTTCGTGATGGCTCGGGGCCCGGTCAAGAGCCCAGTAGCGGGCAGCCTCAGCTGACAGAGCTACCTCAGATGGCAGAGTCGAGCGTATGCCGCTGAGCCGTCTGCTCCTGCTGGCCGCGGCAAGCGCTGACAGCAAGCCCCGCCGGGGGAGGATGGGCTCCTCCACCGGCGGGGCTTGTGGAGCCAGGCTGTTTCGATCCTTTTCCGACTGCCCTCCAGCGCGACCCGACCCTTGTCGCCTCGGTGCCTCGGTGCCTCGCCGGTCGCGATTGGGCCTTGGGGCGACCTGACCCAGCGCGAGCGGTGTGATAGTCCGGTGACGAACAACAGGGCACGAACGGCACGACCCGCCAAGTCGAGAAGCAAGGCACAGAGGCAAGAGAGGTCATTTCTTTGGCCGCGAGCAGACGAGACAGTTCTGAGGAGGCAAGGAATATGAATCACGGTACGTTGCATGTGGGCAAGTGGCGAACGCTGGCGACGGCTGGAGCGCTGGTCGCGGGGTCGCTCGTTGCCGGCGCGCTGAGCGCCCCAGCTGTGGGTGCCGCCCAGGCCCCTCAGTCCGCACACGGCGCTATAACCGACCTCTCCGTCACCGCGCCGGCCACCGTCCAGGTGCCGAGCGTCGTCACCGAGGCAGCAACCGCGGTGTCGCTGAGCGCTGCCACCTTGCAGGGCACCGTGAACCCGAACGGGCTCCAGACGACCTACCAGTTCCAGTACGGCACGAGCGTCGCCTACGGGCTGGTCTCTCCTCTAAGCCCCCAAGGAGTCGGCTCGGGCACCTCGGTGGTTCCCGTGACGGCGAGCCTCACCGGGCTCAGCCCCGACACTACCTATGACTTCCGCCTCGTCGCGACCAACAGCCAGGGCACCGGCTACGGGGCGAACCTGACCTTTACGACCGGGGTTACGCCATCTCCGCCAAGTAGCGGTCAACAAGGCTACGTGTGGGTCAACCCCGCGGGAGGGGTCGTCACCTATGGCAACGTCTCGTTCGAGGGTGACCTGTACACCGAGGGCTACACAGGGCTGTCTGGGAGCCATCCTCTGCCCTCACCGATAGTAGGTGCCGCGGCCCTGGCGAACGGGAGCGGTTACTACCTCGTGGCAGCAGACGGCAGCGTCTACAGCTTCGGTGCTGCGCCGTTCCTCGGTTCAATGTACGGTCGGTACACGAACGGCGCCATCACCGGCATCGCGGTCGCGCCTGGCCGGGGGTACTACCTTGTCTCCGCGAACGGCAGCGTCTGGAACTTCGACGCGCCATTCTTCGGCTCACGGAGGGGCCTGTACACGAACGGCGCCATCACCGGCATCGCGGTCGCGCCTGGCCGGGGGTACTACCTTGTCTCCGCGAACGGCAGCGTCTGGAACTTCGATGCACCATGGTTCGGCTCACGGAGGGGCCTGTACACGAACGGCACCATCACGGGTATCGCGGTCGCGCCTGGCCGGGGGTACTACCTCGTCTCATCGAGAGGCAGCGTCTGGAACTTCGATGCGCCATTCTTCGGCTCGCTCCGTGTACATCCTCCAGTCTCGTCCCTCACGGGTATCTGGCTCAACACGAACGGAACCGCGTACATCCTCTTCGACGAGCACGGGCACTCCTTCGGATTCGCAGAAGCCGTGGGATAGTTTGGTGCCGAAGATTGTTGGCCTGAAGAGGGCGGTGGATCGTTCTTCGCAGGGGTCGTGTTGTCCACGATGCACCCGCCTGCGAGCTGCCGGCCGATCTGGTCTCCGAGCCTCTGGCGGTGGTTGCCATAGCAGAGCCCTAACAATTCGATGACCGTGGTATCACAGGGGACCGCTTAACTGGGTCAGAGACCACCACCGAACTGGGTGTCACGGGACGGAGGCGCGATCCGAGCAGCGGCCACCGCCGCGCCGTGTCCCGTCGTCCCCCCGAAGACACCGCGGATCCAAGGGGTCCTTCAGGCTCTCGGGAGGGATGATTGCGCGTGGACAACGATCGCGTGAAGAGCGCCGATATCGAAGGGCGAGATGGGGCAGGCAAGGTGACGAGGCGTGGTTTCCTTACGTCGTCACTTCTCGCCGGAGGCGGGCTTGTAGCTCTTGGCGGCGCCGCGTACGGGGGATATGAGTGGCCCCACGGTGCCTCGGCACCACCACCTGGCTCTCCGAGCAAGCCGGCTGCCGCCAAGCCAATCATAGAAGATGTGTTCTCGGGTCGGGAGGAGTACGAGTTCGTCACGAGACCCGATCTGCATCCACCGAGAGTCACCTTGACGAGAGCGCGACACTTTGGCGCCGAGGCAGCGGGCGACCCCCGCCACATCTTCTTGTCGCCCAAGGGCTACAGAGTCGCCGGCCCTGGCCAGCAGGGGCTCATGATCTTCGACACCGATGGGCGCCTTGTGTGGTTCAAGCCCCTGTTTGGGGCTGACAATGCTCCCTTTGACTTCCAGCTCCAGTCCTACCTGGGAAAGCCGGTGCTCACGTGGTTCCAGGGGAAGGTGATCGCTGGACACGGGGAGGGGATCTGCTACATCGCCGACTCCTCCTATCACACGATCGCGAGCGTGCAGGCCGGCAACGGGCTCAAGGCTGACCTGCACGAATTCAATCTGACGCCGGCTGGCACCGCGCTCATCACCGCCTATGGCACCGTGCCTGCCGACCTGCGGCCCCTTGGAGGGCCAAAGCACGGCGAGGTCCTCACCTGCCAGGCCCAGGAGATCGATATAGCCACCGGCAAGCTCGTCTTCTCCTGGGACAGCCTCGACCACGTGCCGATCGAGGACACCTACAGCACCCTCGCAGAGACGCCAAAGGGCATGCCCCTCGACTACTTCCACATGAACTCGATCGCGCTCGCCGCGGACGGGAACCTCATCATCTCGTCGCGCAACACCTGGGCCATATACAAAGTGTCCCGTGTCACAGGCGAGATCCTCTGGAGGCTCAACGGCAAGCACTCCAGCTTCAAGATGGGCCCCGGCGCGTCCTTCTACTGGCAGCACCACGTGCGGCCTCACCCAGGCGGCCTGCTCAGCATCTTCGACGACGGGGCATCGCCGCCCGAAGAGCCACAGTCGCGGGCGATCTTCGTCCACCTCGACGAGAGCACGATGACAGCAACCCTGCAGCACGCCTACACCCATCCCGCGCCGGTGCTTGCGGGCAACCAGGGAAGCGTGCAGCTCCTCGACAACGGCCAGGTCTTCGTCGGCTGGGGCAACCAGCCCTACTTCTCCCAGTTCCTCCACGATGGCCCGATGATCCTCGACGGCCGCTTTCCCGACGACGACCAGTCCTATCGCGCCTTTGTCTACGACTTCATAGCAACTCCAAGCGACATGCCTGCCCTCGCGCTGCGAAGTGTAACAACGGGGGGCCACACCCTCTATGTCAGCTGGAACGGCGCCACCCACGTCGACAGCTGGGAGGTGCTCGCGGGCAAGTCAGCTACTGGTCTCACCCGGGTCGCGACAGCTTGGAGGACCGGCTTTGAGACGGCGATCACGGTGCTGTCCGACGGTCCCTACTTCGCCGTCGTCGCGCTCGATCACAACGGAGCCGAGATCGGCCGCTCCAAGGCAGTGAACAAGGCCGTTATCGCCTGATGACTTCGCAGGGCGGGCTGAGCCGGCGAAGACTGCTGAGCTCGGCGACAAAGATCGCTGTCGCAGGTGTCGCGGTGTCCCTCGGAGCCTGCTCACAGGTGAGCTCGGCTACGCGGGTGGAGGCCGCCGGAGCCGACCCCAAGGCGGCCGACGACGTCCAAAGCTTCAGATCTCGCCCCGATTTTCACCCGCCCCGCGTCTTGACGGAGGTGCGCCGTAAAGGCACGGCTCCGGGGCTGATCCTCACCGACTGCCACGGCGGCAGCTCTCAGCAGGGCGGCATGATCTTCGACGAGACCGGGGAGCTCATATGGTATAAGCCGGTCTCCAACGGGGGTACGCCTTCCCTGCGCCTCTTCAATCTCCGCGTGCAGTCCTACCGGGGAGAGCCGGTCCTTTGCTGGTGGGAGGGAGCCGTCGTCGCCGGCCACGGCCAAGGGCACTATGTGATAGCGGACTCGAACTACAGGACCGTCGCGACGGTGCAAGCCAAGAACGGGCTCAAGGGCGATCTTCACGAGTTCGTGCTCACAGAGCAGGGCACGGCACTGTTCAGCGCGTATGGAACCGCATCGGCCGATCTCTCGGCGTACGGAAGCGCGTCGAATGCGGCTTATTTCTTCGGCGAGGTGCAAGAAGTCGACATCGCGACGGGCGAGCTCGTCTTCTCCTGGCGCAGCGACACCCATGTGGGTTTCGAGGATTCCTACGCACGTCCACCGAAGGATCCCCAGGTGCCCTGGGACTACTTCCACCTCAACTCGATCAATGTCGACCCGGTTGACAACAATCTCGTGATCTCGAGCCGTAACACCTGGTGCGCCTACAAGATCGAACGCCCCAGCGGCAAGATCCTGTGGCGCCTTGGGGGCAAGGCGAGCGACTTCGCCCTGGCGCCAGATGCGCGCTTCGCCTACCAACATGACGTCTGCCCCTATGAGAACGGGACGCTCACCATCTTCGACAACGCCGGCTCTCCGTGGGTGAACCCGCCGTCGCGGGGCCTGGTGCTAGCGCTCGACGAGACTCGGGGAACTGCCGTGCTGGTGCGCGAATACCTCCATCATCCACCCGTCGACAGCCCGGCCCTTGGAAGCGTGCAGGAGCTGAGCGACGGTCACGTCTTCATGGGCTGGGGCACCTCCACCTACTTCAGCGAGTACGGCCCCTCGGCCGAGCTGCTGCTCGACGGCCGCCTGCTGGGCCGCCGGCTCGAGTCCTACCGTGCCTTCAAGCAGCCCTGGGTGGGAGCTCCCGTGGAGCCACCGGCAGTCGCGCTGCAGGCTTTCGCAGCTCGAGTCGACGTCTACGTGAGCTGGAACGGAGCCACCGAGGTGGACAGTTGGCGCCTTCTCGCAGGCCATGCCCGCGACGCTCTCTCCTCGGTCGGCAGCGTCCCGCGCGCGGGTTTCGAGACAGCTATCACACTGCGAGGGCACCCCGCATTTGTTGCCGTCGAGGCACTCGACAGCAAGGGTAGGGTCCTTGCTCGCTCGAGAGTCCTAGGGACGTGACCTGACCGCTCGCGCGGCCCCTTGCGCGGGCGGAGCGGCGGAGCGTCTCGATGTCGTGAGGCTCCCGGAGGGCGTGCCGACCCGGCCGGTGCCAGTTTGCCGATACAACTTGAGGACGAATCTCGTCCCCCGGTTCACGGTGAGCGCGCCGGTGTGCGAGGATAGGAAGCCGCGCCGGTGGTCAGTGTTTTCGCTGCGCGCGTCCCTGTAGAGAGGACCGAAGGGCCAGTTGCCGAAGAAGATCCGCGTCTACGAGCTCGGTAGAGAGCTCGGGCTCACGAATAAGGAAGCGCTCGACCTGTGCATCGAGCTCGGGATCGGCGTGAAGAGTCACTCGTCGTCCATCGAGGACGCTCAAGCCGACCGCGTCCGCAGGAAGGCGGACCGAGACGGCCTGCGCCGTCCCGTGGAGGTCGCACAACCAGCTCCACCTGAGGTTGTCCCCACGGTGGCCGCACGCGCACCTGGAGGCGTCGTGTCAACAGCCGGCGCCGACCAGCAGAGCGCCGCAGCCGGCCGAGAGCGCGAGCCCGTCGTGGGCCCAGAGCCGGTCAAGCTGTCCGCTGGTGCAGGTCCAGACGTTGTAGCGATCGCTGCCGCGTCCGAGGCGTCCCTGCCTGCGCCCGAGGCGCCCTCGTTGCCGCAAGTAACGCCGTCGAGGGAATCTCCGGCCCCGAGGCCAACTGCACCGCCGCGCTCCCCCGGCAGTGAGCCTCGTACCGCTCCTGCACCGGGAACCCACGCGGCCGAGCCGGGTCATCGGCTCGTCGTCAGCAGGCCGGCGAGCGAGCTCGGCGAGCAACCCCGGCCGACTCCGCGCCCGAGCGGCTCACCTCCGTCTCCGCCGAGCTCCCAGCAGGGTCGAGCTGTGCCCCCGTCGCGGGCTCCGGCGCCGCCACCGCAGTCAGCTCAGGTGTCTCAGGCTCCGACCTCCGCTTCGGTGCCGCCGCGTCCGATGTCGGATTCCGGCAAGCCGATCCCGCCCCCTCCAGGTCCGCCCCGTTCGATGACTGGTCGACCCATCCCGCCACCGCCGGGGGTGCGGCGGTCGGCGCCTGCGGGCCAAGCAGCACCTGGACGGACCGAGTCTGCATCTCGCCCAGCCGGGCACACTGGCCCGACGGGACCGCGAACGGGCTTTGGCGCCAGCCGGCCGTCTCCCGCCTCGCGGCCAGGGGGATCATTCCCGAGCAGAGGCGGCACGGGAGCCTCTGGCGGCCCCCGCCCTGGCGGAGGGGGGGGTTTCGGCGCGCGCACGGGGACTACTGGGGGTGGCTTCGGAGGTCGCAACACAGGGACACCGGGAGCTGGCGCGCCACCTGGAGCCCGTGGAGGCAGTGTGGGCGGCCGCGGCCGCGGGCCTCAGCGGCCTGTAAGGCGCCGGCGCCGGCGCAACATCGAAGAGCTGGAGCCGATCCAGATCACCGCATACATGCCGTCGAACGCCCCCGTGCCAGATGGCGAGGTCATCGTCGAGAGAGGATCGACGCCTCAGCAGCTCGGGCCGAAGCTGAACCGTTCCGCCGGAGACGTGGTGCGATTCCTGCTCCTCCAGGGCGAGATGGTGACGGCCACCCAGGCACTGAGTGACGACATGATCGAGCTGTTCGCAGCTGAGATCGGAGCCCGCGTCCGTCTTGTGGACCCAGGCGAGGAGCAGGAGGCGGCGCTACGGGCGCGTTTCTTCGGCGAGGGCGACGAGGAGGAGGAGGACGAGCAGGATCTGCGCGTTCGTCCGCCGATCGTGACGGTCATGGGTCATGTCGACCACGGCAAGACGCTGCTGCTGGACAGGATCCGCACGACCAACGTCGTCGCGGGCGAGGCGGGCGGCATCACCCAGCACATAGGGGCCTACCAGGTGTCCTGGAACGACCACCTCATCACTTTCATCGACACGCCCGGTCACGAGGCCTTCACCGCGATGCGCGCGCGGGGGGCGAGCGTGACCGACATCGTTGTTCTCGTCGTCGCGGCGGACGACGGGGTGATGCCGCAGACGATCGAGGCCATCAACCATGCCAAGGCGGCAGGGGTGCCCATCGTGGTGGCCATCAACAAGGTCGACCGCGAAGATGCCGACCCGAACCGCGTGATGCAGCAGCTCTCCGAGCATGCCCTAGTGCCCGAATCCTGGGGCGGGGACACGATCACGGTGGAGATGTCCGCACTGCAGAACCTGGGCGTCGACGATCTCCTCGAACAGCTCGTCGTGCTTTCCGAGGTGCTCGAGCTGAGGGCGAACCCCGAGATCGAGGCACGGGGCGTGGTGCTCGAGGCCAACCTCGACACTGGCCGAGGCCCGGTCGCCACCGCCATCGTGCTACGGGGCACGCTAAGGGTCGGTGACCCGATTGTCGCCGGCCCGGCGTGGGGGCGCGTCAAGGCGCTCATCAACGATCACGGCGACCACATCAAGGAGGCGCCGCCGTCGACCCCGGTGCAGATTCTCGGCCTCTCCGAGCCGCCGATCGCAGGTGACGAGCTGAGAGTCACAGACGACACCTCCGTAGCTCGGACTGTTGGCGAGGCTCGCGAGCAGCGCCTGCGGCTCGGCGCCTTTGCCCACTCCTCGGTGGCAGCGACCGCTGGCCCCGGGGCCAAGCTCGAGGACATCTTCGAGCAGATAAGTCGCGGCGAGACGGCGACGCTCAACCTCGTCCTCAAGGCTGACGTGCAGGGATCGCTCGAAGCCGTCACCGAGAGTTTGCGCAAACTGGAGCGCGACGAGGTCAAGATAGCTTTCGTCCACCGCGCGGTTGGTGGCATCACGGAGAGCGATGTCGATTTGGCAGCGGCATCGGGCGCGACGATCATCGGCTTCAACGTCCGGCCGGACCGCCGCGGGCGCGAGCTCGCGGACTCCCGCAAGGTCGAGATTCGGACCTACGAGATCATCTACAAGCTCATCGAGGAAATCCAGGCCGCGATCCTCGGCATGCTGGCTCCTGAGTTCGAGGAGGTGGTGACGGGAGACGCCGAGGTCAGGGCTGTGTTCCGGGTGCCGCGGATCGGTGCGATCGCCGGTTGCTATGTGCGCAACGGCGCCATCACCCGTGGGTCCAAGGTCCGCTTCCTTCGTGACGGGGTCATCATCTGGAAGGGCGCAGTCTCGTCTCTGAAGCGCTTCAAGGATGACGCGCGCGAGGTGCAGGCAGGGTTCGAGTGCGGAATCGGGCTGACTGACTTCCAGGATTTGAAGGAGCACGACATTATCGAGACCTACGAGGAGCGCGAGATCCCGAGGACCTGATGGCCGGTTCGAAGCGCTCGCAGCCCGATAGGCGCGGCGATATCCGCAGAAAGTCCCCGTACCCTCGTGTGGCTCGCGTCAATGCCGTGCTGCTGGAGGTGATCGCCGAGGCGCTCGAGCCGATCATGGACGAGGATGACCGGCTGGGCCTACTGACTGTGACCGGCGTGGTCACCGAGCCGGGCCTGCGTGCCGCTACCGTCTTTCTCTCCTCGCTCACTCCGGATGCCGCTTCGGCACTGATGGAGCACCGCCACTGTCTGCAAGCCGCCATAGGTCGGTCCGTGCGGATGAAGCGAACGCCTCTGCTCGAGTTCCGCCAGGATCCCGCGGTCATCCACGGCGAGCGAGTCGAGAGTGCGCTGCGTCGGATCGAGCGACTCCATGAGTGAGATCGCCGACATTGACGGCTGCCTCGTGATCGACAAGCCGGCCGGATGGACTTCGCACGATGTCGTCGCCCGCGTGCGTCGTCTTCTCGGCACGCGGCGCGTCGGTCATGCCGGTACTCTCGACCCCGACGCGACAGGGGTTCTCGTCATCGGGATCGGTCGTGCCACGAGGCTGCTGCGCTTTGTCACTCTGTTGCGGAAGACCTACATAGGTGAAGTAGCTCTTGGCGTGGCGACGAGCACGCTCGATGCCTCAGGCGAGGTCACCGCGCGCGCCGACATGAGGGGAGTAGCTCCCGAAGAGGTTCGTATGGCCGCGCTGTCGCTCACAGGACGGCTGTCCCAGGTGCCGCCGATGGTGTCAGCGGTGAAGATCGGTGGGAGACGCCTTCACGAGCTCGCCCGCGAGGGGGTCGAGGTGGAACGACCTGCGAGGCCGGTGGAGGTCTTCCGCTTCGAGGTCTTCGATACTGGCACCCCTTTGCTCTATCAGCTCCTCGTCGAGTGCTCCTCGGGGACATATGTTCGGGTTCTCGCCTCCGACCTGGGCGCGCGCCTCGGCGGTCTTGCTCACCTACGCGCCCTGCGGCGGGTGGCGATCGGGTCTTTTCGCGACACGGAGGCACTTGCTCTCGACGATGTCTGTGCTTCGAAGGTGCTGCCCTGCCTCGAGCTTGTTCGAGACATGCCTTCGGCGAACATCGCCGGCGAAGATCTCGATGCCGTGATGCACGGTCGGTCGGTCGGTCGCGCGCCGCTCGCCCTGGCAGGCGACGGGCCGTTCGCGCTCGTCGGGCCCGACGGTGAGCTCGTCGCAATCGCCGAGACGCGCGGTGCCGACAAGCTGCGACCCGCCGTCGTGCTTGCCGCCGCGCGATAGCGTCGGCCGCGGTGCCCAGCAGCGGCCGCAGCGTCGTGACGATCGGCGCCTATGACGGGGTGCACATCGGGCACCGTCAGGTGATCGAGCGCGTCCGCTCGCTTGCGGCGCAGGACGGCCTGAAAAGTGTCGTTGTCACCTTTGATCGCCACCCTGCCGTCGTCGTGAGGCCGGAGTCGGCGCCACTTCTCTTGACAGATCTCGCGCTCAAGCTCGAGCTCCTCGGTGCCACAGGTGTAGATGAAGTCGAGATCCTCCGCTTCGACGAGCAACGAGCCGCAGAGACAGCAGAAGAGTTCATACGCGGTGTGCTCGTATCCCAGCTGGAGGTAGCAACGGTAGTAGTCGGGCGTAACTTCCACTTCGGCAACGCCCGCTCGGGAACTGTCGCGCTCCTCGAGGAGATGGGTGCCGAGCTTGGCTACCGGGTGGTTCCCTTCGACCTGGTAGTCGATGGATCCCCGGTGCGGCCCGGGGTGCCGAGCGGAGTCTCGGGACCCGATGTCGTCTCTTCGACGCGCATACGCCGCCACATTGCCGCGGGCGAGCTCGAGGCCGCCGAGAGGCTCCTCGGCCGGCCGCACGAGGTCCGGGGCGTCACGACCGAGACAGTCGACCGAGAGGCGGTCGCCATCGCGGTGCCGAGCGAGATACTGCTGCCGCCTCCCGGTACCTATGCCGGGAGGCTCGGCGATCTGGCCGACCGGGAGGACTGGCAGATCTGCGAGGCTCGACTCGAGGGCGGTCCAACTGAGAGCCGAAGGGTAGTGGTGACAAGCGAGCGGGAGATCGGCCCTCCCGGCGCGGCGATCCGGCTTGTCTTTGATCGTCCCGGCTGATCCAGACCAGTTACTGTGTTGGTGCCGGTTCAGCCGTTGTATCTGATGCCGGAGCGTGGTCGAGCCACCGCGGTGAGAGTGCCCCACACTTAGGCCCAGTATCGAGCGACACTTCGAGAGAGCAGCAGAGCGAAGTGAGCTGTTGGTCCGTGTCCGCGGCGACAACAAAGCGAGCTTTTCCTGGTATGCAGACACTGTCAAGCGCAATGCTCTGGCGTTGCCGCCAAGCAGCGTCCCAGCCATGTCCTGAGCAAGCAGCCGGTCGCTTTAGAATCGCCGACGTGTCCACCTACAACATCCGGGTATTCGGTGATCCGGTGCTCAGGCAGCGAGCGCGCGAGGTGGAGAACGTCGACGGCCGTCTAGCTCGCCTGGCTCAGGACATGATCGAGACCATGCGCGCGGCACCGGGTGTCGGCCTGGCCGCCACCCAGGTCGGGATCGAGAGGAGGTTGTTCGTCTACGACGTCGGGGACGGACCCCAGACGATCGTCAACCCCGTCGTGAGCGAGGCGCGGGGCGAGTGGGACTTCGAGGAGGGGTGCCTCTCGGTGCCTGGTCTTCACTGGAACATCGTGAGGCCAAAGGAGGTCCATCTCACGGGCTTCGATATCGACGGCAAGGAGATATCCATAGATGCCGACGAGTACCTTGCGCGTGTCTTCCAACACGAGATCGACCACCTCGACGGAGTCCTCCTCCTCGAGCGCCTCGAGCCCGCGGAGCGCAAGGACGCCATGAAGATCCTCCGCTCTCGAGTGCTCGGAGACCTCGGTCCCCCACCGGAGGAGACATCCGACCCCGATCCAGGACGGATGCGCCGGCCCCGCAGCACGACTCGCGAGCCGTCTCTCTAGAGGCAGTTACGTGGCCAGGGTGGCGTTTCTCGGGTCCCCCGAGGAGGCCTCTACGTGCCTCGCGGCGCTGCAGGAGGCCGGCCACGACATCGCCGTCGTGGTCACCGGGGCTGACAAGCGTCGAGGCCGAGGGCCCATGAGCTCACCGACTCCGGTCAAGCAGCTGGCGCGCCAGCTCGGTCTGCCGGTCACCGACCAACTGAACGCGGTGTGCGATGTCGGCGCAGAGATAGGCGTCGTCGTAGCCTTCGGCCGCATGATCCCCGCGTCCGTGCTCGCAAGCCTCCCGTTCGTCAACGTCCACTTCTCGCTGCTCCCTCGTTGGCGCGGCGCCGCTCCAGTAGAGCGAGCGATCCTTGCCGGCGACGGTGAGACCGGCGTCTGCCTCATGAAGCTGGATGAAGGGCTGGACACCGGCCCCGTATTCGCCCGCGCAGCAACCGCGATTCGGCCCCGCGAGACCGCTTTCTCACTGCGCCACAGGCTTGCGGCCCTCGGAGCAGACCTCCTCGTAGCTGGCCTTGCCGGCGGTGTCGAGAGCCTTGGTAGGCCGGTGCCGCAGGTGGGCGAGCCCACCTACGCGGAGAAGCTCGGTCCGCTCGACTTGAGGATCGACTGGTCCCGGTCCGCGGCTGAGGCGGAGCGCCAGGTTCGAGTCGGAAGGGCGTGGACGACTTTCCGCCACCGCCGGGTGATCGTGTGGGACGCGCTGGCACAGAGCAGCGCGCTGGCACAGAGCAGCTCGGCCGCGAGCCCGGTACCTCCCGGTACCTTCTCCGGCGACCTTGTGGCCACAGCAGACGGGTGGCTCCACCTCTCGGTCCTCCAGAGCGAGGGCCGGTCGCGGCAGAACGTGACCGAATGGCTCCGCGGGGCGCGCCTGGAGCCGGAGGAAGCGTTGGTCTAAGCGATCGGGAGGCGGTCGAACCATGACCGTGCCCGTCTGCGCCTCAGCCGTCGGTGAGCTTGCCTGGGGTCTTCTTCGCTGGCAGCAATCACCGGGCAGGCCCGCGACGATCGTGGCGTGCTGCGGATGACGAGGCTACAAGTTGGGCTCCTTGGCCACCGGGCGGGCGAGCCCCGACACGCTCGACGGTGCCGGCTGCAGCCTGCAGCGCGCCGGCTGTGCACTCCGCCAGGCTCCCGCCGTCGACGAAGCGGGCGAGAAACCCCGCACAGAACGCGTCCCCGGCCCCCGTCGAGTCGACAACAGTTGCAGTCCTTGCGGCCAGCCTCACCCGCTCTCCCTCGGCGGTGCCCGCAAGAGCGCCGCCGCCGCCGAGCTTGAGAGCGACGATCTCATATGACCGGAGCAGCGATGAAACGATCGCCTCCGGCTCCACCTCGCCGGAGAGCAGCCTCCCCTCGTCGAGGTTCGGGAACACGAGGCGAGCACCTGCGGTCCACTTGAAAAAGGCCGCGCGCCCCGCAGCTCGCAGCCCGGCATGCGAAGACGGATCGACGGAGGTGGGTATGCCGGCGCGGCGGGCGGCTGCCAAAAGGGTCCGAATCGCCCGGCGCGTCTGTGGTTCGAGCAACTGGTAGGCGGATATGTGAAGGAGTGCAGCGCCGTCCAGCACACCTTCTAGATCGCCGGCACCGAGACGCCGGTTGGCACCCCGGTCGGTGAACATCGACCGCTCGCCGTCTGCGGAGACGAGCACGACTACCGTGCCGGTTGGCAAATCCGGGTCCTCGCCGAGGCGAACCTCGACCCCGAGCCGCTCGAGGGACTGCCGGTGACCGCTCGCGTCGCGAACGCCGGCCCGGCCGACAAAGCGCACATGGATCCCGAGTGCCGCGAGGAAGGCTGCCTGGTTGGCCCCGGAGCCACCATGGGAGAACTCGATCTCAGAGGGGGTGTCCGTGGCATGCTCGATCGCCCTGAGCGGCCGCACGACGACATCGTTCATGACGTCGCCGACGACGGCCACGAGAGCCGACCCTCGCGGTGCCGGTGTCATGCTCCTCTTGCCGCAGACACCATCGCCTCCCAGGCCGTGGCGACATCGGCGCCGAGTGCCACGTTGTTGCGGACCGCCCAGACATTGGCCTCGAGGCTCGCGCCCCCTGTCGCCTGGTAGATGTGATCGAGCAGGAACGGCGTCACCTCCTTGCCTCTCACCCCCTTGCTCTGGGCCGCGGCGAGTGCCTCCGACAGTGCGCTGGCATGGACAGCGGGGTCGAGCTGGTGCTCGAATGGAACCGGGTTGGCGACGACGATGGCACCGTGCAGGCCCAGCTGGTCGGCGGCCGCCATCGTGGCAGCCACCTCCTGCGGGCTCGAGAGGCTCCATTCGAGCTCGTAGCCCGAGTCGGCCACGTAGAAACCCGGGAAACGCTTGGTACGGTAGCCGGCCACGGTCACGCCGAGCGTCTCGAGTCGTTCCAGCGTGGCAGGAACGTCGAGGATCGATTTCACGCCGGCGCAGACGACGGTTATAGGCGTACGGCTTAGCGTCGTGAGATCAGACGATTCGTCGAAGGGTGCCCCGGCTCCACGGTGGACGCCGCCGAGGCCCCCGGTGGCAAAGACTCGGACTCCGGCGCTCCTGGCCATGGCAGCCGTCGCAGCCACCGTCGTCGCCGCGTGGCGTCCGCTGGCAACAGCCAGGGGCAGCTCCCGGACCCCCACCTTCGCGACGCCATCTGCCAGGGCAAGAAGCTCCAACTGGGCGGAGTCGAGGCCGACGACGATCCTCCCCCCGATGACCCCGACAGTGGCCGGGATTCCACCGGCGTCACGTACGATCGCCTCCAGCTCGTGAGCGACCTCGAGGTTGTAAGGCCGCGGCAGCCCGTGGCTGATTATGGTCGACTCGAGAGCGACGACGGGCCGGCGGGCTGCGAGCGCCTCTGCGACTCGGGGTGCGAGCAGCAGCGGCGGGCGGGCACTCATGGATTGCCGGTGATCGGGATCGATCTGCACGAGGCCATGTGTAGGGGCTCAGACCCCGAGAGCGCCAGTCGCGGCGGACCGCAGGCGTACGAGCCTGTCACCGGCGCGGCGCCGGGAGGCATCCAGATCGCCTGCGGTGACCTCCTCGGTGACTTCGAGGTAGGCCTTCAGCTTCGGCTCAGTGCCGCTCGGGCGCACGACGAGCCGTGCACCGGGCATCTTGTAGACGAGCACGTCGGCAGCTGGGAGTGTGTCAGAGCCACCGGCGAGGTCCAGTGCCTCGGTCACCTCGAGGCCGCCGAGGTGGCGGGGCGGGAAGGCCCGCAGCCGCGCCATCACGGCGGCCGGCGACTCGTGACCAATGGACAGCTGGGCAGTCAGGTGGACGCCGTGGATCTCCTCGAGGGCGTCCCAGGCTTCAATCAGGGAGGATCCGTCCCTCCGGGCCGTCACGGCGAGGCCGAGGAGCGCGAGGGCGGCACCGATGCCGTCTTTGTCCCGCACGACGTCGCCGACGCAGTACCCAAGCGCCTCCTCATAGCCGAGGACGAGACGGCAGCCCGGGAACCGGTCACCGGCGCGTGCAATCCACTTGAAGCCTGTCAGCGTCTCGACGTAGCGCACGCCGTTCGCAGCGGCGATCCCCGAGAGCATCGTCGACGACACGATCGTCGTCACAAGGAGGCGCTCTTGTGGCTCGGGGTCCGACTTGCTCCGTTCCAGCTCGAAGGTGCCGAGGAGGCAGCCGATCTGGTCACCGGTAAGGATTCGCCAGCCTCCCTGCTGCGACGGGTCGGGGACGGCTACCGCCAAGCGGTCGCCGTCGGGGTCGTTGGCGACGACGATGTCGGCCCCGATGCGCCGCGCTTCGCCAAAGGCTAGATCCAGTGCACCCGGCTCCTCCGGATTCGGAAGAGCCACGGTCGGGAAGAGAGGGTCCGGCTCAGCTTGAGCTGCAACGACATGAGGAGCCGGAAACCCCGCCCGTTCGAGTGCCGCGACAAACAGGCTGCCGGCGACGCCGTGGAGGGGCGTGTAGACGATGCGAAGCCCACCTGCCCCGGGCGGCGCCGGCGACCGGGCAGCGACCGCCTCCAAATAGGCCTCGACCAGCTGTCGGTCATGGTGGATCGCGAGCGGACCGTCTGGGTCCGCGACGGGAATGTCGGAGAGGGGGCCAAGGGTTTCGATCGCGGCTTCGATCTCGGCATCGGCGGGAGGCGCGATCTGAGCGCCGTCGCCAAGGTAGACCTTGTAGCCGTTGTCCCCTGGCGGGTTGTGGCTGGCGGTGATCATGACGCCGGCTGCTGCCCGCAGATGACGGACCGCGAAGGCAAGCAACGGCGTCGGCTGCCGTGGCGGGAGGAGATGAACGCGAAACCCCGCTCCGGTGAGCACACGAGCCACCTCGGCGGCGAACTCCAGTGAGCCAAAGCGAGCGTCGCATCCTACGGCCACCCCCGCCGCCCTCGATCCCGCCGCGTGGCGGTCGAGCCAGCCGGCAAGGGCCGCAGATGCTGCTCGTACGACAGCGCGGTTCATGCGGTTCGGACCTGCCCCCAAGGCGCCTCTCAGCCCGGCGGTGCCGAAGCACAGCCGGACGGCGAAGCGATCTGCCAACTCGGCCGCGGCCGCGGGGCTCCCATCTTGGAGAAGGCGGGCGAGCTCGGCCCGATCCGTGTCGTCGGGGTCGTCGGCCATCCAGGCTCGCACGCGGGCCTCGAGCGGGCTCATCTCGGACCGCTCCTGGCGGCTCATGATCGGCGGCTCATGACAGGGCTCGCAGGAACCCCGCGAGCAGCGAGCCGACCGAGGGCGCCGCGGCCGCGCCCGCAGCGACGACCTGCGCGTGCTCGACGCCGCCGTGACCGAGGCCCGCCGCGAGGTTGGTCACAAGGGACAAGCCCAGCACCTCGGCGCCGAGATGGCGGGCGGCAATCGCCTCCAGCACAGTCGACATGCCGACGAGGTCAGCACCGAGGCCTTGCAGCATGGCAACCTCCGCGGGAGTCTCGTAGTGCGGGCCGCTCAGCCCGGCATAGACGCCCTGCCCGAGGGAGGGATCGACGCGAAGTGCGATGGAGCGAAGTCGTGCGCTGTACAGGTCGGTCAGATCGACGAAGCGGGGGTTATAACCCTGCGGAGGCGGCGCGCCGCTCAACGGCGACATCGCTGTGAGGTTGAGGTGGTCCGAGATGAGAAGCGGGCGGCCAACAGGGTTCTCGACACGCAGCCCGCCCGCGGCGTTCGTGAGCACTACCGTCGTGCACCCCGCAGCCACTGCCGTTCTGACGCCATGAACCACCGTGGCGGGGGAGTGCCCCTCGTAGAGATGGACGCGCCCGAGAAATACGAGCACACGCAACCCCGCGAGCTCGAGCGAGCGGACTGTGCCCGTGTGACCGGCCACCGTCGGTCTCGGGAACCCGCCGAGAGCCGTGACCGGCAGCTCGAAAGAGGCAGTCCCGAGGCCATCGGCGGCTGGCGCCCACCCTGAACCGAGGACGATGGCGAGATCGTGACGGTCCTGGCCGGATTGCTCGGCGAGCAAGGCGGCGGACCGCCGGGCGGCAGCGAACGGGTCGCCGTTCGGATCGAGGGTCATTCGGGCAGATATGGCTTGCCGTCGGCTGCGGGCGGTCGCACCCGGCCCACGAGCCCCGAGACGACGAAGATCGTGATCACGTAGG
>JAKACA010000278.1 GCA_021796455.1 Actinomycetes bacterium
TCCCGAAATCGGGATAACACCAACTATTCCGATGTCGCGGTTATGCCGATGTCCGCGTGAAGAGCCAGGTCACGGTGGTGATCTGGCCGGGACGTTCGGCATAACTACAGGGCCTCGAGGAAGGCAATCAGCTCGTCTGGCGGCCGATAGCGGCCCGGTTTGGTCTTCGGCGGAGCCGTTCGGTCAAGTGCCCGCTGCTTCAACTCGAGATCGGCGTGGACGTAGGGCCGCGTGGATGCTAGAGACTCGTGACCGAGGAAGAGCGACACGGCTGCCATCCCGACTCCTGCGGCCAGCATTCTCATTGCACACGTATGCCTCAAGACATGAGGAGTCACGTTCTTCGTGGCCAAGCTCGGACATACCGCAGTCGCTGCCCTAGCGTGCAGGCAGATCCGCTGGGCCACCGCGTCGGAGCTGAGCGGGCGGTTCGTTCCGCGCGCAGTGAACAGCCGGTCGTCGGGGTCGCCTCGATTCTCGGCCAGCCATGCCTTGAGCGCCGCGGTGGTGGGTCGGTTGATCGGCGTGACGCGTTGCTTGCGGCCTTTACCCATGCAAGAGATGGTCGCGAACCGGCGATCAGTCGAGACGTCGGCGCGAGCGAGCGAGGTGACCTCCGAGACCCGCAGCCCCGTAGTGACCATGACCAGCAGGAGAAGGTGGTCCCGACGCCCACTCCAGGTGGAAGGGTCCGGCGCTGCGAGCAGCGCGTCTACCTCGCTGTCATCGAGGTAGCTCACGACGGTCTGCTGGCCGCGCTTGAAGGGGATCGCGAGCACCCGGGCGATGAGCTCTGCATGCTCGGGGTGCCGAAGGGCGGCGTGCGAGAAGAGCGAGTGGATCGCGGCGAGCCGAGCGTTGCGGGTCCGAGTGCTATTGCCTCGCTGTTCTTCGAGCATCGTCAGGAACTCACAGACGAACTCAGCATCGACCATCGCGAGGTCGACTTCGCTCGGACGGACACCGGTCCGTTCCTGCACGTAGCCGAGGAGCAGCCGGAAGGTGTCTCGATAGGCACTGACCGTGTGGCGGCTCGCGCCACGCTGGGTGGAGAGGTAGCTCGCGAAGAACGACTGAAGCGTGGGGGCGAGCGCGCTCATCGGGCGTTGCCGCTGAAGAACGCCGCGACGCGTTCGGAGACCGCAGCCATGAGCTCGGGGCTCGCCTCGAGATACCAATACGTGCAGGCCGCGTCGACGTGGCCGAGGTAGTCGGCGAGCACCGCGACGCGCGCGTCGATGTCCGAGCCGCTCCGTTGCGCGTCGACAAGGCTGTTCACCCCAAAACGATGACGGAAGTCATGTAGACGCGGGGTGCCGCAACCTGGCCGTGGATCGAGTCGACACTGGTTCACGAGCTGGCGAAAGATCGCCCGGGCCGTGTTGGCGTTCAGCCGGCCCCCTTTCACACCGAGGAAGAAAGGTTCCTGCGCTCCGCGTCCCCCGAGATACTTCGCCAGCTCCTCGACGACGCTTGGATGGAGTGGCACGACCCGCTTCTTGTCGTACTTGCCGGTCACCGTCAGCACCTGCTGATCGATGTCGAGGTCGCCCACGTCGAGCGCGATGGCCTCCCCACTCCGCATGCCGCTGACCGACAGCAGTCCGATGAACGTGTGCATCGTTGCGGCGATCGCTCGCGGTGACAGTGCAGAGGCCGCGCAAAGGAGGGCTTCGACTTGCCCATCTGAGTACAGGTAGGGGTGGCGGCGAACGACCCGTGAGTGGATCAGCCCGGCCGGGACGAGCTCGGCAGCCGCTGGATCGATGCTGTGCACATAGCGGGCGAAATCTCGGATGACCACCAGACGGTAGGCGTGCCAGCGCCGGTCGGTCTCGGGCAGCCGGGCGAAGGCCAAGGCGTCAGCAACGGTGATCGTGGCGACGCCCCGGCGCTCGAGGCCGTCGATGAAGGAGCGGATCAGCCAGTCGTGATCGGCGAGGCGGTAACCGCGGGCACGCCGCGTCGCGAGGTGCTCTGCTGCCACGGTGCGAAGGTCGAGGATCATCGGGCCCCCTCGGACGGCCAAGGGCGGGCGAGCGTAGCGAGCGCCTCGAGGCTCGAACGGGCGTAGCGGGTGCTCACGCTCGGGTGCTCATGACGGAGGAGCTGGGCCACCTCGGTGAGCCCGCCGCCGGAGGCGAGCACTGCGCAAGCGGCGGAGTGCCGGAGGCGGTGCGCACCGCCACGGCCGTCGATGCCGGCACGCTTGCGGGCATGGATCACGACGCTCGTGACAGCGGCGCCCGTGATCGGCGCGTGCGGGGCGTCGACGCCGAGAAAGACCTCGCGGTGGCTCGTGCCCGGTGGACGGGCGTTCTGCAGATAGACGCCGAGGGCTGCGCCCACGTCACTCGGTAGGGGCAACTCGTCGACACGGCCCCGTTTGCCGCGCACCCGGATCACTCCGGCGCGCCAGTCGAGGTCGTCCAGGCGGAGCGAGGCCACCTCCCCGGCCCGGAGCCCGAGACGGGCCAGCAATCCGAGCATCGCCTCGTCGCGGCGACGCGCTGCAACGTCTTGGGAGAGGGCGGCGAACAACCTTTCGACATCCTCCTTTCCGAACGCGGTCTGACCAATCCTCGTAGCGGCGGGGGCCGCGACACGCCCCACCGCGTCCAAAAGCGATGCATCGACGAGCTGCTCTCGCCACATCCATCGCAGAAGTGCCCGGAGGGCATTTGCCCGCACGCCGACCGAACCCGGGCAATCGACAGCAGCGCGAGCGACGACGAACTGGTCGACGTCGCGTGGGGAAAGTGTCGCCCACCCAGCCGGCCGTCCAGCCTGCGTGAGCACGAAGGGCCGCACCATCGAGCAGTAGCTGCGCACCGTTGCGGGCGCGAGGCTCTTCTCGCTCGCCAGGAACCTTCCGAACCGCTGGATCAGTGACTCCGCGCCGGTGGCGGAGGCCTCGGGCCTCTTCGCTGGTCCGAGGCCGAGGTCGCGCAGGTAGCTGAGTAGAGGAACGAGGGCACGCTCCGAGCGCATCTTCGTCGTCGTCTGCCGCCGTTCGGCGACGAAGACTCGCACCACCTCGTCGGAGAGCGCGTCCGTCGTCAGCCCTTTCGTCGCGAGCCATGTCGAGAGATGGCGCGCGAGCCTCAGCTGCTCCTTGATGCTTCGCGACGCGTACCCGAGCTCTTCGAGCTCCGCGGCGAAGTCCTCAAGATGCTCTTCGAGTCGCCCCGCCACGCGCGATGTCCTGGGTCCGTCCTCCATGATCTGCTCCTTTCGTCGTCGGAGCAGAAAGGATGGCCCGAGGCCCTGTAGTTATGCCGAACGTCCCGGCCAGATCACCACCGTGACCTGGCTCTTCACGCGGACATCGGCATAACCGCGACATCGGAATAGTTGGTGAAGGGCACCCGCAGGTCGGTGGCGAAGCGGACGATGTCTGCCTTCCGGTCCCTGAAGGCGACGGCCAGGTT
>JAKACA010000054.1 GCA_021796455.1 Actinomycetes bacterium
CTCGCACGGCCCTCATCGACCGCCTGACGTGCGGTCGCGAGCACTTCGTCCGGGAGGCTGATGGCGATCTTCGTGGTCATACCACAATCATACCCGCGGTCGTGCTGACGAGGTAAGCCAGCAGGACCAGAGTCGGCTCGGAACTGACCCATATCGCCATGCTCACCGGACCTCGCGCCCTATCACCGATCGCCGGGACCGTGCATCGCTGACTCGCTGCGGTCGAGGCTCTCGGCCGCAGCTGGGAGCCGCCGACGGCATCTCGGATCAGGACGTCAGGGCCTGCTCTGAGCGCAGGATCCCCATCAGCACGATGTCTTCGTAGACGCCCCGCACCCACGCATGCTCGCGCAGCCGCCCCTCGACGACGAACCCTGCCTTCTCGTAGGCCCGGAGCGCGGCAACATTCGACGCGATCGCCTGAAGGTGGATGCGGCGCAGATTGCAGCGTACGAACCCGAACTCAACC
The DNA here is from genome assembly GCA_021796455.1 of Actinomycetes bacterium. Taxonomy (GTDB): domain Bacteria; phylum Actinomycetota; class Acidimicrobiia; order Acidimicrobiales; family Bog-793; genus JAKACA01. The sequence goes on from JAKACA010000054.1 coordinate 470, forward strand.
AGCTGGCGGATCGCGGCCGTCCCGCGCGCCCGCAACCGCCGGCTCACGGGCGCTTATCGGGCTTTTCTCGATGAAGTGGGGACCCTGACCAGCCGACCGCTCCGCCATAGGCCGAGTTGAAGGGGGCCAGGGGCCTCGCCAGTCTTGCGGCGATGAATTCCTGCGAGAAGGGAGGCCCCTCCGGAGGTGTGGGCTGGCGCCCAAGTGCTGCTCGGGCTCGACGGCTTGGTGGTGCTCGGCGCGACGGAGGAGGAGGAGGGCGAGCTCTGGCTGCTCGTAGAGACGCCGAGACGGGTCGTGGCCTGCGCGACCTGTGGGACAAAGGCGAAGTCGAAGGGCCGGGTGACGGTCGTGGTCAGGGTCATGGCCTCCGGTGGGCGCCCCGTGCGCCCCTGGCCGACGCCGCTGGCGGTGCCCGGATCCTGACTGTGAGAGAAAGACCTGGACCGAGGAAATCGCTTCCTCGTCCCTAGCTCGGCATGGACGCGACGAGCTTCTCGGCCGACAACGCCTCACCCGACGAGCTACGTCACCGGCTTGGTCGACTTGGAACGCGTGCGTCTCCTCGATGTCGTCGCGGGCAACGACGCCACCTGCGTCAAGACCTGGCTCCGGGTCGCCCGAAGCCCTGACTCGAAGCGGTCCAGGTGGTGGCGATCGACCCCCACGGGGGCTACCGAAAGGGCATCGGCACCTCTCGGTCACGCCTCGCGTAGACCCGCTAATCGACTCACTCGCCCTGACTCAGTTGCTGAGGTGAGTGCTTCGCGAGAGCGACCACGCTGGGCGCTCGTCGGGGCCGCCGTAACAGCGCGACCCATCGGGGCGTTGCTCAGGACGCCTGCCCTGGCACTACGTCACGGAAGTCACATGAGGGACTCCCTGTGGTCGTCGAGCATTTGACGCAACAGTGTCGGCACCTCGGTCCCCAGCCGCTTCTCCACCTCGGCCAGGGGAAGGCTCATGGCCTCGTCGCCGCGGAGCCAGCTGATCAGCGCTTCGAAGCGTTCTTGGCTGGCGGACGAGGGCTCCGGCGATCCCATATGTGCACCTCCTCCACGGATCTCGGTTCCCGCAGCCCGACGCTAGGCCGGGGATCGGAACGAGCGGTGGATGCTGACGGAGGAGTGGGCGGGGCGGGGGGCGCGGTTACCGTCGCCGGGACCGTCGAACGCGACCAGGGGGACGGGTGAGCCAGTCAGCAGCCAGCGCGCCCAGCTCGGCGTGGGAGCAAAGGCGGGCCACGGTGGGCACCGCTACCGCTGGGTCGAGCCTGCCTATAGCCTCGAGGCCCAGGGCCCACAGTCGCGGGTCGTCGTCTTCGAGCATCGCCTCGCACAGCTCGGCGGCCGCCTCCTGGTCGGGCCGACCCTGGACCCAGGCCTCGACGTGCGCTCGGGCCTCCTCGGAGGTCATCTTCTCGTCCTCGACGCACACCATGAGCAGCGACAGGGCGTCGGTGTCGATCAGGTCCACCTCGTCGTCGTCGAGCCCGCCCGAGATGTCGGCCATGACAGCGATGATGCGGCCCAGATCGGTGAGCACGACACGATCGCCCGCCTGGGTCACCATACCCATGTAGGCCAGCTGGGCCACTATGGCACGGATGAGGCGGACGAGATGGGCTCGCTCGGCCTGGTCGTCGGCGTGGAGGTCGTATGCGACAGCCACCTCCTCCCAGGCGGCCGCCTCGATAGCAGGCAGGGCGACGGTTCCGCCGGCTTGGACCATGCTCACCAGGAGCGAGCCGACGCTGGCGTCCAGCATTTCTACGTAGGCCTTGCGCCATCCCCGCCGGAATCCGTCCAGCAGCCCGTGCTCCAAGAGGGTGACAGCGGCCTTCAACCACGCCGCCAGCGGGTCCCGGTCAAGCTCGACCGCCCGAGCGGCGGGCAGGATCTTGGTGCCCCGCCATTCCAGGAACTCGGCTGCTGCCGCCCAGCGGAAGGCGTGGGCCGTGTCGGGCAGGTCGTCGATGGAGCCGACCCGGGCGGGCAGGGGCTGGTCGAGGCCAAGTTGGGCGGCCAGGGCCAAGGCGTCGGCGGGCTTGAGGTTGCCTGCCTGGGTGGCCGGGCGCCCCCGGCCGACGAAGGCGACCACCTGTGCCAGACGGGCCAGGGCCGGTGTGCCCAGAGCCTGGTGGGAGAGCTGCTCCGCCGCGGCCCGCTCCGCGTCGGTAGGCACCAGCTCGGCCAGGGGCGTGTCGATCACCCGCTCGAGCTCAGCGGCCACATCGAGGCCCACGTACCTAGGCTGAGGACTCGGGGGTCGGGCTTGTCGTGCCTGTTTACTCCGTGAATCTCGCTTGGCGGCCATCCGCCGATGCTACGCATGCCCGCACCCCGAAGCTCCCGACGGCGCCACCTACCGCCGGGTCGGGGGCGGTTATCCCGGCTTTGTCGAGGCCGTCGGGATCGCCTCAGTCCGCGGTGCCTCGCGGGACGATCCATTCATGGGGTTGGCCCGTGATTGCAGCAACTAGCTCGAAGTCGCCGTCGTAATGCAATACGGTGAGCCCGCGTGCTTCGGCGGTCGCGGCAACCAGAGCATCGACGATGGAGAGGGCGCGGTGCTGGCTTCTAGTCGCAAGAGCGGCTTGGACCTCGAGTGCTCGTTGATGATGAGCGTCTGTGGTCGCTACCGCGGGAAACGACTGCAGACGGTAGGCGACCTCCTGGTAGTCGTCGGGACTCATGGCCGCGTATCCGAGCTCGAATGCGACGGGGCCGCCCAGGGCGACCTGTCGTCCGGCGGCAAGCGGCGCAAAGGCTGCGGCTACCGATGGCTTGGTCAGCCGGGCAAACACGCTGGTGTCGACCAGATAGCGGACGCTGGCCACCTATTCGTCGGAACCCCACGCCCGTTCGGCAGCTTCGAAGTCGAAGCGACCCTCTTGGGCGAGCAAGGAGACGAGCTCTAGCCGGCGCCTGGCGTGGACGATCTCGCGCAGGGCAGCATCGATCGTCGCCCGCAGCGTGGTCGTGCCGAGAATCTCAGCGGCCTGTTGAACGATGTCCGGATCAACTTCTACAGATGTCTTGGACACACTGCAATGATATCAGGCGGAGGCGTTCTTGATACCGATCTGCCCCATAAGCCGCGGCCCTGAACGTCCGTCCGACCCTGCCACACGGTCTAGGACGGCTGGCGGAGCGTGAGATCGGCGCACGCCTCGCAGATCCTGGCCGGAACGACTCCGATCCGCATCAACATCGCGAAGCTCTTGCATCCCAGGCAGAGGCCGAAGGCCGCCTCGAGGAAGGCCGCGACCACAAGGAGGCTGACCACGACGTAGGCAGCGCCAGAGCCGAATCCGTACCAGAGGACAAGAGCCGTCGAGGAGAATGCGACGCCAACTCCCTGCGCGAAGCGCTTGGGCGGCCCGGGAACCAGCCGGGGCCGCCCGGGCAGCAAGGGAGCCACGACCCGGGTGGCCAGCTGTCCGAGCGGGCTCAGCTTCGGGCCGGTGAGGAGCCGAGCCCAGAACCCGTATGCCAACGGCACGAGCAGGAAGGCCTGGCGGGAGACGACTGCGGCCAGACCCAGGAGCACTACCCCCAGGGCGACGGTGCGTGCAGCTCGCTCGTCGACCGGGTCAGGGAAACTGAACATGGCAATATCTTACTAGTTTGGTCGGGTTTCCGTTCAGGCGGCACTAGCGAGCCTCTGGCAGTGCTCTACTGTGCCGCCAGGCGCCCGACCGCCGAGCCCGCCAGCTAGTCGCGCGCCGACCGCAGCGGGCCGAGCCCGCCCGCAGGTGTCGAGATGTTCATCCAGACGTTACGCCGTAGACGACAAGACAGGCTCGCGCTGTCATCTCCGACGGATAGAACTCTCGAGTGACCTCAGGGCCCGACTCCCCTCTTCCGATTCCCGCCAGGCGACCTAGGCCGTCGGCGGCAGCTCCGATGAGGATTGCCCTCGTCGCCCACGACAACAGAAAGACGGACCTTGTCGAGTGGGCCGTGTGCAACAAGGAGCTGCTCGCACACCACGAGCTCATCGCCACGAGCACAACTGGCGCAGCAATCGAGGCAGAGCTCGGGCTCCCTGTCGAGCGCCTCATGAGCGGTCCCCTCGGCGGCGACCTTCAGCTTGGAGCCAAGGTTGCCGAAGGCAGGATCGACCTGCTGCTGTTCTTCTGGGATCCGCTGGAGCCGCAGCCGCATGATCCCGACGTCAAGGCGCTGCTTCGAATCGCCGTCGTGTGGAACATCCCGGTGGCATCCAACCGCGCGACCGCGGACTTTCTCATCACCTCGCCCCTGTTCGATTCGGAGTACCACCGGGCGGTTCCCTCGTATCCGACCATGCGCGCGCCTCTCAGCCCCCAAGAGTCTCAGGCCGCAGCAGGGCGAGTCGATCACGTCGGACCTTGCCGAGAGCGGTCCTTGGGATCGCGTCCACGATGACGATCTCGCGGGGAGCCGCATACGAGGCGATCTCGGCCGCGACGAGCTCTCGCAGCTCGGCCAGGAGTCGCCCGCGCTCGGGGTCACCGAGCACGCGATCGCCGGACGCGAGCACGACATAGGCCACGACGCGTTCGCCCCACTCGAGGTCAGCGACCCCCGCGACGGCGACGTCGCTCAGGGCAGGGTGGCCGGTCATCACCGCCTCGACGGCCGCCGGCCATATGTTCTCACCGCCACTTATGATCATGTCGCCGAGCCGCCCGTGCACGACGAGCCGCCCATCTCCCAGGAGAGCGCCGGCGTCACCGGTCGCGAACCACCCCTCGGAGTCCTTCGGGTCGCGCCCGTCCCGGTAGCAACGAAACAGCATCGGACCGCGCACATGGACCTCGCCGCCCACGAGGCGCACCGCGGCCCCCTCGATCGCATATCCCCCGTAGACGAGCCCGCTGCCGGTCTCGGTCATCCCGTAGGTCGCGACGACGTTGGAGGGCAGCGCGGCCGGCGGCGCCTGGCCCCCGAGGACGATCCGGCGGAACCCGGCGCCGACACCCGGGTCGAGCCGCCGCAGCGCAGTGGGCACGAGGGACGTGAGCGTGGCGCCATGGCTAAGCGCCCTCACCGCCCCCTCCTCAGAGAAACCCGCCACCACTTCGCACCTCACATCTCCGAGCAGGGACCTCGTCACGACCGAGAGGCCGCCGATGTGGGAGAGCGGCAGGCAGGCCCACCAGGCGTCGCGGCCCGCGTCGACCCCGAGGCGGAGGCTCGTCGCGCGGGCGGAGGCCGCGACGGCGTCATGGGTGAGCACGACGCCTTTCGGCTCACCTGTCGTGCCGCTTGTGGCCATGACGAGGGCATCGCCCTCCTCGACGGGCTGGGAGCCGCCAAGCTCGGTCGCGGCGTGGTCCGGGCCGATCAACCGGGCGGGGCGCAGGGACTTGAGCAGCCGCGCGCGGGCGGGCGGGGCGAGCCGCAGGTCGATCGGGAGCACTGCATCGCCGTCGTCCCAGGCTCGACGGAGCTCCTCCACAAAACCCGGCCCGCCCGGCAGGGCGAGAGCGATGAGCCGGCGCACCCGACAAGGCTGCCGCAACCCGTCGCGATCCGCCAGAACGGGCTCGCGGCCGACCCGCCGGCACTAGCCTGGCCGCCATGCCGGCCGACTGGAAGGAAACAGGCGACTACCAGGACATCTCCTACGCGACGGCCGAGGCGGTCGCGAAGATCACGATCTGCCGGCCAGAGGTGCGCAACGCTTTTCGTCCCCAGACGCTCTTCGAGCTCTCCCGCGCCTTCGAGGCGGCCCGGGACGATCCCGACGTCGGCGTGATCATCCTCACGGGCCAAGGACCCCATGCCTTCTGCTCGGGAGGTGACCAGAGAATCCGTGGCGACGACGGCTATATCGGCGACGACGAGGTCGCACGGCGCGGCATCGGCCGGCTCAACGTGCTCGACCTCCAGATCCAGATCCGCCGCCTCCCAAAGCCCGTCGTCGCGATGGTGGCCGGATATGCAATCGGCGGTGGTCACGTGCTCCACCTCGTATGCGACCTCACGATCGCCGCGGACAACGCCCGCTTCGGCCAGAGCGGCCCGAGGGTCGGCAGCTTCGACGGCGGCTTTGGCGCCGGTCTGCTGGCGCGCACGATAGGGATCAAGCGCGCGAAGGAGATCTGGTTCCTCTGCCGTCAGTACGACGCGCAGCAGGCTCTCTCCTGGGGTCTCGTGAACGCCGTGGTGCCGCTCGACCAGCTGGAGGACGAGACCCTGGCGTGGTGCCGCACGATGAACGAGCTCTCGCCGATAGCTCTGCGCATGCTGAAGGCGGGTTTCAATGCAGCAGACGACGGGCTCGCGGGCATCCAGCAACTGGCGGGCGACGCGACAATGCTCTTCTACATGACCGAGGAAGGCCAGGAAGGTCGCAACGCCTATGTCGAGAAGAGGGCCCCGGACTTCTCCCGGTTCCCTCGCCGGCCCTGAGAGGCTCCCCTGCACGGACCATCCGATCAGACGATGAGCAACGCGGCCGCATTCGTGGCCGGTGCGCGGCCGCGGACGCTTCCGATTGCCGTCGTGCCAGTCCTAGTTGGCACCGCGGTCGCCGGCGCCCAGGGCCACGTCATCTGGTGGCGCTCGGTCGCGGCCCTTGTCGTCTCGCTCGCGCTCCAGGTAGGCGTGAACTATGCGAACGACTACTCCGACGGCGTCAGGGGCACGGATGCAGAGCGCGTGGGCCCGGTCCGTCTTGTCGCCGGGGGCCTCGCGTCACCGGGAGCCGTACGCCTGGCGGCCTGGCTGAGCTTCGGTGTCGCCGGTCTGGCCGGACTAGCCCTTGCCATTGCCACATCGCCGTGGCTCCTCCTGGTCGGAGCGGTGTCGGTGGCCGCTGCCTGGTTCTACACCGGCGGTCCGCGACCTTATGGGTACGCGGGATTGGGCGAGGCTTTCGTGTTCGTGTTCTTCGGCCTTGTCGCCGTCGTCGGAAGCGCGTACGTGAGCCTGGAGCGAGTGACCGGCCTCGCAGTTCTCGCAGCTGTGCCGGTCGGCCTGCTTTCGGTCGCGGTGCTCGTCGTCAACAACCTTCGCGACATACCGACCGACGCGCTGTCGGGCAAGCGGACGCTGGCGGTAAGGATCGGCGACGGCCGCACGCGCTGGATGTACGTGGCATGCCTCGTCGGATCTTTTGTCGTCGTCGCGATCCTTGGCACGAAACGCCCTCCTGCGCTCATCGCGCTCGCCGCCGCGGCGCTGGCGCTCAGCCCTGCGAGGTCGGTTCTCAAGGGTGCGAGCGGCCGACATCTCGTGCCGGTGCTCGTCATGACCGGCCGGCTCCTGCTTGCTTTCGGCGTCCTTCTTGCCGCTGGGATCGCCTGGTGATGCCCTCAGGCCTCCGCCACGGGATCTGGGGGAGGGGGCCACACCTCACCGGCGACGAAAGAGCGTACGAGGTTGGCAAATGCCTGCGGCTGCTCGAAGGGCACGGCATGCCCGGCGCCGGGGACGAGGAGGAAGAGGGCGTTGTGCCCGATCGCCCCAGCCAGACGCTCGCCGAGCGCCACGAACTTAGGGTCCCGCTCACCTGCGACCACGAGGACAGCCATGTTGAGGCCGCGCACCTGCTCCCAGATCGGCAGCTGGGTTCCAAGCCCGAGGTGGCGAAGCGCTCCGGCCAGGTCGGCCGCGTGGTTGACGAGGCGGGCCGGCCGATCGGCCTGCTTCTCGCTCAGGTGAGCAAAGAGCGGTCCCGCCAGCCACTCGTCGACGAAACCCGCCAGCCCCGCGTCACCGCCCTCCGCTATCGCGAGCGCGAGCGCCTCGTCGGCCAGCCGGCGCTCGGCTCGCTCGTCGGCATCCTCCAAGCCGGCGGTCGTGCCCACGAGCACGAGCCGTTCCGCGAGGATCGGCCGGCGCAGGGCGAGGTGCAGGCAGATGCGCCCGCCGAGGGAGTACCCGACATAGGTTCCCTTGCCGCAGCTCTCCGCCAGCTGGTCGGCAGCCCGCGCGATGTCCCCTGATGCCCGCGGGGAGCTGCCGTGGCCCGGCAGGTCGGGCACGACGACCTCGTGGTCCTGCGCGAGGTCATCGGCGATGCCCGCCCAGGACTGGGAGGACTGGGTGAAGCCATGGACGAGGATGACCCGCTTGCCCCGACCGGAGCGGTTGCGGTGGAGCGGGGCGGCACGCGGTTGAAGAGGCACGGATGTCGAACGTAGCTGCCGACACGGCCGCGGTGTTCTGCGCCACCCTCGTCGACGAGTGGAGCCGTAACGGCGTGACCCACGCGGTGGTGTGTCCCGGGTCCAGATCGACCCCACTCGCTCTTGCCCTCGTGCGTCACGGCGGTCTCCAGGTCAGCGTCCGGTTGGACGAAAGAGGGGCGGGTTTCTTCGGGATCGGGCTGGCATTGGCGACTCGCCGTCCCACCGTCGTGCTCACCACGAGCGGCACCGCGGCAGCAGAGCTGCACGCCGCGGTGGTCGAGGCGCACCACGCGCGGGTGCCTCTCATCGTCTGCACCGCGGATCGCCCGCCGGAGCTCCACGACGTCGGGGCGCCGCAGACGATCGATCAGACCCGCTTGTTCGGCCGAGCCGTCCGCTGGTTTGCCGAGCCCGGCGTGCCTGACGAGGCCGCCCGTGACAGCTGGAGATCTCTTGCCAGTCGTGCGGTCGCCGAGGCGCGCGACGGTCCGCTCGGGCCGGGCCCGGTCCACTTGAACCTGGCGTTTCGAGAGCCGCTCCTCGGGCGGCCAGGCGAGCTCCCGGCCGCGCGCGCCCCGCAAGGGTCGTGGCACCGGGTCGTCCCTCCGGGCGCCGGCGCTACCGAGCTTGCCAGCGAGATAGCCGATGGTCTCCGGCCGGGAGCGCGAGGTGTGATCGTCGCGGGGGCCGGGGCGGACGAGGTGGCCGGCGACGTCGCGGCTCTTGCCTGTGAGCTCGGCTGGCCGGTTCTCGCGGACCCGCGCTCTCGATGCCGGAGCGCGGACCGCAACGTCATCGGCGCCGCCGACGCGCTCTTGCGGGTCGAGGCCTTCGCACACGAGATGACTCCCGAGGTCGTGCTCAGCTTCGGCGAGCCGTGGGCATCCAAGGTGGTGGCTGGTTGGATCTCCAAGTCCGCCGGCCACGGTGCGCTCCACATCGCGCTCGATCCTCACTGGACCTGGCGAGATCCCGGAAGGGACGTCGCGGTGCTCGCCCGCGCCCTCCCGCCGGCCTCTTGGCACCGATCGGCCCCTTGGCACCGATCGGCCAGCGGGGGTGGTGCTCGGGAGGTGGGGCCATGGATGAAGCGGTGGGCCGAGGCCGAGGAGGCCGCCCAGCGGGCGATCGACGGGGTACTGTCCGCTCACGCCGAGGTCACCGAGCCAGGAGTTGCCCGGGCTCTGTACCGATATGTGCCGCCAGATGGATGCATCGTCGCCTCGTCCTCGATGCCTGTACGGGATCTCGAGTGGTTCGGGCGGCCGCGGCCGACGCCTCCTCGCGTGCTTGCCAACCGTGGCGCCAACGGCATCGACGGCGTCGTGTCGACAGTGCTCGGAGTAGCCGCCGCGAGATCGGAGAAGCAGGTCTTCGGGCTCGTCGGGGATCTGGCGGTTCTGCACGACGCCTCTGGGCTCGTTCGACCTGCTGGGCGCGGGCCATCTATGGACGCCGTGGTGGTCGTGCTCGACAACGGCGGCGGCGGCATCTTCAATTTCCTCCCGCAAGCCGGCGAGCTCGCAGAGGCGGAGTTCGAGCTGCTCTTCGGGACGCCCCAGCTCCCCCGCGTCGCCGACTTCGTGCGCGCCTGCGGCTACGAGGTCACAGAGCTGTCGAGCGCCGGCGAGCTCGTGGGCGCGCTGGACGCGAGCTCAACTGCCGCGGCGGCGAGCGCTCTGCCGGCTTTCGTGGTCGTGCACGGGGACCGCAGGGCCAACGTCGCCCTTCACAGTGAGATCGAGTCAGCTGTGAGAGGGGCGCTCGAAGGCTCGGCGCCTTGAGCTCGCCTGCCTGCTGTCCGCGGCCGGGCGGCCGACCGTGGAGCGGGCCGCTAGGATCACGGCAGCTGGTGGTTCGCCCGCTATCTGAGAGCTAGATCGAGAAGGACATCCGACATGGCCAAGCAGAATGCCCGTTTGACCCAACCGATGGTGCGCGAGGCCGGCAAGCTCCGCCCGGCTTCCTGGGACGAGGCGCTCGACGCCGCGGCCGCCGGATTCGCGCGGACGCTTTCTGCCGGCAGTGCCTTCGGGATGTTCAGCTGCTCCAAGGCCACCAACGAGATGAACTATCTAGCCCAGAAGTTCACCCGGGTGGTGATGGGCAGCAACAACGTCGACAGCTGCAACCGCACCTGACACGCTCCCAGCGTCGCCGGTCTGGCGGCAGTCTTTGGTGCGGGCGGGGGCACGAGCTCCTACAGAGAGGTCGAGGAGACCGACCTCGTCATATTGTGGGGCTCCAATGCCCGCGAGGCACACCCCATCTTCTTCCACCACCTGCTGAAGGGGGTTCGCCGCGGGGCCAAGCTCTACGTGGTCGACCCGAGGCGGACGACGTCGGCGCAGTGGGCTGACACCTGGCTCGGCATAGACGTCGGCAGCGACATCGCCCTCGCGAACGCGATCGCGCGCGAGATCATCCACGCCGGTCTCGCGAATCGAGAGTTCATCGGCCGGGCCACTGCCGGGTTTGCGAGCTACGCCGCTTCGGTCGAGCCCTACACCCTGGCCGAGGCCGAGCGCGTGACCAGGGTGCCGGCCGAGGTGATCAAGAAGCTCGCCCATGACTACGCGCTCGCCGGAAGGGCGCAAATCTGCTGGACGCTCGGAATCACCGAGCACCACACCGCCACCGACAACGTCCTCGCGCTGTGCAACCTCGCGCTTCTGACGGGCCATGTCGGCCGGTACGGCTCCGGCCTCGTGCCGCTGCGCGGCCAGAACAACGTCCAGGGCGGCGGGGACATGGGGGCCATCCCCAACAAGCTGCCGGGTTTCCAGGACGTCGAGAGCGACGAGAGTGCCCGTGCCCGCTTCGAGAAGAGCTGGGGAGTGAAGATCCCTTCGCCGGCAGGATGGCACCTTTCGCAGATGTTCGACGCGATGGAGACGGGCGCGATATCCAGCCTCTATGTGATCGGGGAGAACCCCGCTCGCTCCGAGGCCGATTCGGAGCGGACGGTACGGCTGCTCGAGGGTCTCGACCACCTCGTTGTCCAGGACATCTTCCTCACACGGACGGCGGAGCTCGCCACGGTCGTCCTGCCGGCCAGCGTCGGTGCCCTCGAGGCCGAGGGAACTGCCACCTCGAGCGAGCGCCGGGTGCAGAGGGTGCGCAAGGCGCTCGAGCCGCCGGCGGGGGCCCGCGACGATCTCGAGATCATCTCGGCCCTCGCGAAGCGGCTCGGACACGACTGGGGCAATCCGACGGCAGAGATGCTCTGGGACGAGCTGCGGAGCCTCTCGCCCATGCATGGCGGCATGAGCTACCGGCGGCTGGAAGAGCTCGGCGGCATCCAGTGGCCTTGCTACGACGAGAACGACCCCGGTCAGCAGTTTCTCCACGGCCGGCTCTGGGAGGAGCCGCGTTCCGGGCCACCTGCTTCGTTCTTCCCCGTTGAGTTCGAGGCTCCTCTCGACGAGCTCGACGAGCAGTTCCCCATCAGGCTCACGACCGGTCGCCGGCTCGACTCGTTCAACACCGGAGTGCAGACCGGCCGGTACCGCTCGCCGCTTCGCCGTCCCGAGACCCTCGAGCTCTCGCCTGAGGACTTCGAGAGGCTCGGTCTCGGCGAGGGCGAGATAGTCCGCGTCTGCTCACGTCGCGGCAGTGTGGAGGCGCCTGTCGCCCCGGAAGCCACGCTCAGGCCTGGTCTCGCGTTCATGACGCTTCACTTCCCGGACGAGGTCGACACGAACGTCCTGACGCTCGACACCTGGGACACGAAATCAGGGACGGCCGAGTTCAAGGCGACCGCGATACGCGTCGAGCGACTTGTGGACAATGGCGGTAACGGGGCCGGCCGCGCAAGTGCCAACGACCGCGCACATGCCAATGACGTGGAAAGGGTCGGCTGATGGATCTGCGGGTGACTACCGAGCGCGCGACAGATGAGGAGCGTGCGGCCGTCGACGCAGTGCTAGGTGCCGCCACCACGGGTTGGGCGGGGGGAGCGCGCTCTGAGATCGATCGTCACGTCGCCTACGGGGGCCGCGCCGCTCGCGAGGCCCACCGAGACCTGTTGCTGCCGGTCCTCCATAGCCTCCAGGAGAAGGTGGGCTGGATCAGCAAAGCTGCGCTCGGCTACCTCTGCGCGCGCCTCGACATCGCCCCGGCAGAGGCCTTCGGCGTGGCGAGCGCATACGAGCTGCTGTCTCTCGAGCCCATGTCGCAGGTGGTAGTGCATGTCTGCGACGACATCGCCTGCATAGCGCGCACGGGGAGCGACCCATGTGGTGCGGTCAGAGCCGCTCACGGCCCTCCGGGCGAGGAGCAGGGCGGTCTCAGCTGGAAGCCGAGCCCTTGTCTCGGGCACTGCGAGCACGGATCGGCCGCCCTCGTGCAGCGCTCGGGAGAAGGCGGCGGTCGGGCGACGGTCGCACCGTTCGACGGTGCAGCCCTCGAGCGCGTGGCGACATCTGTCGCGCCCGTCCCAGAGCTCGGCACGTCGGCACCAGCGCCGGCCCCGGCCTCGCGGGCAGCGGAGATGGCCCTGCCGGTCGCGCTCGTGCCCCAGGCGAGCTCGGACCGTTCTTCGCTCCGGCTCCTTCGCCGGGTCGGGGTCGTCGACCCGACCTCCATTGATGCCTACCGCGCGGCCGGCGGCTATGAGGCCCTGCGGCGGGCGCTCTCCCTCGGGCCGGAGGGCGTGCTCAGCGAGCTCAAGGCGGCCAACCTGCTCGGCCGCGGCGGCGCGGCCTTCCCGACTGCGGCGAAGTGGTCTGCCGTCGCTCACAACCCGGTGCGGCCGCACTTTTTCGTCGCTAACGCCGACGAGTCCGAGCCGGGTACCTTCAAAGACCGGGTGCTCCTCGAGACCGACCCGTTCGCCCTTGTCGAGGCCGTGACCATAGCCGGGGTAGTGACGGGTGCCGAGAGGGGCTTTGTCTACCTGCGAGGCGAGTACCCGTTGGCGGAGGAGCGCCTCGAAGGTGCCATAGCCCAGGCGAGGGCGCACGGGCTCCTGGGCGATGACGTGATGTCGTCTGGACACGTGTTCGAGCTCGAGATCCGCCGCGGTGCCGGTGCCTATATCGCCGGCGAGGAGACCGCGCTGTTCAACTCGATCGAGGGACTGCGCCCCGAGCCGCGCAACAAGCCGCCGTTTCCTGTCGACCGGGGGCTGTTCGGCAAGCCGACCGGGATCAACAACGTAGAGACGCTGCTGTGCGTGCTCGAGGTCCTCTCGATCGGTGGCGCGGAGTTTGCCTCGATCGGGACCGCTTCCTCGTCCGGCACTCGCCTGTTCTGCGTATCGGGCTGCGTTTCCAGCCCCGGGCTTTACGAGGTGCCGCTTGGCACGACCCTTCGCGAGCTCCTGGATCTTGCCGGGGGCGTGCGAGGCGGGCGGGAGCTTAGAAGCGTTCTCCTCGGAGGCGCTGCCGGGAGCTTTGTCCTGCCGGAGCAGCTGGACATCGAGCTATCTTTCGAAGCCGTGCGCTCCGCGGGCACCACGCTCGGCTCGGGCGTCGTGATGGTCATGGACGACACGGTCGACATCGCGCAGATCCTGCAGCGGATCGCCCAGTTCTTCCGGGACGAGTCCTGTGGCCAGTGTGTCCCGTGCCGAGTTGGGACGGTGCGCCAGGAGGAGCTGCTGGAGCGACTCTCGTCTCGGCGTCCGCTCGGCTCTGTCCAGGCTGAGAGAGCGCTGCTCGCCGACCTCGGGACCGTGATGAGGGACTCCTCGATCTGCGGGCTCGGTCAGACTGCGAGCAGCGCCATCGAGTCGGCCGTTGCCAAAGGGCTCCTCGCCAGCTTGGAGGAAGTGTCATGACGGCAGCTGGATCGACCTGGCCGCGTCGCCAGGTGGAGTTGAGCCTCGACGGCGAGACCGTGCGCGTGAACGAGGGGGCAACGATCCTCGAGGCGTGTGCGGCCGCAGGGATCGACATCCCGACGCTGTGCTACCTCGAGACTCTCGCACCTGTGAACGTCTGCAGGGTCTGTGTGGTCGAGGTCGTCGGCGCCCGTACTCTCGTTCCGGCCTGCTCTCGCAAGGTCGAGCCGGCCATGGAGGTGCTGACCGACTCAGAGAGGGTGCGTACGAGCAGGCGGATGGTCCTCGAGCTGCTCGGCTCCTCGGTAGATCTCTCATATGCCGCGCCCGAGGTGACCGAATGGATCGATCGCTACGGTGCCGATCCCTCCCGCCACGGGCCGCCGATGCGCCCGAGCCTGGCCGGCGAGCGGGACAGCGCGCGAGCGGGCCACCACCACCCGAGCGACGGAACCACTGCGGCGACTGTGGCGCAGCCGGTCAAGCGCGACAATGCCCAGTATGTACGCGACTACTCGCGATGCATCCTTTGCTACAAGTGCGTCGAGGCCTGTGGCGCAGAGGCGCAGAACACCTTCGCCATCGCCGTCGCAGGTCGCGGCTTCGAGGCGCGCATCTCGACCGAGTTCGACGTAGGGCTTCCCGACTCGGCCTGCGTCTACTGTGGCAACTGTGTCGCGGTCTGCCCGACCGGCGCCCTCATGTTCACCGCCGAGCATGACCTTCGAGCTAGCGGGGAGTGGGACGAGAGCCGCCAGCACGTCACGCGCACCGTCTGTCCCTACTGCGGCGTCGGGTGCAATCTCGAGGTTCGCGTGCAGGACAACCGGGTCGTGAGAGTGACCTCTCCGCTCGATCACGACGTCACCTCGGGGAACCTGTGTGTGAAGGGCCGTTTCGGTCTTGACTTCGTCTCGGCGACGGGTGAGGACGAGCCGGGCGGGATCGGAGCCAACCGGGCGGAGTGACACAGTCCGCGGCTTGACGCAGACCCTGCTGCGGGCGTGGCCAGGCCCCGGCGTGACGCAGACCCTGCTGCGGGCGTGGCATGGTGTTGGGCATGCCAACGCTGTCGGAGGACCTGTCCTGGCGCGGCCTGATCGAGCAGGAGAGCCCTGGTGCCCGCCGCGCGCTCGACGCTGAGCGCCACGCCGGCTACGTAGGCTTTGATCCGACAGCCCCCAGCCTGCACATAGGCAACCTCCTCGGTATCACGACGCTGCGCCGCCTGCAGGACGCCGGTCACCAGCCGATCGCTCTCGCCGGCGGGGGCACGGGGCTGATCGGCGACCCGGGGGGCAAGGCCACCGAGCGCCCGCTTCTCTCGAGCCAGCAGCTCGCCGAGAACGTGGCTGGAATCCGCGCTCAGCTGTCGGGTCTCCTCGACTTCTCCCCGGATCGGGGAGAGTCCCAGGCTCTGCTGCTCGACAACTCAGAGTGGCTCGTGCCCTTTCCGCTGGTCGATTTCCTCCGAGACGTCGGCAAGCACTTCACTGTCAATCAGATGATCGCGAAGGAGTCGGTGTCGGCTCGGATAGGCAGGCCTGATCAGGGCATCTCCTTCACCGAGTTCAGCTACATGCTCCTGCAGGCCACGGACTACCTCCACCTGTTCGACCACCGTGGTTGCAGGCTCCAGATGGGAGGAAGCGACCAGTGGGGCAACATCACGATGGGTCTCGACCTCATCCGCAAGGTGCGAGGTGCCGAGGCGCATGCTTTCACTTGGCCACTTCTCGTGCGCAGCGACGGAGTGAAGATGGGCAAGTCCGAAGCGGGGGCCGTCTGGCTAGACCGGGCGAGAACCTCGCCTTTCGCCATGTACCAGTGGTTCGTCCGGGTGCCCGATGCGGACGTGGGTACGATGCTCAGGGGCCTCACGTTCCTTGCTCGCGATGAGATCGAGGAGCTCGAGCAGTCGCTCAAAGCTCGTCCTGAGAGGCGAGACGCCCAGCAGGCGCTCGCTCGCGCCGTCTGTAGCTTCGTCCACGGAGACGAAGATGCCTTGCGGGCCGAGCGCGCTGCCCGCGCCATCTACACCGAGGAGATCGCCGCACTTGATGCCGCGCTGCTGGCCGATCTCGTGGCCGATGCGCCCTCGTCACGTCTTGCCCGCTCGCTCCTCGACGGCGATGGCCTCGATCTCGGCGAGGCGCTCGTCGTGAGCGGCCTCTGTGCCTCGAGGAGCGAGGCGCGCCGGGCGATCGAGCAGGGCGGGGCGTACGTCAACAATGTGCGGCGCGGCGGGAGCAACGACCGCGCCGCGCTCGTCGCGAGGGACGATCTACTGGCGGATCGATACGTTCTCATCCGGCGTGGGAGGCGCGACTATCACGTGCTCATCTTCTCGTGAGACGGCCGCGCCGGCTGCCGTCCGCCGTCGCTGCCCTAGCCGTCGCGTTCGGGCTCGCGGGCTGTTCCCCATACTCCGGCACCACGGCCGCAAGGGTGCAGCAGTGGGCGAGACAGAACAGCTTTGCCTCCGACAACGACCTCGTGGTGAACGACATTGCCGACGTGTACAAGGCGGTGAAGGCCGGATCAGTGCAGACGGTCACCACGATCTGTGGGGGCCTTGCCATCGACGTCGGGACGGCTTATGAGACTCTGCCCAGCCCTGACCAGGCCCTGACGAACTACCTCAACGACGCCGATACTGCGATCGTGAATGCCGCGACAAGCTGCAGCCGGATCTCCTCGCTGGGGTCGCGGACGATGCGAAGAGATCTCGCCGTCCTCATGAAAGGCATTTCCGATCTGCATAAAGCCGAGAGACTGATTGGATCCCTCGGGGTGCACTGGAAGATCCCAAAGGGGCCGACGTGACCGTCCCCTGCGCTCGCGACGGAGCGGCGCCCGCTCGAGGGCGGCTCGGGCTACGTTGAGCGCGGTGGCAAAGCGCGGGGTCCCGGTTGGGCCATTTCCTCCGGGTGTCGACCACGATGCCTACGACCGGATGCGTCGGCGCGTCTTGTGGAAGCTGCCGTCGGGGCTCTACGTGCTCGGGAGCCGTTGCGGCGAGCGGCGGAATCTCATGGCGATCAACTGGGCGATGCAGGTCTCCGTGGACCCGAAGCTTCTCGCCGTCGCTATCGAGGGAACGGCCGTTACTCACGAGCTGGTGATGTCCGGCCGGTGCTTCACCCTGAGCCTTGTCTCGCGTGAGCAGCGCGGCGAGGTCCGCCGGTTCGTGAAGCCCGCTGTCGAGGACCTCGACGCGGGGACATTGAGCGGTGTCGGATACCGGGACGGACTCTCCGGAGCGCCGATTCCCGCTCTCGCGATTGCCTGGCTCGACTGCGAGGTCCGTCACGTGCTTGCGACAGGGAGCCACACGCTCTTTGTAGGTGAGGTGGTCGACGCAGGCTTCGCCGACGGCGGCGAGGACGCCGAGGTGCTCCGCATGGAGGATACGGCAATGAGCTACGGGGGTTGAGACGCGAGATGTCCAGTTCGTTTCGGGCAAAGGAGCCGTTCCGGCGTTCCAGCGGCGCCGATGCGCCGACACCCGCGCCTGGGACTACACGCGTGGCGGCGGGAAGTTGGCAGCTCGTCGCCGAGGAGGGCGCGCTCAAGGGGCTGCTTGGTGTGCTCGCGGGAGTCGACGAGTACGCGATCGACACCGA
>JAKACA010000279.1 GCA_021796455.1 Actinomycetes bacterium
GTTCGGGGTAGTCGCGGGTCAGCCGGCGGTCGAATTCTCCACGAGCCAGGACCGTAAGCAGACGGTGGTCGACCAGCTGCACCGGGGGCTGGTGGGCCTCATGAAGCAGCGCAAGAACGTGACCTTCGAGGGCACCGGCCGCCTCGTCGGCGACCATGTCGTCGAGGTGAGAGCGCCGGACGGCACGCTCGCCAGTCTCAGCGCGACAAACGTCGTCCTGGCATCGGGATCTGTGCCAAGAACGCTGCCGGGTTTCGAGGTGGACGGGCGGTACGTCATGACCTCCGACGAGGTGCTGAGCCTGAAGGAGCTCCCACGTTCAGCTGTGGTGATCGGTGGGGGTGCGATCGGCTGCGAGTTCGCCTCCATGCTGTCTGACCTGAATGTGAAGGTCACGCTGCTCGAGGCTCTGCCGAAGCTCCTGCCCGGCTGCGACGAGGACGCCGCGAAGGTAGTGCTGCGCTCCTTTCAAAAGCGAGGCATCACCGTGCGCCTGGGGGTGGCGGTGCACGGCCACGAGCCGGGCGACGAGGGTACGACGGTGAGCTTCGGAGACGGTGAGACCGTAGTTGTCGACACTGTCGTCGTCTCGGTCGGCCGCAGGCCCCTATCTGCCGGCCTGCTCGCCGAGGGGACCGGGGTTGTCGTCGACGAGCGTGGTTTTGTCGTGGTGGACGAGTGGATGCGCACCGCAGCTCCCGGGGTGTTCGCCGTCGGGGATCTCGTCAACACGCCTCAGCTCGCGCATGTCGGCTTCGCCGAGGCCATCGTGGTCGTGAAGCAGATCCTCGGCGAGAAGGTCGTGCCGGTCAATTACGGCACTGTTCCCTGGTGCATCTACTGCCGGCCCGAGGTGGCCTTCGTAGGCATGACAGAGCAAGGCGCGAAGGCAGCGGGGATCGACGTCGTCGTGAAGAAGGATCCCTACGGAGGCAACAGCCGCGCGCGGATCCTCGGCGAGACCGACGGCATGGTGAAGGTAATCGCCGAGCGCCGGGCCGACGGTTGTGCCGGCCGGCTCCTTGGCGTGCACATGGTCGGGCCGTGGGTGACCGAGCAGTTGGGTCAGGCGTATCTCTCCGTGAACTGGGAGGCGACGCCGGACGAGGTGGGTGCGTTCATCCAGCCGCACCCGACACTGTCGGAGGCATTTGGCGAGACCGTTCTCGCTCTCACGGGAAGGGGACTTCACGTTGGCTGACATAACGATGCCGCAACTCGGCGAGACGGTTACCGAGGGCACGATCATCAAGTGGCTCAAGAACGTCGGGGACACGGTGGCCCACGACGAGCCGCTCTTCGAGGTGTCGACCGACAAGGTGGACTCCGAGGTCCCTTCGTCGGCCGAGGGCGTCATAACCGAGATACTCGTGCCCGAGGGGGCGACGGTCGACATCGGTACGCGCCTTGCTGTGATCGGCGGAGCCGGGGCCATGCCCGAGAGCCCGCCGGCCGCGCCCGAGGCCGAGGTCGCAGCGCCGGCCGTGGCGCAGGCGCCGGCCGCGCCGGCCGAGGCAGAGGTGGCCGTGGCGCAGCCAGCCGCGGTGGCAGCGGTGGCAGCACCAGCCGTGGCGCAGCCAGCCGCGCCGGCCAACACCCAAGGTGGAGCGGGGACGGGGAGCACCTCTCGTGGCTCGGGGCCGGGTCTGCTGCTCTCTCCTGTAGTGCGCAAGCTCCTCGACGAGCACGGGCTCGACCCGGCGGTGGTGAAGGGCACGGGTCAGGGCGGCCGGATAACCCGGGGTGACGTTCTCGGCTATCTGGACGCCCAGGCAGCTGCAGGCAGTGCCGCCGGCGGGACCGGGAGTGGGGGCGCAGCAGGTACCGCCGGCGGGACCGGGAGTGGGGGTGCGCCAGGTGCGCCAGGTGCGCCAGGTGCCGCGGGTGCGGCCGCCAGGAGCGCGAACGGGACGGTGCGTGCGCCGGCGTTTCCCGCACCAGCACCTGGCGAACGGGACGAGGTGGTGCCCTTTACGAACATCCGCCGCTTGACGGCCGAGCACATGGTGCGCTCCAAGGCGACTTCTGCCCACACCCTCACCGTCATCGAAGCCGACTATGAGGCCATCGAGAAGGTGCGGCGGAAGGAGAAGGACCGTTTCAAGGAGGTTGAGGGGGTCTCCCTCAGCTACCTCCCCTTTGTCGCGCGGGCAGTAGTCGACGTGCTGCGGGACTACCCGGAGCTCAACGCCTCTGTCGGTGAGGACTCACTCATCATCCACAGAGATGTGCATCTCGGGATCGCCGTCGACCTCGACCGTCAGGGGCTGATCGTGCCCGTGGTGCGCCAGGCGGACGGCCAGTCGCTCAGGGGTCTTGCCCGTGCCATCGCCGATCTTGCGGACCGCGCCCGCTCGCGTCGGCTCTCTGCCGACGACGTCGTCGGGGGGACCTTCACGATCACCAACCCTGGACCGTTCGGCACCTTCATGACGGGACCCATCATCAACCAGCCGCAGGTGGCCGTGCTCTCGACGGACGGGGTGAAGCGCCGTCCTGTTGTCGTCGCGGCCCCCGACGGCTCAGAGGCGATCGCCATCCACTCGGTGGGCTTGCTGGCACTGTCCTTCGACCACCGGGCGGTAGACGGCGCCTACGCCTCGGCCTTCCTGCGCGATCTTTCCAACGAGATCTCCAACCGCGACTGGGCCTCCGAGCTGTAGGGCATGAAGCCACTTCGCATCCGCTGGCTCGGGCGCGTCCGCTACCAGGAGGCGCTCGATCTCCAACACGCCATCCGCGACACCCGAAACGGCGACTATCTCCTGCTGCTCGAGCACCCGCACGTCTACACGCTCGGAGTGCGCACGAGACCGGAGCACCTCTTGCGCGGCGTCCGCTCCAGCGGTGCAGAAGTCGTCCGGGCCGACCGCGGCGGCGATGTCACCTATCACGGCCCGGGGCAGCTCGTCGGCTATCCGGTGCTCGACGTGCCGGTCGGTCCGGGCAGCGTGCCGGCCTATGTAAGGGCGATCGAGCAGCTCGTGATCGACGTGTGCGCCGATCTCGGGCTGGCCGGATGCGGCCGGCTGGAGGGATACCCGGGGGTCTGGGTCGAGCCCGACGGAGCTCGCCCCCGAAAGATCTGCGCGATCGGCGTGCGAGTCGACAGAGGGCGCTCGATGCACGGCTTTGCTCTCAACGTCGACACCGACCTCGACATGTTCGCACATATCGTCCCCTGCGGCATCGCGGACAAGGGTGTGACCTCGCTTGTCAGAGAGGGCGTCAGGGTCACGACGCGAGACGTCGTGACCGCGCTGTGCCGGCGTGCGCCCGCGCATCTGTCCTTTGGCCCCGGCGAGAGGTACGTCGAGCGGTCCGTCGAGCGGTCCGTCGAGATCCAGGAAGCCGCCTGGAGGACCCGGGACCCGAAGGACAAGGCCGCAGGGAGCCGGCACGCAGGGACC
>JAKACA010000280.1 GCA_021796455.1 Actinomycetes bacterium
AACCGGCGATGGTGACGAGCGCGTCGAAGCGCTCCGCGTGGGCCATGCACTCGACCGAGTCGGCGATCAGATCTCGGCTCGGCAGGGAAGCCCGCATCCCGGCATGGCCCATCGCAATGCCGTCGGAAACTGCGATCGTCGAGAACCCGAGCGCAACCGCACCGGCGTCGATTGCTCCCTTCCGCGCGGCACCAGCCAACCCCGACAGCCCCATGTTGCACGGCGTGACATCGTTTGCCGCAGCCGCGATCCCGACCTGAGGCTTGCCGAAGTCGGCGTCTTCGAACCCGACGGCTCTCAGCATCGCCCTCGCCGGGGCTCTCGCGATACCGGCGGTGACCTCCCGACTTCGCCAGGTTGGATCGGACTTGATCTTCATATGTAGATGGTAACATGAACTACTGTTCGTAAACCGGTGGAAAGGAGGATAGGATCGCCGACACCGAACACGAGATCGGCCGCTTATCTGCAGGTGAGGGATCCTCGTGGCATCGCTGGCTCGATGCCCACGCCAACCGTGAGCTGGGCGTTGGCGCGCCACGAGGCGGATGGCGCCATCCCCCGAGCCGTGCCGCCGTGGACGCGCTCTTGGAAGAGCTGGGGAGGCCGCAGTACCGCTTCCGCAGGGTCATCGTCGCCGGCACCAACGGCAAGACCACCGTCACCCGGACCATCTCAGCTCTCTTGCAGGGAGCAGGTCTTCGAGTGGGCACCTACACGAGCCCTCATCTCGAGCGGCTCAATGAGCGCATCGCCGTCAATGGCGTGGCGATCCCTGATCAGGCGCTGGCGCGAGCGTTCGCACGAATCCGGGTCGCCGAGACCAAGATGAACCTTGGGCTCAGCTGGTTCGAGATCGTGACCGCGGCCGCGATGACATGGTTCGCCTGGGAGCAGCTGGATCTTGCAGTCATCGAGGTGGGACTGGGTGGCGAGTACGACGCCACGGCGGTGGCCATGCCTGCTCCCGTCGTACTCACCAACATCGAGCTTGACCACACCGAGCTCTTCGGGGATAGCCGACCCGAGGTCGCAGCCGCCGAGGCGACCGTCGTGTCGGCTAACCACGGCCTCGTACTCGGCGAGACTGATGCCCTGCTGCGCGATTGCTTCACGCGGCGCCACCCACAGCCCCTGTGGGTCCGCGGCGTCGACTTCGGGGTGCTCGAGCGCCGCGCGACGGTCGAGGGACAACTCCTCACCTTGAAGACGCCCACCGCCATCTACCGCGATGTACCGGTCACCCTCAGGGGATCCGCGCACGCAGAGAACCTCTGCCTCGCGCTCATGGCCGCCGAGTGCGTCGCTCGGCCTATCCCAGAGTCGGTTGTGCGACAGGTGCTCCCAGCGATGAGCTCCCCGGGCCGTGCTGAGCTTGTGAGCATGGAGCCGCCCGTGTTGCTCGACGGTGCCCACAATCCCGCGGGTGCGCGGGCCCTCGCTGCGCTACTCGCCGAGTGCTTCCCTGCCGACCGCAGGACCTTCGTCATCGGCGTGTCGGCGGACAAGCCGGCGGCCGAGCTTGTATCCGACCTTCAAATTCGCCATGACGACCGGGTCCTGTGCTGCTCGGCGGATTCTCCACGCGCTCGGCACGCAACTGATCTGGCCGAGATCGCGCGGGTCGCGTCGCCCGCCTCCGCCATCGAGAGCGTAGACAGCGTCGATGATGCGCTCCGCCGAGCCATTGCTGCGTCTTCTCACCCTGAGTTCGTGGTTGTTACCGGATCACTGTATGTAGTTGCCGAGGCCCGCCGAATGCTTCGAGATTCGCTTGACCCCTCGTGCCCCTCGTGAGGGTGCCGGCTATCTATGCGCCGCGCCGAAGGGAGCAAGACTCGCCGAATCTCTGCGTTCAACCTTCCGGCCTCGGCGAATCCGTAGGGTTCACCGCGCCCCTGCCGAGTCCCTCGACAACCTGGATCGCGCTCCCTAACCTGCGATGCGCATCTAGTGAGTTACGATTCGTATATATTGAATCGTGTGATGAGCACTTCCCGAGGTCCGAGCAGCGGCGCAGAGCCGCGACCCGGACGCGATGGCGACCTGTAGTCCGAGCGCCGTTGCAGAGCGGCGGTGCAGACCCGGCAGTGTTGGCAGCTCGCACTGCGATCTCCGTCGCTGACCCGTCCCGCGGAGGAGCCACTCGACAAGAGCCACCGCGGGACGCTGCCACCGTGGCTGTGTCTCGTGAGCACCGCGACGGCGTTCACGAGACCGAGGAAGCGACCTCGGAGACCCTGACGCGCCTGGCCAACCGACTGCAAAGGTCGCGGCTCGCCATGTTGGAGGCAGTTGACGGCATCCCGGAGTACTGACAGCTGCCCGCCCTGTGGCCCTCGCCACCGAACCCCCGACCAAGGAGTAGATCATGAGCGTCCATCCTGCCGAGTCGGTCCCGATCACCGTCGCGCACGGCGACGGAATAGGACCAGAGATCATGGACGGCACCCTCCGCGTCATCATGGCCGGGGGTGCCGAGCTCGACGTTGAGACTATCCAGATCGGCGAGGCGGTGTACGCGCACGGCAACACTGCCGGCATCGACCCGGAGGCCTGGGAGTCCTTGCGGCGAACGAAGGTCTTCCTGAAAGCCCCCATCACCACGCCGCAGGGGGGAGGATTTAAAAGCCTGAATGTCACTATCCGCAAGGCATTCGGATTGTTCGCCAACGTCAGGCCATGCCCGTCGTACTCCCCGTTCGTTGCCACCAAGCATTCTGGCATGGACGTGGTCATCATCCGCGAGAACGAGGAGGATCTGTACGGTGGGATCGAGCATCGCCAGAGCGAAGACGTCACTCAGTGCCTCAAGCTGATCACCCGACCGGGAACCGAGCGAGTGGTCCGCTACGCCTTCGAGTACGCGCGCCGTTACGGACGCTCCAAGGTGACGTGCTTCACCAAGGACAACATCATGAAGATGACCGACGGGCTGTTCCACCGGGTCTTCGAAGAGGTGGCTTGCGAGTACCCCGATATCGAATCCGAGCACTGGATCGTCGACATTGGTGCTGCCAAGCTCGCGGACACCCCTGAGGCCTTCGACGTTGTCGTCCTGCCGAACCTCTACGGGGACATCCTCTCCGACGTGGCAGCGCAGATCGCCGGCTCTGTAGGGCTGGCCGGCAGTGCCAACATCGGTGCCGAGATCGCAATGTTCGAGGCGATCCACGGTTCCGCGCCCCTCCTTGCCGGCCAGAACGTCGCCAATCCATCGGGCCTCCTGCTCGGGGCGGTCCAGATGCTCGTCCACATCGGCCAGGGCGCGGCAGCTGCCCGGGTCCACAACGCATGGCTTCGCACCATCGAGGACGGGGTGCACACCCACGACATCTACGACCCGGCCGTCTCCACTGCACAGGTCGGAACCGCCGAGTTCGCCGACGCGGTTATCGCCCG
>JAKACA010000055.1 GCA_021796455.1 Actinomycetes bacterium
CTTCTTTCCGGCACCAAGGGCTGGCAGGAGAACATCGTCGAGGCGCCTGACATGGTCGAGGTGCGCGGGAGGTTCTGGCTCTTCTACTCGGGAGCCTGGTTCAACAGCCCCAACTACGGCATTGGATTCGCCCGGTGTGCTGGCCCGGCCGGGCCGTGCAGAGATCTGACGACGCGCGGGCCGTTCATCGGCTCCAACAGCCAGGGTGCGGGCCCCGGTGAGGAGTCCCTCTTCGAGCAGGCCGACGGCCAGTGGTGGATTCTCTACTCGCCGTGGTTCTTCGGCTTCGACGGCCATGCCAACCGGCCGCTCGCGCTGGCACCGCTCGCCTTCAAAGCTCGGCCGTATGTGGCGGCCGGAGCTTCTGCTCGTATCTGAGCCCGCCTACAGCTCCCGTGACCGCCGGGCTCAGGCGCGGCTGGACGAAGCCGTCCTCGGCGCCGCGTAGTCCGCTTCGCCATCTTCGTCCTCCCACTGCGAGGCGGCCCAACCCGTATCGTTCCATCCCGTGATCACGAGGAGGAAGAGCAGGAACTGGAGTATGTGGACACTCGTGCACCAGATGCAGATGTGGCGGACCGCCAGCAGCTCGACGCCGACGAGGTAGATCACCATCACCATCCCCGCGCACACCGCCGCCAGCCGAAGCCGCGCGACCAGCAGTGACTCCGAGCGCCACATGGCCGGCAGGTTGATCACGATCATGAAGACAAAGAACACAGCCCCGTAGAGCGCGACAGGCAGTCCCAGGATCGTCGACCACCCGCTCGTGAGGACGGCAGTGCAGTCGATCGTGCCCCCGGAGCCGGCGCCGAAGGGACAGCTGTTGACGCCCTTAGCCCCGGCGGTGTAGTGGCTGTAGGTCAGATAGGTGGCTACGCCAAGGCCGAGGACCGAGATGACGACGGCC
Source organism: Actinomycetes bacterium (assembly GCA_021796455.1). Classification (GTDB taxonomy): domain Bacteria; phylum Actinomycetota; class Acidimicrobiia; order Acidimicrobiales; family Bog-793; genus JAKACA01. The sequence continues at coordinate 911 of JAKACA010000055.1, forward strand.
GCGATCGGCCTCCACCTTGTCATGTCGCCTTGAGCTCTGCCTCAGCCTGCTTGATCACCGGCGCCTTGCAGATCGCCCCTGGCCTGCCGTGGGTCATGTCGCAGATCGCCCCGGTGTACACGTTCGCGGCCCCAAGGATGGCCTCGCCCGCCGGTGTCAGCGGCTTGGAGTCGATGTTGTCGATTATCTGCTGCCACGACATGGGATGCCAGCCGAGCGAGTTATTGCTGTTGCCGAGGTTGATCAGGTTCGGGGCATAAAGGCTGCCCGAGGAGACGTACTTGCCTCCCCAGTCGAGGAACGGTATGCCACCGCCTCCTGGTGTCGAGGGAAAGTATGTGACGCTGTCGTAGGTGGAGAACAGCTTGGCGTTGGCCGGGCTCGGCGTCTCGAGCTTCGTATAGTTACCGTTCGGGCAGCTGTTGGAGACGACTGCAACGGCGCAGGTGTTCTTCGTGAGCTCGGTCGCGCTGAACACGAGATAGGGACTCGAGTAGGTGGCTTTCGCGAAGCTGAAGGTTCGCGTACTGGCATAGACGTCATAGGGCGTCGACGCGACAGTCCCGAGCCCCGTGAACGAGCCGAACCTGCTGAGGGCGATGACAAGTGGCCACCTGGTGGCCGCGCAGAAAGGGCAGTACTCAGCACCGATATAGACGAGCTCAGGCTTATTGCCAACCTTTAGCGCCGCCTGCTTCGGCGTCGGTACGAACACGCCGCTCGGCGCCGCCAGGCCACCGCCCACACCCGCCGCAGCCAGCTGATGGGCCGAGACAGTCGTCACCGCGGTCACATATGCGGCCGGAGCAGGCTTGTAGGGCACCGGCTTGCTCGTAGAACCGCTCGATCCACCCAGCAGTGAGATGAGGATGATGATCACGACTGCGAGCCCGACAAAGGTACCTCCGAACAACCCCGCGGTCTTACCGGTGCTGTGGGCCTGGGGCCGCCGCTTTCGGGGATCGATCTTGCCCCCTGGTCTTTGGCCACCGCGAGACGGTGGTCGCTTGGTCCCCGATCGCGGCTGGCTGAGCCGATCACGGGCCCGCTCGTCGGCCGAGGGTCGATCCGCGCCAGCGGCCTCGCCGTAGTGGGGCTCAGGCGCCGGCTTGGCAGCCAACGGGGCACCTGAGCGACGGGCATTCGCCGAGCGGTTCCCGGATCCACCCGACCGCCGATTACCTGTGCCGGCCCTGCGGGCGCTCCCGCTGTTCGCCATCTCGATGAGGTTCCCTTCGTGTCGTCGCGAGTCGCCACCCTTGGGGGAAAAGCTCTGATCGGCTCGCAGTCTGCAATGTTACCGTTCCGCGGAGTCGAGTCCCGCCACCGAACGAGCAGGCAGCTCCTGAGTATCTAGGCTGGCTCGGTGCGGTTACGCCTCGTGAGCTGGCCGATCCTGCTTGTCGCAGGTGCCGGCGCAGCCGCCTCTGCCGTGATGTCGATGGCAAGGCCCTTCACCTGGACGGCTGACGTCACGACGGCGGTCGCTATCGCGGGCGTGCTCCTTGGTGGGTGCCTCTTTGCATCTAGAGCCAACCGCACCCGGCACTCGGCCCCCCTCGCCCACCCGCTCCCGAGACCGGGTGCAGTGGCCTGGCTGCTTCTCGTGGTGGCTCTCACGACCTTCGAGCTGCTCAACCTCTTCGAAGCTCCACGCCGTCAGCATCCGACCATCAGCTCGCTGCTCGTACTGCTCACGGGACACGACGTCACGCGCGCGCTTATGTTCGCGGCTTGGCTGGTAGCCGGTTGGTGGCTCTGCCGGTGCCGATGAGAACCGTCACCGTCGCCATATGGGCAGTCCTCGCCGCGGCAGCCCTGTTGCTCGAAGCCTTCGGGCGACGCCGGATCACCGGTCTCGTATCCGCCGAGGAGCTAATCCGGTACTTCATGAAGGCTCGAGTAGGGCGAGTTATCTTCGTCTTGGGCTGGATGTGGCTCGGGTGGCACCTCTTTGCCCGCTGAGTCATCTCACCTGATCCCGCTTGACCCTCGCTGGCTGCGATATCTCGGGTCGGACCAAGCCCGCGAGCCATCTTGCTCATCAGGCTACCGGCCGGGATGCGAGAGCTACCGCTGCTGACTGGTGCGACCCGCTGGGAGTGATCCAGGAGACCGAGACGGTCTCCCCCGGCTTGTCGTTCGACAGCAAGGATCCAAGCTCGGTGGGACCTGAGACCGGGCGCCCGTTGACAGACGTGATCACGTCGCCTTGCTGCAGTCCAGCCTGCACCGCAGGAGTGCCCTGCAGCACGCCGGCGACGTAGGCGCCGGAGCTCGTGCCCGGAGTGGGAAGCTGGGGGCCAAATAGTCCTGCCGAAGAGCTCTGTGCCTGGGAGACCGAGATCACCTCGACTCCGATGAAGCCCTTGTTGTTGATGAGGACAGTCGAGCTGCTCCTGCCTTGCTGGATCTGCTGGGCAATGCCGATCGCCTCATTGATCGGTATTGCAAAGCCGATGTTGGTAGCCGACTGGGTGGAGCTGCCGTTCGCTGCCGCGGTATCGATTCCGACGACCTGGCCCTTGGCATTTACGAGCGGACCCCCGGAGTTGCCCGGATTGATCGGGGCATCTGTCTGGATGAGACCACTCAAGTTCTCCGTGGTACCGGTACCTGCGTCGGTTGCCGATATCGACCGGCCGAGCGCGGAGATGATTCCCTCGGTGACGGTCTCCGGGCCCTTCAAGTCAAGAGCGTTCCCGATTGCAACGACTGCGTCGCCAACCTTGAGGCCGGACGAGTTGCCGACAGTGACCGTACGGAGACCCGATGCACCGACAAGCTGCACGAGCGCGACGTCTTGGGTCTTGTCGGTGCCAAGCACGCGGACGGTGTAGGTGCGGCCGGAGCCGTTGATCTGAGCTGTTATCGAGGTGGCGTTCGCGATGACGTGGTTGTTCGTCAGCACTTCACCATTTGGCGTGAGGATCATGCCCGTCCCGGCCGCCTCGGTACCAGTCGAGGCGTCTATCGAGGTGATGTCGACGACGGCCGGATCGAGCTTCGCGGCGATGGCCGCGACGTTGATCTTGGCACTCGTCCCGGGGCCGCTCGACTGGGAGGGCGATGGGATCGTCTCACTGGCAGTCGCCGAGCTCGGGGTGTGGTTGGACGACTTGCCGATCAGGATGCCACCTGCGACAGCCGCGACAAGCACCACGGCGCCGAGCCCCACGAGGAATGCCCTTCGCGCCTTCGGCGGTCGCTCCGAAGCCGGGCGAGCCGAATCCTGCGGAGGATAGCCACCGCTGCCAGGGGGGGGAGAGCCCATCGAAGGCTGGCCACTGCTCGGCCCCCAGAACCCGGACGTGGGCTGGGCACCCCCCGGTGGCCACGCGGCCCAGCTCGGTGGTCCGGGGACCGAAGCGGTCGGGGGCCAGGGCGACGCACCAGGTGGTGGTGGCGGCGGCGACCAGCCCGGAGGTGGGGTCGGCCAAGGCGGAGCGGCGGGCGTGCCGTAGGGGTTCCAGCCACTCCTAGCCTCACCCACGTCCCAGCTCCGCTCGGGCGGGTCGACGACCTCGGGGATCTCGACCTCTGCCGCCTCGATTTCCTCAGGTGTCTCGAATTCGTTCTCCATTTGGATCTCACGCTCCTGTGTGCGATGTGCCGGTCCAAAGTCGCCCGTTTCGCCGTGACACACAGCATGGACCATCAACCTGGGAGATTTCTGAGAGCCACCTCCGGACTTGTCGTGGGGCCCAAGCAGGGCGACGGGCCGACGTGGGGAGTCCAGGTCCCCGACCCGCACAGCCTAGGTCGGAGATTGCACCGAGGCGGCCCGACGCGCAACACTGCCAGGTGCCGTGTCCAACCACATGTTTCTCCAGCTCTCGGACCTGCATATTCTGGATCGAGGAACTCTCCCGGTGGGCGCGGACCCGCTCGCTAACCTTGACCGGGCCATCGACATCATCGAGGCCTCGCCGAGCCGTCCGGACGGCTTTCTCCTGACCGGTGACCTCGCCGACAGCGGGACTCCGGTCGCCTACGGCCTTCTTCGCGACAGGATAGAGCGCCTCTCAGGGCTCTCCGGGGCTCCGGTGGTCGTCGTGCCTGGCAACCACGACAATCGCGCCGCCTTCCAACTCGGGCTTCTCGGGTCATATGGGAGTGGACGCGCTGACACTCCGATCGATCAGGTGCACTGGTTCGGAGGCCTGAGGGTCATCTCTCTCGACACCGTCGTCCCCGCGTGCGACGGGGGTACATTGCGCGACTCTCAGCTACGACGCCTGCAAGACGAGCTCTCCACTCCCGCGCGAGACGGCACGATCCTTGCCATGCACCACCCGCCCGTGTCCTCCCCGATCCGCTCCATGGCGGCGATGGCTCTGGACAACCCTGACCGGCTCGCCGCAGCCATCGAGGGAACCGACGTCTGCCTCATCGTCGCCGGCCACAACCACCACGCGAGCGCCGGCCTGCTCGGAAGAATCCCAGTCTGGGTCGGCCCAGCCCTCTCATACAGCTCCGACGCCCTCGTCGAGGACAGCTACACGGGCCGTAGGGGGAGCGCTTTCTCGAGGATCGACGTTGCCGACCGCCAACCTCTTGTCACAGTCGTGCCAGTTCCTCTTTGATCGCGACTGATCGCGCGTGGAGGCACGCCTGCTCGCCGGCTGCTCAGACTCCGGCCTCTGAGTAGGAGAGCCACTTGCCCTCATCGAAGTCGTAGAGCTTGCACTTGCGCGAGCTCGCGACGAAATCACGAAACCGCAGCTTCCCCTCGTGCACCGTGCCCGGAAAGGCCGCCTCGATCGCGGCGGCGGCGGCTTCGAGGTTGTACATGGGGATCCTCATGTCGACGTGGTGGGGCACATGCACCATGATCCAATGCAGGAAGAAGTTGTAGCCGCGGGGAGCTCGCAGGATCGTCGTCCCTTCCATCTGCCCCTTGAACTTGGTCCACTCCGACCGTTTCCACCAACGGATGTCCGGCTGGACGTGATGCACGTGGACAAAAGAACCAATCATGTACTGGAAACCGAGGAAAGGTACGACCATGACCCGAACTATCAACCAGATCGTTCCAGCCACGGTGCCGGTCATCTCCGCCCCGGCCCAGCTGAGGAGGCCGGCGCCAAACAGCACGTAGCCGAGCACGAAGAACCTGTCCCTGCGCACCAGCTTCGCCCATCGGTGGGGAACCTTGCCGACGATCATCTTCGACCACCACACGTCGTGCATGTAGTAGAGACCGGCACCGGCCCATGACCATTCGAGACGGTGTAGGAGGCGCTTTCGAGCTGACAAAGCTCGAAACTCCTCCGGTGTGAGCGGGTGCCAGACGAAGTCGAAGCCCTGTCGCACCGTATAGGAGTGATGGACACGGTTGTGACCGAGGATCCAGCCCTCGTAGACGTGGCCCCCAGGCAGCATTGCGACGTGCCCGACGATCGAGTTGAGTCGCTTGCTGGCAAAAAGGGCCCCGTGCGCAGAGTCGTGCCCGACTATGAACAGAGCCGACACAAGCAGCGATGCGGCGAGGTCCAGCGCCAGAGCCCCGGCAACGTTGGAGACGAAGATCAGCGCGGTGACAAGCCCGAGGTAGATCACGAGATCACGGGCAAAGTACGACAACCCCTTCCAGGTAGGGTTCTCATATACAGACTTGGGCAGAACATCCAGAACGGGCTTGAGCGATCCACCCCGTGATGACGGCTGAGAATCGCCGTCCTCGCCTTCAGCCGTCGAACGGGCCATCTCCTGAAGAGTCACGGGGCTAGCCTACCTACCGGTAGGTAGTTTGTCGAGAGCGTCCCGCCACGAGCGGCCCCACGGGCTCCCTCACCCGAAGCTGCGAGCACCGCTCTCGAAGGAGGCGGGATCCTGAACCCGCACGACACAGAAGAGAACCCCTGCCGGATCCCGCATCACCCACCAGGTGTCAATTTTCTCGACACGCTCGGCGCCGAGTTGCTCGAGGCGAGCGACCTCGGCCTCTACGTCGTCGGTCTCTATGTCCAGGTGAATGCGGGCGTCAGCATCGACCTGTTGCACCATGAACTGCAAGCCCGGCACCGGCTGACCCAGAGAGGCATAGTCGGGGTCTTCCTCGTCCGACTCCGGGCGGTCGCCGAGTGCGCCCGACCAGAAGTCGATGACTTTCCGGTACTGCTCGTGGGGTACGTCGACAAGTACTGCCGTAAGGCGGCTCCGGTGCATGGAGCCATCTTGCCTGTTTCGCTCTCGCCGGGCCAATGATCACACCCGGGCCAATGATCACACCCGGGCCGGTGGTCACGGCCGGGCCGGTGATCACAGTCGGGCCGGTGATCACAGTCGGGCCAATGATCACGGCCGGGCCAATGATCACGGCCGGGCGGAACGACAGCTTGCCAAACTGGCGTCAGTACCATCCATAGTTCTCCTCATGGGTCCAGGCTGCAGCCGGGTTGCCGTAACGCGCGTCGATGTAGCGCTCCCCCGCCGTGCACTGGTACCAACCCGCGGCCTGGGTAGCTGATCCGCCCAGATAGTCGGTGAACCTGACGCCTTCGCGTCGTATGAGGGGCTCCGACATCTGAAACCACCCGTACTGCGAGCCATCCTCGGCCAGGTATCGGAACGTGCTCTCGTAGCAGATGATTTTCGCGATGTCGTCCCGGTAAGTGACGTTGCTCCAGTACGTCTGGGGCACATCGCCGTGGGCCGCCGTCGCGTTCTCGAGACGTGTCCAGACAACCGCTGGAGCAGACCTCACGGCCTCGGTGTTGCACCAGTTCCACTGCGACTCAGCCAGCGGCCGCGGCGCAGGCGCCGCTCTTATTACCACGGAAAGAGAGAGAGCCACCACTGTCAGTGGTGTAAATCCGATACGGGCAGTGGTAGCTAAGAGTCGTCTCAACGCGTGACCTCCCGATGCAGCACTCCTGGGCGAGACATCGATCCCCGACCGAGGGTCGGGGCCTGTCAACCTCGCGAGAGCCCTCGTCAAAAGTCCGTGACCGCGGCGCAGTCCTTGGGCGCCACGAAGCGGCTATCGTTGCTCAAGCGATCGTGCGCCGTCAAGCCGAGGTCCCGGTTCTTCTCGACGGTGAAGCCGAGATCGGCTGCCCAGTCGCGGTGACTGGAGCGTCGAGCTCACTCGTAGGTCGGTGCAAGCCGGCGGCGCCCCTGACGAACGAAGTTCCGCACCAGCCAGGCAACTGCCTGCTAGCCGTCCTGTATGCCATCAGGGTGCCGGCGTGGTCGATCAATGCTCCGGTTCGGCAGGGCGAACACGACCACCATCGCTGCGGTCCCGACGGCGGCGGCACCAACGGCCGTTGCCAGGCCCAGGCCACTGAGAAAAGATGCGCGGGCAACGGTGCCAAGAGCGGCGCCGAGAGGGCCACCGACTTGACGTGCGACACCGAGTGCACCACCGAGCGAGCCGGTTATCAGGCCCGATATCGACTTCGGAATCACGTAGTGCGCAAGCACCGGGGTCATCCTTGCCTGGTAACGGCTGTTGAGGAGACTGCCGAGGACGGCGACCCCGAGAGCTCCCCCTACCTGCAGCGCGGCACTGTTGGTGGCGGCCCCGACCCCGGCCTGGGAGTGCGGCAGTGACCCCATCACTGACTCGGTGCACGGAGCAGAAGCGAGACCTACGCCGCAGCCCAAGAGAAAGAACGCGGGGAGAGCGTCGGTGTAGGTGCCATGAGGCGTCACCCGAGAGATGAGTGCGAGACCGAGAGCTATCAGCGCCATACCAGTGAAGACGACGGGCTTGGTACCGAAATGGCGGACCAACAGGCTCGAGAGCGGGGCAACGACGAGCACCACGGCTGCGATCGGCGCAATGCGGACTCCGGTCTGCAGCGGGCTGTACCCGAGGGAGAACTGCAAGTACTGGGTAAGCAGGAAGAGCGCGCCCACCAGGGCGAAGATGACGAGGCCCATCGCCCCGATCGCCACCGAGAAGCGGCGCGAGGTGAAGAAGGACAATTCGAGCATCGGGTGGCTCGAGCGCAGCTCCCACCACCCAAATGCCGCCAGGGCGACAGCCGCGCCGGCAATCGACCCCAGCACCAGTGGAGAGGTCAATGTTCGGTTGGCAGCCTCGATGATCCCCCACACGAGCAGGCCCAACCCAGCAACCGACAGGACGGAGCCCACAGGATCCGGAGCCTTGCCGGCGATGTCCTTGGAGTTGGGCACTAGCAACAGCGTGGCAATCAAGCCCGCCGCGGCAATCGGCACGTTGATGAGAAATACCGAGCCCCACCAGTAGTGGTCGAGCAGCCAGCCGCCGGCCACGGGTCCGACGGCGACGCCGAGCCCGGTCGTACCTGACCAGATTCCGATCGCTCGGGCCCGGTCCCGCTCGAGAGTGAAGACATTGGCAAGTATTGAGAGCGTCGAGGGCATGATCGCGGCTGCGCCGATACCCATGAACGCGCGAGCGGCAATGAGACGATCCGGGGTCGCGGAGAACGCAGATGTCGCCGAGCCCGCGGCGAACAGTGCCAGGCCCGCGACGAAGACCCACTTGCGCCCGAGGCGATCACCAATGCTGCCCGAGACGAGAAGAAGCCCGGCAAAGACAATCGAATAGGCGTCGACTATCCACTGCAGCTGGGTCGACGACGCATGCATGACACGCACCATCACTGGGAGAGCGACGTTCAATACGGTGCTATCGAGACTCACGATAAGCAAGCTGACGCACAAAACCGCGAGGATGGCCCCCCGCCGCGGGCGTGGCGTCCCTGCCCGCGACTCGCGTCGCCCCGAATCTGGCGTAGTGACCACGGGGTTACTCTTCGCTTTCGGACCCTACCTGGCTAGGGGCATTGGTCACTGCCAGCGCCAGCTCTAGCGGCCGCCTCCCGACGGCCGTCTCCTGTGCAGCCGTTCGGGCCTATGTGCTCATCGCCGTCGCGCTCTTCATGTGCCGGTACAGCCTCACGGGCTCCAGCGCAGACGTGAGAGTCCGGACCGGATGCGGCCCTTCACCGTCCCCTCGGCCACTGCCAGGCTCAGAGCAACCTCGCGGTAGGACATATGACCGAAAAAGGCCAGCTCGATGGCGGCGCGCTCGGTCGCGGGCAGCGGGTCGAGAGCTCGTCTGATGTCGAGCCTCGAGACAGCCGTCGAGTATCCATCGCCGGCTCCGCCGACCACATCGACCTCCCGGAAATAACGACGCTCGCGAACGGCCTGTGAGGATTCCGAACGGACAAGGTCAAGTCCGCGGCTGCGCGCTTGCATCTGCAGGAAGAGCGAGAGCGAGCCTCTGTTCGGATCGAACCGTGCCGGATTGCGCCAAAGCGACTCAAAGACGGACTGGGCGATATCCTCGATCTGCTCGCGATTATGCACTACGGTCGCCGCCGCGCGTCCGACGGCCCCGGCGTAGCGGTTGAACGCGTAGCAATGCGCTTCCTCCAGCCGGGCGACGAGGGCTACCGCCAGGTCTCCCTCGCTGTCTCCAGCCTTCAGTGGAGGTTCGAAGGTCGGCATCACCCATTCGGAGAGCGCCGTCACGGATCCGACCACTGCCCTTGGCCGTCCATCGGGGGCAAGCTCGGTTGCTCCCGTCGTGCGCACGGTGCGGAAGTGGCCGTCACCGCGCACGACGCGACTCTGGTAGTCGAACGAACCCAGGCGGTCAAGCGCTTGCGAGACGACCTGCGCGGTCTGGCCGCGGTCATCGGGATGTCTGATGGCGATGACCGTGCGCTTGCTCGAGAGCATCGCGGCCTCGATGCCTAAGACGTCGGCGCACGACGGCGCCATCTCACAGCGCCCGGTCAAGAGCCCAAACTCGAAGGCAACGCTGTGGGGCCGTAAAGGAGCCTCCAACACTGGCGTCACGTTGATCGCCCTATCGACTCTCGGATAGCGCGGTCAAAAGCTCGAGGACCTCGGCGCTGGCCTACCTCATCCCGGTGCCGTGACCACCCTCGGAGCAAGCGTGGCTCGATATGTGACTCCACCTGGACCCCTTCTCCCGGATCGTCTGTGGGAGCGGCCGGGGTCTCGGGCAGCGCTTCACTTTCTTGTCAGGATCATAACGCGAGAGCGAAGAAGCGTCAGGACATCTTCACGGGCGGTCGACGGTCGAGCGCGGATGCGGAGAGGGCGCCGCTGATCACGTCGCCTGCGACGTCGGAGAGGCGAAGGTTGTGGTTGCGTGCGTGGTTGCGCAGCGCTGCGAACGCCCGCTCCATGTCGAGATTCTCGCGCTCCGCGACCATCCCCTTGGCCTGCTCGATGACGATGCGGCTCGTCAGAGCGTGGTGGAGCTGCTCGTTGATGACCTGGGCCTCGAGAGAGGCTCGGAACTGGAAGACGGCAATTGTGGCGACGTCAGACAGTGCCTGCGCGGCATCGACATCGACTGCCGTCATCTCGGCCCGGTCGGTGTGGAACAGGTTGAGAGCGCCGATGACCGTGCCGCGAAGTCGCATCGGCAGCGCATGCACAGAGCGGAATCCGGCCGCGAGCGCCTCGGCAGAGAATCGGGGCCATCGCCCGTTGGCGGAGGCGAGAGTCTGATTGAGAACCGGTACCCCTGTGTGGTAGCAGTCGAGGCAGGGCCCTTCGCTTGACTGCAGCTCGAAGAGCTCAAGTATCCGCATGGCTTCAGACGAGGAAGCCATCAACCGCAGATCGCCCTCGGGAGCTACCAGCATGAGACCAGCTGCGCTCACGTCTAGCACCTCGATGCACCTGTCTGTCAGAAGAGTAAACAGCTCCACGAGGTCGAAGTCCGCGACGAGGGTATCTGCGAGGTCGACTAATGCCCTCAACAGCTGGGCTTGCTTGGGCATCTAGTTTCCTTCCGAGAGGGTGCTCGCCGCGCTACCTCTCACTTGCTCAGGCAATCAAGTTGTGCAACATGATACCGTTCCACCGCCCGGCCGGCATCGGTGAGAGACGTCTTCATGACTCGCTTATGGGGCCGGATATTTCTCACCACCGCCGTCATCGAACCGCAGTCGCCTGCCGACGACGTCTTCGGCCACCTCGGTAAGTGGACGGTCGTTGCCGATGGAGAAGGCCCGCAGTCGAACGAGGGCTTGTCCGAGATCGACATTGAGCTGTGCGGCGACCATGCCGGAGGCTTGGTGCACCACGTACCGGAAGTCGGCACCCGCCTCCAGCTCCGCGGCGATCTCTCCCTCGGGAGCGTCTGCCTGCAGCATGAGGATGGCATGGGCTGCTATGTCGGCCGAGACGAGTGCATCAGCGTGCTGATCGTCGCTAAGGGGTCCCGGCCGGTCACGATAGAGATTGAGCGCTCCGATACGAACCGCTCCTACCTGCAGGGGGAAGCCGAAGACCGCACGAGCCCCCGCCTCTATGGCCGGCGCGGAGAAGGCGACCCACCGCGCCGGGCTCGGATGGACGAGATCGGGCTCGAGCACGGGTCGCTCTTGCTGGAAAGCATCGACACACGGTCCTTCGCCCAAGTTGTACTGCAGCCGCTCGATGAGCGCGCTGACGGTATCAGTGGTGCAGAGCGAGCCCTGGGGCGTGTCGCCCGACATGATCATGATCCCTGCGCCACTCATTCCGGTGACCTCTGCACAGAGGTCGCAGAGCCGCTTCATCTCCCGCCCTGGAGCGCTACCGCTTAGGAGTCTGCTGAGGAAACGTTCACGTCGCCGTCCGCCCGCCACTTACGGTCCCTCCGGGCCGCCGACTGCCTTTATGAGGGTCGCCGACTGCTCGTGCCCGACGCGGGCCTCGAAGAGGCACGGCACACCGTCTGGCTGGATCTGCAGCGGAACGACGCGAGACCCAGCTCTTGGGTGCCCTCCTGCCAGGGTCGAGACACCGGTGGTGACTGCGCTGCTCTCCCACATCTGGCTACGCGCAATGGTCAAAGCGGATCCGATAGTGGGCACGGCACTCTCCTGGAATCGGTAGTTCACTGTCGCGCTACCAGGGTCCGGAGCACCGCTCCCGAGCCAGCAGATGCCAGCTCAACACGTCGGGGCTCTTTGTCGTGTTGCTAGCAGCCTATACCCGCGATCAGGGAACGGGAAGGGCCAGACGCGCCCTTGGCGCGATCAGGTTCCTCGAAGACCAGTCCGGCCTTGCCGCCGGCTGGAGGTGGTGATATACCAACTTGGGTAGGTGCGGGTGGGTGCACTGTATCCAACTCGCCGTCTCGTCGCTCCGGACCCTGGTGACGTAACAACTGAGTGTTCATCGCTCGGTCGACCAGGAAGAGAGTGGAGCAGATGAGAGCACGGCAGAAGTCCGCATTATGACCGTGACCGGATCGGCCGAGACCACCGAGGCTCAGCCAGTAAGCACCCTGATCCCTGCCAGGGTGGATCGGATGCGATGGTCGCGCTTTCACACCCGCATGGTTGTCGCGTTGGGCGTGGCATGGATCCTTGATGGGTTGGAGATCACTGTCGCAAGCGACGTCGCCGACATCTTGGAGAAGAAGAACACGCTGGCCATGTCGGCTCGCGCTGTGGGCGACATCGCGTCTGTCTACCTGATCGGCGAGGTCGTCGGAGCTCTCGTCTTCGGCCGGCTTTCCGACAAGCTAGGTCGGCGCCGCCTCTTTCTCGTCACGCTCGGCGTCTACCTGATCGGCTCGGGGCTCACGGCTGCCACCTTCGGACACGACACGGGGTGGGTCATCTGGCTGTACGCCACTCGCTTCGTCGCCGGCATGGGTATAGGTGGCGAGTATGCCGCTATCAATTCCGCGATCGACGAGATGATCCCAGCGCACTACCGGGGTCGAGTCGACATTGCTATCAACGGCACCTACTGGGGCGGGGCGCTGCTTGGAACTCTCGCCGAGCTCGTGATTCTCAACCACCTATCCGACACAGTGAGCTGGCGGATAGGTTTCCTGCTCGGGCCCGTGCTTGCCATCGCAGTCATCTATGTGCGGCGCAACCTACCCGAGAGTCCCCGTTGGCTCGTGATGCACGGACGGGCCGCGGAGGCGGAGGCGGCGATGGCTCAGATGGAGGCCGAGTCGGGAGAGCGCCGGGAACTGCCACCACTCGATGAGTCCAAGGCAATCCTCCTCAATCCGATCACCGACATGGGCTACGTCGCCTTGACTCGTGTGCTGTTCCGCCAGATGCCGCGCCGCAGCATCTTGAGCGCGAGCCTGATGATCACGCAGTCATTTTTGTACAACGCGATCTTCTTCACCTACGCCCTCGTTCTTGGCACCGTTTACCACGTGAGAAGCGGCTCGATCCCGTTGTACTTCATCGCATTCGCGATCGGTAACCTTGCCGGGCCGCTGCTCCTCGGGCGACTTTTTGACACTATCGGTCGCCGCGTCATGATCAGCTCGACCTATCTGCTCTCGGGCGTCCTGCTCTCCCTCACCGCGTGGGCATTCGACGCCAAGCTGCTGGGAGCCTTGAGTCAGACCATCGCGTGGTCGGTGATCTTCTTCTTCGCCTCGGCTGGTGCCAGTGCCGCCTACCTGACGGTGAGCGAGATATTCCCCCTTGAGGTGCGGGCGAAGGCTATCGCGGTCTTCTTCGCCATCGCACAGGCCTTTGGCGCTCTTGGCCCGGACATCTACGGCAGCCTCGTCAACAGCCACCGCGGGCTCTTCATCGCCTATCTGATCGGAGGTGCCGTCATGTTGCTCGGAGGAGTTGCCGAGCTCGTCTTCGGCGTGGCCGCAGAACGGCGGTCACTCGAGGACATTGCCACCCCGATGTCCGCCGTTGTGAGTTTGGGCGGCGGAGTAGTCGCGGGAGCGCGAACCGGCTTCGCCCGCGGGTCTGCGCCCGAGTACATCTACCCGCCCAATCACAAGCCATGAGGAAAACCGCCAAGACAGCGGACCAGCGCGAAAACGAACTTTCGACCCGAAGACCTCAACCCGATCTTGTGACAGCCAAGGAAGCCGCAGCCGATCTGGGCTACCGATCGATCGCCAGGAGAACCAAATGGAGGCACAAGAGATGGGACTGACCGGAATGCTCCTCAGCGCTGTGTCCATTGCCGCAGGCGCTGGCATGTACTGGGCACCTATCGCTCAGCGCAGCGGCCGGGGCCTCTCCAGCCTGGCGGTTAGCGTTATCGCACTCGGCGCGGCCGGCTTCGTGGTCTCCGCGGTTGTGTTTTTAGTAGCCACCCCTCGTACCAGTGGCCGACACATCCATGAAGATGACATATTTGGTTCACAGCCGGGCTCCACCGCCGTATCTTCGGAGGAGCCTCTCCTTTCTCGCGCGGCTAAAGGCTCAGGGCAGGTCATCAGGGACTCTGAGTCACCTCTGGCCCTGCAATGCCGGCGGCACGGTACCGGCTCGACGCGCGGTCGCAGAGCGAGTCGCCCTTGCAGTGAAGCGGTCCCGGTGGTAACAATGAAGGGGCTGGAGGGTTTAAGCAGCCCAGCTCGTATCATCGTCGCTCCAGATCCCGGTGACGGCCATTCCAAGCTTTTCGCTAGGAAAACGACCGGGAGGAGAGGGCAACGATGCAGCCAGCTATATCGCGATTCTCCGTCTTGGTCCTCAGCGCTTCGACGAACGAGTTTCTTGCCACCGATGGACCCTTGACCGCGGCATGGCCGAGCATCCCTGCCACGCTGCCTCGACGCCACGGAAGTGGCAACCAGCTCTCCGGCCTCTCTCCGCACTCCGTCGTCCGCGCCCCCCCTCGCGCCGGCCGCGGGTGCGAGGGGGGCCGGAATGTCCAGCCAGATAGCCCGGGTCGCCTGCAGCGTCGCGCGCGACCAAGGGCCTCCCCTATGACATCGAGGTGCCGATGACAACGGTCAGTGGGAACATCGTCCTAGGTGACTACATCGACGTGGCTGAGCTGAGGATCCGGGCAATGGCACTAGCGGCTGCTTGCGGTCTTAGCCGCTCGCATCAGGGTCTTGTCGCGCTCGCAGTAACCGACGTAGGCGTGTTTGCAATCCAGCATGCCGACAGGCTGGCCGTCGAGCTCTTTGTCGAGGACGAGGACGCCGCGGCTCCATACCTGATGGTCGTGGTCCGTGACACCGATGTCCCCGCGACAGAGCACAAGGCGGTGAGCCAGCCAAGCGGCCACGACTTTGGCCTCATGCTCGCCGAGCGGGCTTCGGAGCGGTTCTCGGTTCAGGGGGAAGCGACGACTGGTATGACCGTCACAATGGGGTGGGCACTCAAGCCCACTGTGGGTTGGGTCGATCCTGGAGACCACCTGTCTCACCTCTCCAGCCAGCACTCGCTCCCGAGTCCGATCGAGAGCCTGCGCCGGGAGACCGGCGAAGTTCTCATTCTCCTGGAGGTGCTTCGCCGTGCCGAAGCGGCGATCGAGGAGAAGGCTGAGATATTCATGCAGTTGACTGCCGAGCTCGACGCGACGAACCGACTCCTTGGTTTGCAACCCGAGACCGACCCGACGCGCGACGCACAAGCCTACCTGGAGACAGTCGTTCACAGCTCTCCCGATGCCATGTTGTCCATGTCTCCCGATCTCGTCGTGAAGACCTGGAACCCCGGCGCCGCGCGCCTTTTCGGGTACGCAGAGGCCGCCATTATCGGCCGACATGTCGGGGTCCTCATCCTCGAAGAGCGCCGTGGCGATCTCGATGAGGTGGCCCGGTGTCTCATGGCCTGCGGTGCAGTTGCCCCCTTCGACACCGTTGGCCGTCGGAGTGATGGGTCGATTGCAGAGGTGACTGTTGCGATAGCTGCCGTAAGAGACGGCAGTGGCCGGCTGATCGGGTACTCAGCGTTGCTGCGCGATCTCACAGGGGCGAGAAAGACCCAGGACAACCTCTTCGCCGCACTCGATGAGAGGGATCGATTGGTCGAAGCGGATCGCCTCTCCCGTAACCTTCACGATTTCGTTGCCCGGCAGCTCTCTGACTGCGCGAGCGCACTGCAAAGCGTCCTGAGTCTCGATCCTCGCCCAGAACTTCTCAGCCGGCTTGAAAATGTAATCCACAAGCTCGACACCACGCTCACCGAAATCCGCTCAGCACTCACGCTCCACCACTCGCCTTGCAGCGTCGGGATCCGAGCTCAGCTGCTCGAGCTCGGATCAACGGTGACAGCAAGCCTCGGCTTCGCCCCGAATATCTGCTTCGTCGGAGCTGTCGACGATGACGTCTCGGGCGATCTCGGCGAGCACTTGATCGCCGTCGCCCGCGAGGCGCTGTCGAACGTTGTCCGCCACGCTCACGCCACCCGGGTAGGCGTCGTGGTTCAGGTTGGCCGTGAGGCGATGATCGAGGTAGTCGACGACGGACGCGGGCTCGGGCGCGCCACGAGGAGGTTCGGCCTCATGAGCATCGAAGCCCGCGCACAAGCCGTGGGTGGCGCCTTCAACTTGACAAGTCGCGATGGGGCCGGGACGCGCCTCGAGTGGCGCGCGCCTCTTCGGCACGAACACAACCCGGGCTCCTTGCTTTGGTCGCGGCGCCTTGTCGCCCAGCCTTAAAGCCCGCTTACAAGCCGCTCGGCGGTTGGTGGCCGAGCCGACTTGCCGGGACCGCCAGGGGCGCCCCGTCTCAGAGCCAGTGCTCCTCGGTCACCTTCCCGCCAATGATCTCGACTTCCGGCGTCGCAAGGCCCTCCGGCGAGCACAAGGCGTAGCGACCCCCGACCAAGGACGGAAACGCGGCCGCGTACATTGAGCCCGTTCCGACTCGCCTCTCCAACACCCAGACATACTGGCGCAGGGACTCGCGGTCGACGGGGTATATCTCAGGCTCGAGCCACGCACACTCTGACTCGGCCTAAAGGACCAGGGCACCCACATCTTCCCCGATACCGACCGCGATTCCCTGGCTCGGCTGTCTCGGAGGCAGCTCAGCTATGTCGACGCCCGCGGCGGTCGCAGTGCGGTTGCGGCCGCGGTCAGCAACAGCATGGTCGTGGCCATGGCACTCGGGAAGGCCGGTGACCGGCCCCCCAGCGAGAGGCTCATGGGGTCGTCGACGGCGTCTGGAAGCCGCCATGAGGATTCGACAGCTACGGAAAGCCGGGAAGGTAAGCCCGGA
>JAKACA010000056.1 GCA_021796455.1 Actinomycetes bacterium
ATACTGCGGACTCGGTGGCACCGGGGTGCAACTGGGCACTCCGTCGGGCTCGTGCCCCACGGGCCTGCCCCTATCCGATTGAGGGGCATCGCCCGGTAGGTTCCGACTCGCCCGGTATCGAGGACGCCCACAGGACAGGCACGACGGAGCTCGCCGGCGGAGGCGGTCCCGTCGCCGATCGCCCGGCTCAGCGCCAGAAGGGGGAACGGATCAGCCGAAGAAGACTTCGGCCACCGAGCGGAACAGGTCAGGGTCGACGGTCTTGAGCTTCGCGACGGCATCCGCGATGGGCACCCTTTCTACGCGGGTCCCGTGCAGTGCCACCATCGAACGCCAAGCCCCGTCGTGGACGCAGTCCACTGCGGCCGTGCCGAAGCGCGTGGCGAGAACCCGGTCGAACGCGCTCGGCGTACCGCCGCGCTGCACGTGCCCGAGGATCGTGACCCTCGACTCGTAGCCGGTCCGGTGCTCCACCTCTTCGGCGACGACTGTGGAGATGCCCCCGAGTCGCTCGTGGCCGAACTGGTCGAGCTCGGGAGCCACGAGGGCAAGGGTTCCCTCGACGGGCTTGGCCCCCTCGGCGGCGACGACGATAGAGGCGTAAGTGCCCGCACAATGGCGGTGCCGGAGGTACTCGCAGACGCTGTCAATCGCGAACGGCTCCTCCGGGACAAGGATGACGGTAGCGCCACCAGCGATGCCGGCGTAGGTGGCAATCCAGCCGGCATGGCGACCCATGACCTCGCAGACGAGGACACGGTGGTGCGACTCGGCCGTGGTGTGCAAGCGGTCGATCGACTCGACGGCGATCTGCACTGCGGTGTCGAAGCCGATGGTGAAGTCGGTCTCGGACAGGTCGTTGTCGATCGTCTTCGGGATGCCGACGACCGGTATGCCCGATGCGCCCAGCTTGTCGGCGACGCCGAGCGTGTCCTCGCCGCCGATCGCGATGAGCGCGTCGAGGTGGTGCCGCTCGATCGTCTCGACGGCTCGCGCCGGCCCGTTCTCGATCCGGTACGGATTGGTCCGCGAGGTTCCGAGGATGGTGCCACCGCGCGGAAGGATGCCACGGCACCGCTCCACGTCGAGAGGCACCACGGCGTCCTCGACGACTCCTCGCCAGCCGTCGAGGAACCCGATCACCTCGTCGCCGTAACCCACCTCGCATTTGCGGACCACGGCCCTGATCGCGGGGTTGAGCCCCGGGCAGTCGCCACCACCTGTGAGAAGCCCTATGCGCATCCGTACATGGTGGCATGGTCGCGGTCCCGCGCGCGACTGGCCGACCAGGGTCGGGGGAGTCGACCTCTACCCGCAACGAGGAGCTCAGGCAAGGATGCGGGATCGCTCCGGATCGTAGAGCGGCCCCAGCTGGACCCTTGCGGGGTAGCGGCACTTGCCCACCTCGACCTCGAAGGCTCCATCCGACAGCCAGGTGCCGGTGACACCTTCCGCGCAGCGGACAGTGGCGATGGCGACGGAGCCGCCGAGGCTGTAGCCGTACGCGCCCGCTTCGACTTCGCCTACGAGCGCTCCGTCGCGCAGCACGTCCTCGCCGTGGAAGAGGAGCGGCTCGGGATCGAGCACGAGCACGTTCACCAGGCGCTCCGTGAGCGGCAGGCGCTCGCGCTGGGAGACGAGCGCCGCGCGGCCGGCAAAGCCGGCCTTCTCGTAGTCGACTACGAAGCCGATACCGGCCTCGAGGGGGGTGTCGTCGTTGCCGATATCGTGCCCGTAATCGCGGTACCCCTTCTCGATCCGCAAGCCGTTGAGGGCCGACATGCCGACGTCGCGCAATCCCAAGCTGCCACCTACCTCGAAGATCGCGTCATACACCGACACTGCGAAGTCCGCGCTCACATGAAGCTCGAAACCGAGCTCACCGACATATGTCACCCTCTGAACCCAGACAGCGGGAGCATATGCAAAGTCTATCGCACGGCCGCTCAGGTACGGGAATGCCTCGTTGGACAGATCCGCTGTCGTCACCATGGAGAGCAGCTCGCGCGACTTCGGTCCCTGGATGCTGAGGAGGGCAAAAGCCGCCGTCACATCTGTCACAGTGGCGCGATCCTCGGGGCGCAGCGCGCGGCGTAGCAGTGCTTCGAGCCGGCGCGCGACGAGATCGGTACCGATCACGACGTAGCTGTCTTCTGCTTTTCGAGTGAAGGTGCAGTCCACCCACATACCCCCGCCCTCATGGCAGATGGCTGTATATACAACCTTGCCGATAGGGGCCGAGACCGCGTCCGACACGACCAGGCGGTCGAGCACGGCGCCGGCATCTCGTCCCTGCAGGAGGAACTTGCACATAAAGGACATGTCCAGCAGCCCTACGCCCTCTCGTACGGCGCGATGCTCGGCCTCGATGAGGGGCCAGTGCGCCTGGCGAGAGAAGGACTGCTCCACTGCCGGGGCCTTCGCACCAGGGCCTGCGAAGAAGTCCGCCCACTCCCATCCCGTCGTGGTGTCGAAACGCGCCCCATGAGCGACAAGCCGCTCGTGAAGCGGCGATCGGCGGATGTCGCGCGCTGACCTCGGCGTCCACCCCGGGGCTACGGCATCTCCGAAAAGAACCCCGAGTTGCTCTGGCGTCCGCTCGCGCCGGAACTTTGCCGTCGCCTCGTGCGGACTCGCACGGTCGAGCGTGTAACCCGTCAGGTCGAGCGACGGATGTCCACTCACTATCCACTCGGCCATGACCTTGCCGACGCCGCCGCCGAGGAGGATGCCGAGCGAGTTGAGGCCCGTGGCGGCGAAGAAACCTTGCAACTCCGGAGACTCGCCCAGCAGAGGGTGCACGTCGGAGGTGAAGGACTCGGGACCGCAGAAGAGCTTGCGCACTCCGACGGATCGCACGGCGGGCACTCGTGACATGGCGAGATCGAGGTAGGGGCCGATCCGGTCCCAGTCGGGCTCTATCTCACCGAAGGCGAAATCCTCGGGTATGCCCTCGGGCCTCCAGGCGGCCGCCACCGGCTCGAAGAGCCCGACGAGCAGGCCGCCCGTCTCCTCGCGAAAGTAGCCATAGGTGGCAGGGTCCTCGAGGACAGGCAGGTCTGGGTATACGCCGTCGAAAGGCTCGGTGATCAGGTAGTAGTGCTCGGCCGCCTGCAGGGGAACCTGCACGCCGATCTTGTCGCCGAGCTGACGGCTCCATATGCCCGCACAGAGCACGACCAGCTCTGTCTCGATGGTTCCAAATTCGGTGACCACCCCGTCCACCCGGTCGCCCTTCTTCGTGACGCCCGCCACGGCGACACCCTCGAAGATCCTGGCACCGCCCTGACGCGCGCCCTTGGCCAGAGACATGGCTACGTCATGGGGGTTCGCCCGTCCTTCGGCTGGCACGTAGAAACCCCTTATGATGTCGGACGTCTCGGCAAGCGGCCACAGCTGCGCTATCTCATCGGGGCCGACCTCATGGGATTCCTGGCCGAAGCGCTTGGCATAGGCGGCCTCTCGCTGCATAGCCTCGACCCGTGTGGGCGTCGTGGCCACGTGCAGGTGCCCACACCGCCGAAACCCCGTCGCCAAGCCGGTCTCTTCCTCGAGGCGGGCATATAGCTCGCGCGAGTAGATGCTCATGGTGAGCGAGGCTTCGTCGGTCATGCCGGCAGAGGTGATGAGGCCGGCCGCATGCCAGGTGGTGCCGGATGTCAGCTGGTTGCGCTCGAGGACGACGACGTCCTTCCAACCCTGCTTTGTGAGATGGTAGGCAGTCGAGAGCCCGATCACCCCGCCCCCGATGATCACGACCTGCGCCCGCTCGGGGATCGCGATCGACATGTCCCTCCTAGGTTCCCGGTCTCACGAGCCGTGTGTCACGGTGTCGATCAGCTCGTTGAAGTCGTCTCCCTCGAACTCGGCCACCGCTCGCGAGTACTTCTCCATCCCCCAGGACCAGAAGTCGAAGTCGAGATCGGCTTCGCCGTCCTGGATCGATGCCCAGAGCGTCCATCCGTACTTGGACATGAGACCCTGCAAGCGGGCGCGCGCGACGAGGTCGACCCTGTCGCTGCCGAAGTAGTGACCGACGAGCTCCCCGAGCTGTTCGAGGGAGAGTCCAGATTCGCTCCAGATGTTACCGAGCTCGAAACACGGGTCGTTGTTCCCCGAGTACTCGTAGTCGATGAGCCATATCCGCTCGCCGTCGTCGAGGATGTTCCCGGCGAGCAGGTCGTTGTTGCAGGGCACTGTCGGCATGGCCCTTGCACTCAATGCAGCTCTTATGCGATCGACTTGCGTCGAGAGCTCGAGGTAGCCGTCGGGGAGGCGGTATCCGCGTTCTCGCACTATCGAGAGGTAGCGCCACTGCAGCTCGAACATGTCGAAGTCGTTGCGGAAGCGGGGACCGCCGTGTAGGCGGCGGCAAGCCGCCGCCACCCTGGCCAGGTGGAGCCCGCTGCGCAGGTCCTCTTCGTGGAAGGTCCGGGCCTCGATGTAACCGACGACGAGAACGCCGAGCTCTGGCCGGTACTCGACGACAGGCGCGCCGACGCCTGCGGCTGCGGCGGCAACAGAGTTGTGATACTCGTTGTCCCTATCGATCGAGAGCGCACCGGCATTGGCGGCCGCTACCCGGACCACGAGGTCGGTCTCGGGTGTCTGCACACGGTAGTTCTTGTTCGTGAGCCCGCCCGACAGCTCGCTCACCTCAAAGGGCCGGTCACCTACGCAGTCGAGCTGCACGAGCAGCCGCTCGAGAGCGCCGTCAGGTGCTCGGGCGCCATCCGAGCCGCCCCTCGCCGCCCCTTTTGCTCCCATGTCCTACCCTTGTGCCTGAGCTGTCGACTCCCTGCGAGAACCTACACATCTGGGATCTAAATGTCTAGACCGTAGGGTGTGACGCTGGTATGGTCGCCCTTGATGGGGGACATGCAAGGCACCACGGTCCCTTCGAGCAGCCGAGTCGTGATCATAGGCGGAGGCGTAATCGGCTGCAGCATCGCCTACCAACTGGCTGTCCGAGGCGTCGACGGTGTCACAGTCGTGGAGCGCCGCGGGCTTACCGATGGTTCGACGTGGCACGCGGCCGGCCTCGTCGGCCAGCTCAGGAGCTCGGCGAGCCTCACTCAGCTCATGGCCAAGAGCGTCGAGATCTACGACCGCCTCGAACAGGACACTGGCCATGCGACCGGCTGGAGGCCGGTGGGAAGCCTCAGAGTCGCCTCGAGCCGGGACCGCTGGCAGGAGATTCGCCGGCTGGCCACCGCGGGCAAGAGCTTCGGCTTCGACGTCCATCTGGTCTCTCCGGCCGAGGCAAAGGAGCTGTTCCCGTTCCTCGACATCGCGGGCGTACACGGTGCGACCTTCGTTCCGAGCGACGGCTACATAGACCCGAGCCAGCTGACCCATGCATTTGCCGGCGGGGCCAGGGCAGCCGGCGTCCGGATCGTGCAGCACTGCCGGGTGGAGGCTCTCGAGAGGGTCGGCCGGCGGGTCACGGCCGTCGTCACCGGACAGGGACGCATCGAGTGCGAGACCGTCGTCAATGCCACGGGCATGTGGGGAGCGGAGACTGCCCGGTTGGCGGGAGTCGACGTGGCGGTCAACGCGGTCGAGCACCAGTATGTCGTCACAGGCAAAGCCGCCGAGATACCCGCCGACCTTCCGACGCTTCGCGACCCGGATGCTCGGTTCTACCTCAAACCGGAATCGGGGTCGCTCGCTTTCGGGGGATGGGAGGAGGGGACAAGAGCACCCTGGCGGACAGTTCCACGCGACTTCGGTCCGCAGCTGTTCGAGCCGAACTACGACCGTTTCGAGCCCATAGCTATGGGCGTGAGCAAGCGCATTCCATTCGCGGCCGAGCTGGGCATCCAGAGCTTCATCAACGGCCCCATCCCCTTCTCGCCGGACGCCGAGCCCTTGCTCGGCGTGACCGAGGATCTCGACAACCTCTACCACTGTTGCGGCTTCTCGGCCGGTATCGCCGCTGCCGGTGGCGCCGGGTGGGCGGTGGCGAACTGGATAGTCGACGGCGATCCCGGCCTCGACCTCTGGGACTTCGACGTTCGGCGCTTTGGCGCCTCGCACAGCGTCCCGACCTATCTCGAGGAACGTGCCGTGGAAGCCTACGGGCACTACTACTCGATCGCCTATCCGAACCGGGAGCTGAGTGCCCCGCGGGGTCAGCGACGGAGCGCTCTCTATGACGTCCTCTGCTCGCGCGGCGCGGTGCTGGGGACCAAGTTCGGTTGGGAACGAGCGAACTGGTTCGCCCCGCACGGGACCCAAGAAGCAGAGGAGCCGACATTTGGGAGGAGCAACGCTTTTCGATCGGTCGGTGAAGAGCATGAGGCCATCCGCACCGCGGTAGCCGTCATCGACCAGAGCTCGTTCGCGAAGTACGAGCTGTCCGGTCCGGGCGCCGTCGATCTCCTGGCAAAGCTCGCGGGCAACCGGACCGACGTCGCCGTTGGCCGCGTCGTCTACAGCCAACTGCTGAACGAGAGAGGTGGCATCGAAGCCGACGTCACCATCACCCGAATGGGTACCAATTCGTTCTATCTCGTGACCGGGAGCGGCTTTGGCCGTCATGATGTCGCGTTTCTCCTCAAGCACGCGCCAGATGACGGCACGGTGGTGATCAGGGATGTGACCTCTGACTTCGGGGTGCTGAACGTCTGCGGACCGAGGTCGCGCGATCTGCTGCAACGTCTGAGCAGGGCGGACCTGTCCAGCGAGTCCTTTGCCTACATGACGGCGCGAGACATCGACATCGGCTATGCCCCTGTCAGGGCCCTCCGTGTCACCTATGTCGGCGAGTTGGGCTACGAGCTGCATGTGCCGACCGAGTACTTGCGCGGACTCTACGAGCAGCTCATCGAGGCTGGGTCCACATTCGCTGTCCGAGATGCCGGTTACCGCGCTTTGAACAGCCTGCGTCTCGAGAAGCACTATCTGGCTTGGGCGCTCGACATGAACGCCTACACGAACCCCTACGAGGTCGGGCTCGGCTTTGCCGTCAAGGTGGAGAGGCCCGAGCTGCTGGCAGGCCCGGCGCTGCGGGCGATCTTAGCGCGGGGGCCGCAGAGAAAGCTTTGCTGGTTCACTGCCGACGCGGATCTCGTCATGCACGGGGGGGAATGCCTGGTGCATACGCCGAAGGGGTACCTGAGCCCCGTAAGAAGCGCTGGCTATGGATACACCGTGGCTCGGACCATCTTCTCGGCCTTTGTCCCGATCGATCTGTCGGCCGAGACGGCCTTTTCGGTAGAGGTTGCCGGTGAGCAGTTTCCTGCGATCCGCCATGACGGGCCGCTCTACGACCCGGCGGGCGACCGGGTCCGCTCCTAGGAAAGCTCCCTCGACCGCGCACGGCGGGTAGGGCCAAGCCCGGCTCCTCAGGCCGGCACCTGAGGCGGTTCCACCGGTCACGGCCACGTCGCTCATGCGCCACTTCGTCACGATTCCGACACCCGCGTCGGAGTTCCGGTACCGTGTAGGGCGGCAGTGGCGGAACTTACAGCACGGCGGAACCGGCAGCGACCGGCCCATGCCCGGCGATCTCGCGCCGGCGCTCCAGCCGCGCGCGCACCTGATGACTTGCGGGGAGCCGATTCACGATGCCGGGGATGAGCAGGGGTCTACCGCCAGGCAACCCTCTCGTGGTCTCCGCGTTCGAGTCCACGCTGATCCGCCAGTCGCTTCTCGTCGCCGGCATCTTCTTACTGCTCCTGGCCATCTGGGCAGCTCTCGTCATCTCCTTGCGCCGGCCGAGTGCCACCCACCTAGCCACAGGAGCGATCGTGGGCGCAGCTGGCGCGGGGGCAGCCGGCACCGCCCACGACCGTGCTGAGACCGAGCCGGCGGCCCGCCGCTTTCTCAGGATCGCGTTCGCGTCGCTTTGGATCTTCGACTCGCTTCTCGGGCTGCAGACCTCGGTGCCCCTCTACATGCCCTCGAGGGTATTCGAGCCAGCTGCTTCCGCACCCCTGTGGGTTCACCAGGTCGCGAGCTTTGCGGTCGTTGTCTGGAGCTACCACCCGATCGTCGTGGGCTGCGCGTCGGTGTGGGTCGGTCTCGGGATCGGAGCATGGCTGTTGCTTGCGGCCCGGGGGCCCTGGTCGAGATGTGCCGGTGCCGCGAGCGTGGTGTGGGGTCTGACGGCCTGGGTGTTCGGCGAGTCGTTCGGTGGTCTGCTCGCTCCCGGGGCGAGCTGGATGTTCGGAGCACCGGGAGCCGCCCTTTTCTACTGTGTCGCCGGGGCTCTGCTCACGCTGGGCGACAAAGGCTGGGAGGAGGGCCAGGTCGGTCTGGCGATCACGCGCACGGCTGGCATCTTCTTCTTGTTGATGGCTCTGTTGCAGGCCTGGCCCGGGCGCGGCTTTTGGCGTGGGGATGGGATATCGCAAGGCGCTTCCGGGACGCTCGTCTCGATGTTGACCGCCATGGCAAGGACTCCCCAGCCTCACTTCCTCTCGTCGTGGATCACCTCATTCGCCTCGCTTGTCGGCGCGCACGGCCTGGCGGTGAACCTGGCTGTCGTCGTCGTGTTGAGCTTCCTCGGCTTGGCCTATCTCTCCGAGAGGAAGGCGACACTTCGCCTCGCCGTGGGGGCGTCCGTCCTGGTGTGCTTGGCTGACTGGGTGCTGGTGCAGGACTTGGGTTTCCTCGGCGGGACAGGCACGGACCCGAACAGCATGATCCCGACCTTGGTCATCCTTGTCACCGCATATATGGCAATCACGCGTGCGGGCACCGAGGTGGAGCTGCTCTCCCCCGAGCTGGAGCTGCCTGCCAGGCTGGAACCTGATCTTCCGCAGTCATCGGTCTCGGCAGATGTCGCGCCACGGCCGACGTGGAGGAGCAGAGCGCGCGACCACCCGGGCTACGTCTTGCGCGGGCTTTGCAGCTTTGGAGCTCTTGCAGTGACGGCGCTCGGCGTCGTGCCGATCGTCGGGGCCGCGGTCAACTCTCACGCCGATCCGATCGTGTACCAGGCGATCGATGGTCCGCCGACCCCAATCGACGTCGCCGTCCCCAACTTTGTGCTTCGCGATCAGTCTGGCGGGATCGAGAGTCTTGTGGACCTCCGCGGCAAAGTGGTAGTGCTTGCCTTCCTCGACCCCGTGGGTGTCGCGTCGAGCCGCGCTCTCGGTCACGAGCTGGCCCAAGCGGATGGCTTGCTCGCAGCCGAGCGCGCAAGAGTCGAGTTTGTCGCTGTCGACACGAGTCCTGCTAACCGTTCGCCGTCCTCACTGAGGGCGTTCGACCGGGCGCAGGGCTTGGCCGCGACGGAGAACTGGCTCTTTCTCACCGGGCCGGAGAACCGCCTCGCGGCGCTCTGGAAGGCTTACGGGATTCCGGCGGGAGCGGTGCAGCCGAGGTCGGGGGGCGTCGCGAGCGACGCCATCTATGTGCTCGACACGAGGGGGACTGAGAGATACCGTCTAAATGTCGTGCGGGAGCCCTCGACGGAAGCGACGAGGGCATCATTCACCGGGGTCCTTGCGGCAACTGTACAGCGCGTCATTGCTTCCCCATGAGGCAGGCAACGGGTCGAGTCCGCGGGGCACGCGAGTAAGCTCAGGCGATCGAGACTGCACTGTTCGGCCGGACCGGTCACCACAGCAGCCGGGTCATCTTCGGGGCCGCCGGCCTCGGCTCTATGTCACAGGAAGATGCCGACGCGGTGCTTCCGACGATTCTCGATTTCGGCCTCAACCACATCGACACAGCGGCCTCCTACGGGGATTCCGAGCTCAGGCTGGCGCCGTGGATCGCTCAGCATAAAGGTGCGTTCTTTCTGGCCACGAAGACAGAGGGCCGGACGAGTGACTCCGCCCGCGCGGAGCTCGAGCGGTCTCTCGAGCGCCTTGGCGTGGACCATGTCGATCTGATCCAGCTGCACAACCTCGTGGAGGAAGACGAGTGGTCCCGAGCCCACGGCGCGGGCGGTGCCGTGGAGGGGCTGTTGCGTGCCCGCGACGAGGGGCTCGTGCACCACGTAGGCGTCACCGGTCATGGGCTTCGCATAGCCGGGATGCACCTGCGCACTTTGGAGCGCGCTGACCTTGACTCTGTGCTGCTGCCTTACAACTTCACCCTGCTCAAGAACGATGGCTACCGGCGCGACATGGAGCGGCTCCTCGAGACCTGCGCCGAGCGACGAGTCGCAGTTCAGACGATCAAGTCCATTGCCGAGAGGCGCTGGAGCATCAAGGACACCGGACCGAGGCTCAGTTGGTACAAGCCGATCGAGGACGGGGGAGCTCTAGCTCGGGCGGTTTGCTACGTGCTGTCGAACGAGCAGCTTTTCCTCAACACATCGAGCGACACGAGGCTTCTCCGCCCCATCCTCAACGCAGCTGCATCGCGGCGCGAGCTCGGCTCGCCGTCAGAGGCCGCGCTGGCCGAAGATGTCGACAATCTCGGAGTCGAGCCGCTCTTTGATGGCGCCGCGCACGAGCGGATCTGAGGGACCAACGCACCAGGGCAGTCTCTGCAGCGCTTGTGGCAAGCCTGAGCCACCTGTCTCCCGAAGCTGATACCGATTGGGAGAGAGCCTGTATGGCCGCGTCGGTGCCAAGGAGTGCTTTGATGCCCTGGTGGCCCGCTTCTATGACGGCACCGGACCGAGCCCTGGCGGGGGGTCCTCTGCCGTGTCCGCGCGCACGCTGAGGCTCGTGCCGCCTGGCTGTGGCCGAGCCGCGCCCGTCCGCGGCCGCCACCGGCGTTGGGCGGCCTGGTACTGTCCAGCGAAATGAGCGCCGGCTCCTCTATCGACGAACAAATCGTGGCTTTCGGCTCGGCGGCCGCTGCGGAGCCGCCTGCGGAGCCGCCCGCGGGGGGGCCGAGGCACGACCGGCTCCGGAGATATGGTCCCCCAACTGCGGCGGTCCTCGTCTACACAACGCTGGCCGCCTTTGTCTACGGGGTTCACCCTCCGGCTACGGGCGTCACACTGCCTCCGTGCGCTTGTGGCGACATCTCCTCACAGGTGTGGTTCCTTGCTTGGCCAGCCTATGCCCTCTCCCATGGCCTGAACCCGCTCTATACGACCTGGGCCGACTATCCGCACGGCGTCAACTTGATGAACAACACCGCGGACCCGTTGCTCGGGATCATCTTCGCGCCCTTCACGCTGGCATATGGCGCTCTCTCAACCTTCAGCCTCCTGATGCGCCTGGCATTCGCGCTGTCCGGGATGTCGATGTTCTTCGTACTGCGGCGCTGGGTGAGATGGTGGCCCGCCGCCTTCGTCGGGGGATTGCTCTTCGAGTTCTCGCCTTTCATGGTCGGTCAGTCCCAGTCGCACCTGTTCCTCGTGTTCCTTCCCCTCCCGCCGATCATGATGGCTCTGCTGGACGAGTTGGTCATGCGGCGCCGCCATATCGTCCGTAACGGGATCCTGCTCGGCGTCGTGGTAGCGGCCCAGCTCATGATCTCGCCCGAGATTCTCGCGATAATGGTGCTGGCGGCTCTGTGCGGCTTGGTGGTGATGGCCATTCGCCGTCCGCGGGCTGCACTCGAGAGAAGCCGGGACCTCCTGCGAGGCGCGCTCAGCGCGGGAGCGACATTCTTGGTTCTTGCTGCTTATCCGATCTGGATCTACTTCCGCGGTCCCTTTCACGTGTCAGGGCCGCCGCATCCTGTCTCCGAGCTCGACCAGTACCACTCCTACCCGGCGTCGCTCATATATCCGACGTCGCTGCAGCGCTTCGGCCTTGGGAGCTGGCTCGCCAAGGGCATGGTGCTTGTGCAGAAGAATGGCGTGGAGCACACGACCTACATAGGCATCCCCCTGCTCGTCCTTCTGGCATTTATCTGGATACGTTGCCGTCGCGTCGGCCAGGTGCAGCTGTTCATGCTGGTCGCCCTCGGTGGCTGGGTCGTCACCCTCGGCCCTGGCAAAGGGAGCATCAAACTTCCCTACGCTCTGCTCATGAAGCTCCCGCTCATAAGCGGCGCCCTCGATCTGCGGTACTCGTCCGTCATGTACCTCGGGATTGCAGTGGTATTGGCTGTCGGCCTGGACCGGATGCGGAGCGAAGGGGTGCTCAGCGGATTTCGAGCAAGGCCCGCGACCGTGCCGCCGCCGAGGGGGTCCGTGCCGCCGCCAGGCTCGCTGGTGGCAGGCGAGCCGGCAACAGGCGAGCGGCAAGCTGGGTGGACAGGCCTACGGCTGGGCCCCGCCCTCGGCTGCCTCGGGATCGCCGCGGTGGCGCTGCTTCCGCTCCTTCCTGCGCTTCCCTACCGGTCGACGTTCGCGGGCGTGCCGGCGCTGTTCACCGCGCCCAACTCGCCGTTGGTTCCCGGAAGCGTTGTGCTGTCGTACCCTCTGCCAGTTTCCTATGGTGGATCGAACGACCAGGCCCTGCTCTGGCAGTCGGCCGCATCGATGCGCTTCAAGCTGATCGGCTTCAGAGGCTCGGTCGCGGGCCCAACCGGCAAACCGGTGCGCGGGGCAGCTCTCCTGCTGCCGCCCTACGAAGCCGAGCAGGTCCTGGTGTGGGCTCTGTACGGCAAACCGAGCCCTCCGCCGGCCAACGACGCGGCTACTGCGCGGGCGATCGAGATCTTCCTCAACACCTACGACGTCGGGGCCGTGACGGTTGTTCCCTCGGGCCCTGGGACAGCCTCGGTGCTCGCCTATTACACCGCGGCCCTACGGGTGCCGCCGGTGGACTTCGGTGGTTCCTACATCTGGCCCGACGTGCAACAGGACCTGAGAAGGATCGGGATCAAGAGCGCCTGATCCAGCTGGGACGTAGTCGGGCCACCTCGCTCCGGCCGGGCTTTGGCGCCGGCTGGACACCGAGGAGAGTAGCCCGGGGGCTCTCAGGGTCTGCGATGGACCGATACGCAGTAATTGCCGCTGCCGAACGGCTCTCGACTCCAGGTGGCGAACCGCTCCACCGGTTCGAGCCCCGCCGCCGCGCAGTGCATGAGGTAGGTATCGAGCGAGTACCCGCGGTCGAGCTGGAAGCCGGCAACGAGGACGCCACCTCGCCTGACGTGGCGTGCGGCGCCGGCTACGAGAGCCTCCTCGGTGCCTCGAGGGGTGAAGAGCGGGACGTTGCCTGCCATCACCACGACGTCGAAGCTGCCACCGACATCGAGATCGGCCAGGTCTGACAGGACGAATTGGAGTCGTGCCGCCGGGAGCTCCTCCAGCAGCTCGGCGCCCAGCCTTTGGGCTACGGCCAGCATCGACGCGTCCCGATCGGCTCCGACAACATAGACGCCGAGACGAGCAAGCTCGAGGGCTACCCGGCCGGTGCCGCAGCCTGCGTCAAGGACGCTCTCGGGTGCAAACGACATGACGAAACGCGCCTCGCCATGCACATCCATCCCGGCCTTCACGAGATCCTCGAAACGTGCGTGGTAGCGCTCACCGTCGAAGCCCTGCGGTGCCGAAGTCATCGGCCGACCCTTCTCGGAGCCGATGCAGCCACGGCCAGGCCCGCATTTCCGGACAACTCGGGGTCGTGATGGAACTCGGGCCATGTCCCGATGGCGTTGACATCCGCGCCACTCGATCCGACAATCTCGAAGTGCTCGATGACCGCGTGCTGGGAACCGCGAGAGCCGCTGTAGCCGGCAACCGTGATGCCGATGGTCCCGTTCGGGTCATCGGTTACGAGCGGGGAGTTCTGCAGGCCGACATCGTTCTCCAAAGTTGCAACGACCACGCCGGTCCTGCCGTCAAGGATGAAAGCCCCGGTCGTCGTCGGGACCACGAGATCTTGGTGACCCTGACCGAGATCGGCGGTGACCACGCCCCCGATGACAGCGCCTCTTACCCTGGTCTTCCAGTAGATCGCACCGTTGGCCGCGTCGAGGCAGTACACCGAGCCGCTCTCGGTCCCTTCCACTACTTGGAGCGAGCCATTGCCGAGCAGATCCGCCAGGGCCGGGCTGCTCAACGTGACTCCGTCCAGGCGCGTCTCCCACACGAGTCGACATGACGCGTTTATCGCGATCACATCGTCAGTCGTCTTCTTGTGCGCCCGCTCCGCGCTGGTGCCGACGACGATTCCCGGCCGGCCTCCGAAGATGTCACCGACCGCCGGCGACGAGTCGATGCCCTGGTCGGTGCGGTACTGGCAGTAGAGCCCAGAGCCGGGATGTCGCAGATTCCGACTCCGGCCGCCTTCACTGAGGATGCGAATCTCGCCTCCGTCGCTGTACCTCGTGCCATAGGAGATTCCGGCCGTGGTGTTGCCACCCTCGATGATCTGGTTCTGGCCGTTGCCCTCGACGTCGGCGACCGCTGCCGTGGAGTACTCGGTGTCCGCCTGGAACCAGGGGAAACCCCTCAAGAGAGCGCCGCTCGACGCGTTGAGCACGTAGGTGCGCTGCCCAAGAGACGGACCTACGACAGCGATCTGTGACTGCAGGACGCCTACCGTGAGGCCCGCGGCCACACCAGCGTCGCGTGTCGGATCCGTGACCGGGTTCACAGCGAGGCGAAACCACCTGCGGGACCCGTTCGGGTTGATTGCCTCGTAACCGCCGACGCCGCGTTCTCCCGCCCAGCCTATACCGAAGAAGACGATGCCATCTCTCGTCGACGGTGAAGAGTCGACTCCTACAGGACCGTGTGGTCCCCTCGTAGTGACCGACCATGCAACGGTGCTCTCTCCGTTGGCTCGAGGCGCGAGGTAGACGGCAAAGACGTGCCCGGAGCGATCACCGACCACCGCCGCGGGACCCCTTGGGAGCTGGGCAACTACAGGCGACGAGAGGGCAAAGGGTAGACGGTCCCTGGGGAAGGAAGCCGTCCACACGAGCCGGAAGGCTGGCGCAGTCAGTTGCCTCGCCGCAGGAGATGCCAAATTCGCTCGGCCGCGCGAAACAACCGCCACGACTGGAAGTGCCAAGACCGCGGCACAGAGTCCGAGCTTGCGAAGGCCCCGTGACAGTTTGCGGTGACCTCTCTTCCCACTCGCCGTCTCCGTGTCCGCAATCCTAGGGCCGAAAGCTCACTGTCGCGCTGCTTTGGTGACACGGCGTCGGGTTAGATTGGCTACAGACAGCTGCCGCGGTGACCTTCGGCCCTAGCCAGCACAGCTCGGCGGAGGAAGACTTGTGAGGAAGGCGCACCGTTGCCAGAGGAGGATCCGGCGGTGGGGTGGTGGAGCTTATGAAGACATCACGTGCCGTGGCGAGGTTGGCTCTCGTCGGCCTGAGACCGGTGGGCTGAAGCGTGCCTGTACTCGTTCCCACGTCTTTAGATGGCGTCTTCGATGCACTGGCCAGCCTGCCGGGCGCGGAGATGATCGCAGGTGGCACCGACTTCATGGTGGAGGTCAACTACGCCCGGCGGCGTCCTCGGGCCATAGTGTCGCTGAGAGGCGTGCGGGAGCTCAAGGGCTGGCGACGCGAAGGTGGCGACGTGGTCCTCGGTGCGGGACTCTCCTACGCCGAGCTGATGCGCCCCGAGTTGAGCGTCCTGCTGCCGGGCCTCTCCCAGGCGGCCCGGACAGTCGGCTCACCCCAGATACGCAACGCGGGCACGCTCGGGGGCAATCTCGGGACCGCTTCGCCCGCGGGCGACACATTGCCGGTCCTGTCGGCACTTGACGCGAAGGTCGTGATAGGACGAAGCGGCGGTCGTCGCGAGCTTTCCGTCGCGCAGCTCATCGTTGGCCCGAAGCGCAGCTGTCTGCAGGAAGGGGAGGTGATCGTCGAGATCAGGCTGCCGGCCGGTCTCGGGTCGCAGGAGTTCTTGAAGGTCGGAACGCGCAACGCGATGGTCATCGCCGTTGCCAATGCCGCTCTCGTGGTCGATTGGGTCGGGCGATCGGTGAGATGCGCGCTCGGGTCAGTCGGACCCGTGATCTTGAGAGCCAGTGCCGCAGAGGAGTTCGCGGCTACGGCGATCGACTGGGACGAGCGACGGCTGCGGGGCGGCGAGCGCGATCTGGAGCAGTTCTCGGCGCTCGTTCGTGAAGCGGCCCGACCGATCGACGACCACCGCTCGACAGCGCGGTACCGCTGCCACGCCGCAGGGGTGTGCGCGAGGCGTGCGCTGGAGCGCGTGCTTGCAAAGAGGGCCGGAGATCGCGCCGAGGAGGTGCCATGGGAGAGCTGAGCGAGCCCGGTGAGCTGATCAGCTATGAGCTTTCTGTCAACGGAGAGGTCAGGGAGGTCACGGACGCCTGGTTCGGCGAGAGCCTGCTGTACGTGCTGAGGGAGCGGCTCGGCTTGTGGGGGTCGAAGAACGCCTGCGAGCAGGGAGAGTGCGGTTCGTGCTCGGTTCTCCTCGATGGGCGGCTCGAGTGCGCGTGCATGGTTCTTGCCGCAGGTGCGATCGACAGCGACATCGTCACCGTGGAGGGCCTTTCACCCGGCGGCGGTGAGCTCTCCGACATCCAGGAGGCGTTCGTCAAAGAGGGGGCAGTCCAGTGTGGGTTCTGCACACCCGGGCTCATAGTAAGCGTGCACGACCTCTTCGAGCACAATCCCACTCCGACTGACCTCGAGGTGCGAGAGGCCATCTCGGGGAACCTTTGCCGCTGCACCGGGTATGGTCGCATCCTCGCGGCCGTTCGTGCAGTGGAGATCGCGCGCCGTCCATGACGACAACCGCGCCCGTCAAGACGAACCCTGCCCTGAGACTCGGCGAGAGCGCGCCGAGGCCCGACGGGAGAGACAAAGTGCTCGGGCGCTTCGCCTTCTCCTCCGATCTTCACGACGAGCACATGGCATGGGGGCACCTCGTTCGCTCCCCGCATGCCTCGGCAAAGATCAGATCCGTCGACGTCTCGCCGGCCCTGTCGATGGCGGGCGTCTTTGCCGTGATCACCGCTGACGACGTTCCAGGACGGAAGACCTACGGCCTCGAGAAGGCCGACCAGCCCGTGTTCGCCTCCGATGTCGTGCGCTATGTGGGAGAGCCCGTAGCCGCGGTAGTCGCCGATCATCCCGAGACGGCCCGCAGGGCCGCGGCGGCGGTGGTGGTCGACTTCGAGGTCACTGAGCCGCTCGTCGACTCGGAGCTGGCGGCAGAGGCTCCGCCGATCCACCCCGACGGCAACGTCTTCGTCCACCAGGCAGTGAGGCGCGGCGAACCGAGTGCGAGGGGCTCGGTCGTCGTAGAGGGCCATTACGAGGTCGGCATGCAGGACCAGGCCTTCATGGGGACCGAGGCAGGCCTGGCTGTTCCCGCCGGGGACGGCGGCATCGACCTGTACGTCGCTACACAGTGGCTGCATGTCGATCGCGACCAGATCGCTGCCAGCCTGGATCTCCCGGTCGAACAGGTCCGGCTGCACCTCGCAGGCGTCGGAGGCGCCTTCGGCGCCCGCGAGGACCTGAGCATGCAGATCCCCATATGCCTGCTGGCACTGCGCATCGCTCGCCCGGTCAAGATGGTCTTCTCGCGCGAGGAGTCGTTTTTCGGTCACGTGCACCGCCACCCAGCCAAGATGTGGTACCGGCACAGCGCCGACGCGGCGGGCAACCTCGTGAAGGTGGAGGCGCGCATACTGCTTGACGGCGGAGCGTACCTCTCGTCGTCCACCGCAGTGCTGCAGAACGCCGCGAGCTTCGCGGCGGGACCGTACAAGGTTCCCAACGCCGTTGTGGATGCCACGGCCGTCAGGACCAACAACCCGCCGTGCGGAGCGATGCGTGGCTTTGGAGCCGTGCAGGTCTGCTTCGCGTACGAGGCCCAGATGGACAAGCTTGCCGGCGCGCTCGGAATGGATCCTGTGGAGCTCCGACTGCGCAACGCGGTGGCCACCGGCGACGAGCTCATCACCGGGCAGAAGTTCTCCGGCGCGGCACCCGTCGCCGAGTT
>JAKACA010000057.1 GCA_021796455.1 Actinomycetes bacterium
CTGTCGGGTGACGAGCGCCTGGAAGGGCTGGTCACCCTTCGTCTGATGGTCTTGGACCGAGGTGCGACCGTAGGCGGCCTTCGTGTTGCAGACTCCGCACGGTTTGAACTCGCCCACCGTGTCGAGGTGATCGTCGCCTTCCTCGTCGTTGTGCTCTGGGGTGCGGTCGAGACGGAGGTACACCTGCCGAGTCCGTTCGCCGAGAGTGGCCGGGTTGAGTCGTCCGGTGATG
Source organism: Actinomycetes bacterium (assembly GCA_021796455.1). Classification (GTDB taxonomy): domain Bacteria; phylum Actinomycetota; class Acidimicrobiia; order Acidimicrobiales; family Bog-793; genus JAKACA01. Next base: position 233 of record JAKACA010000057.1, read on the forward strand.
AGATCCAGGTCGGCAGGCTCAGCGCTGATGGTCGGCTCTTCGAGGAGAAGGTCGATCGGGAAAAGCTCTAGGACCTGCCCGGTGACGGACAAGAACCCGCTGCCGGGCTCGTTCCAGAGAAAGCCTGGCTCCTGGACATTGTCGGTGTAGGCGCGGGCGTAGGCGGCACCACAGTTCCGGCAGGTGAACAGCTCGAACACCCGAGCCCCGCAGGTGCAGCTGATCCGCGGCTGCGCGTAGAGCGATCCGATCGGGCTGCCGGATGTCGCGGATTCCCCCGAACAGCTCGGGTCCAGGCAGGCCCAGAGTCCGGGCAGGCCCCGGAAGAAGGCGTGGATGCGACACGGAAGAAGGCCGGGTTCGCCGGGTGCTCGCTGCGCGGCGCTTCCGAGGGCGATGAGGGTGGTCACGGCTCGATCGGCGAGAGCGGTGTCGTCGATGGGGAAGAGCACTCGCCCCAGTTCTTCGAGCGGCGCGGCTTCTCGCATGGTGGTGTTGACCAGGAGGTTCATCGGCGGGAAGTCCTGGAGCGCTTGGTAGAGGGCCGGCCCGCATTCGCCGTCGGTGGGAGTCACTCCCCGGTAGTCGAGGAAGGCTCGCACCGCGGCGAGACGTGCCGCTTCGTCGGTGGCGTCGTAGAACTGGTTGAGCGGCACCGCGGCTAGGGCGCGGGTGTCGGCCCCGCTCCCAACGCCAGAACCGGCACGTTCGGCGAGTCGGCCGCCGATGGTCTGGAAAGCTGACGACGTCTTCCCGGAGAGCTGAGCGGCGAAGTCTCGGGCGTAATCCAAGTCCTTGAAGCTGGCGCTCGTGCAGATCACCTGTAGCCGGTCAGCCGGGATGCCCAGACGTGACCGCAGCCTTCGAAGCAGCAAACCGACCTCGGCGCCAGCGGCGCCGCGGTACAAGTGCGCTTCGTCGACCACAAGCAACAATCGCTCCTCGGGGTTGTCGGCCAACCACGTTCGCGTGGCGTCGAACACCGGCCGTTCCAGTGGGCGCATCAACATGTATTCGAGCATCGAGTAGTTGGTGACCAAGACGTCCGGAGGATCGGCCAGTACTTCGTGACGGGTGAACAGTTCAGCGTCGTCCGGTCGCAGGACGGCCCGGACAAACTCGCCGGACCGGTTCTTCCAATGGGTGCCGCTCTTGCCGAACCACGCCTGAAGATCAGGCTTGCTCGGCCACTTCCCCCGGCTTTGCAGGTTCGCGACGAGTGCGGCGGACTGCTCGTGCTCCGGCGACGTCGGATCATTCGCCGCCTCGAGGAGCGCGATATAGAAGTTCTCGATCGACTTCAGCCGAACAGTGTCCTTCTTCACCTTGCGGACGCCGGGATAGAGAGTCCGACTCGTGTAGCGAGCAAAACGGGCCGGTCGACCGGCCCATGCCATGAACCGAGCGCTGACCCGAGGGTCGCCGAAGAGAAGCCGCAGCCGACCGAGTTGGTCATTGACGAGGGCGTTCATCGGATAGAGGAGCAGGGCCCTGACGGCAGGCGATGCGAACGCAGCGGGCGTCCCTTCAGCCTCAACCGCTAGCTTGGCGAGGATCGGGAGGAGGAACGTCTCGGTCTTTCCCGAGCCGGTGCCGGTCGTGACAACCAGGCTCATCCCGTCTCGCAAGGTGGCTTCGAGGGCGATCGCCTGGTGCTCGTAGGGTGGATCATGCAGCAGTGCCTGCTGTCCGTGGCCGGGGTGGGCCAGCGAGCCGAGCAGCGCCTTCGCGACGTCAGGAATGTCGAGGTCGGCGAAGGGGCGGCCCACGGTGTAGCGGGGGGTGCTCTCGATGAAAGGGGCGCGGAACAGGACGCCTTCCTGCTCCAACAGGTCGTGGCGCTGGGCCACGAGGTTGGAGTTGCCGACGTGGTAGGTGGCCTCGATGTACTCCTGGAGAGCCAGTCGTATATCGGTGATCGTCTCGGCGATGGTTCTAGTGGCCAAACTAGGGTCCGGTCCTCTCGGGTTCAGTTTCGGTGGACATCCACAGACGGTCTGCAAGGAAGTCGAGTTCTTCGGAGACCTCGTCGGCGGACAGGCTGTACGTGAACAAGGCTCCCCGCCCCGACAGGAGCGGAGTGCCGAACAGATCGAGGCGTCGCTGGGCCCAACTCGGCAGCGGCGAGAAGAAGTCGATCGCCCTGGAGCCGATGTCGGCGGTGGCACGTACTTTGACCAACTGTCCGTGCCCTCGGTCGGCATCGATTGCGGCTTGGAGTTCCCAGGCTTCATCGGCTGCGGAAAGAAGGGACCCGAAGAGCGGGAGGTCGACCAGCCGGATGAACTGACCGTCGTCGAGCCGGGCGACACACCACAGATCGGCTCCGTAGGCCTGCGGGCGGCGTGCCACGAACATGCCGGAGTCGCCGGACTTGGGAGCCCGCCAGCGACCCCGGTAGTAGTGGACGGGGGCCGCCGGATCGAGGATTCGTGCCCCGTCGATGTCTCCGGAGGGCCCGGCCGCGTCAAGGCGCGCCGCGTACTCCGCCAGTAGTTGGACGGCCGATCTTGATCGAGGCGTCTGGAGCCACTGCGACACGCTCCGCTCGGCGATGTCATTCACCATCATGAGCTGGTCGAGGTCGGGGCCTGGCCGCACAACTCGGAGGTGACCGTCAAAGTCGATCCGTTGCGCCAGTTCGCCGGTCGCCAGTGGCGCCCCGTCAGGTCGGACTCCAATCACGATGCAGGCGCCCGAGTGTCGACGCACGAACGCCGGGTAGCCCAGATAGATCTGTCGCTTGGGGCCGTCGGGATCTCCGGCGGGGAGTTCGAGGAGATCACCCGCCCCCACCAGCGCATCGACCACGAGGTCAAGCTGCGACCGGACCCCGTCGTCGTAGCCCGGGAGGCCGCGAAGGGCGTCTCCAACGGTGCGGATGAGCGTCGACGGCGTGGCCGGACAGCTGAACGAGGCGGCCCGGCGGACCGCCGCCGCGAGGGCTTCGGGTGAAAACAGATCGACTCCGACGTCATCGAGGCCCAACGACCCGAGGGCCCTCTCGGCCACCTCTTCGGCTGACAGCACAGCTACACCCATGACCACCCCCGGTAGGTCGAGCCGGAGTCGTCATCGGAGTCGAGATGGATGCCAAGCACGACGAACCTGGCAGCACGGATGAGCATGGGAGACACGAGGACTTGCTCGACCAAGGAGGCCTTGTCGTCAGCGGGCCAGCTTTCCAGGGAGGACGGGTCGCTGGCTGCCCGTAACAGGAACTCGGCGACCCGGGCGGCGCCATCGCGTACATGGGTGCGATAAGAGAACGTCGCCAGTACCGAGCCGAACTCGTGCGCGCGCTTCTCCGGGTCGAGAGCGTGCCAGCCTGCAAGCCGCCGGCTGATGGCGTCGGCAATGCCGCGTTGGTAGTCCTCCATGCCGACCCCATCTCGCAGGTCTTGAAACACGTAGCTATCGCTGCGCCTGCCACGCTGCTCAAGGTGCGACCAGCGAGACCCGGCAGCTACCGAGACCAGGGCAGCAGTCAGCGCCCGCAGCACCGATCGTCGCTCGTACTCCGCGAACGGATCGCCGGGCAGGGAGGCCGTCGCCCACTGCGTGCACAGGTCCATCAGCGACAGCATTTCCGCAGCGGTCCGCGGTCCTATGGGCACCTCTGGTGTAGCGAGGGCTTCTCGAAGCTCGTCCAGATCGCCGTGGACGTGGGGCGGCATGATGACCAGCGATTGACAGTCGTTGGCCCTGGCGCGCAGCAGGCCACCGGCCGGCCAGCGAAGCATCGTCAACGCAGTGCCACCGGGATCGACCGGTTCAGGGGTCGCGGGCGAGGCAAATGCGAAGCGGGTCACCTCGGCCGAGTTCCCCTCGGTGTTGTCCACGAGGCGCGCGTACGGGCCGGTCCGGTCGTGGCGGACCACCCAACGCAATGGTGAGAACTCCCGCTCGCATCGCAGTTCTACGGATCCGAGCTGTGAGCTGCTGGCCGTAAGGGTGAGGACGTCCGCCTCGTCGTAGTGGTCTTGAAGGACCTTCGACGCGCGTAGCTGGCGTGCCGGCGCTGCTGACCACGCCACGGGGTCCACAGGCGTTTGAAGTCTGACCTGGTCCTTGGCAAGGACGGTGCCTCGGATCCCCTCCAAGGTCGCGGTCAGCGTGACTTCAGCGCCAACTGGTCCGAGCAACTCGATCGGGGCGCGGCCCTCCCAGACATCTCCCATGGCCGGCGCAGGTGGGTCGGCGAGCAGCATGAGGCCCGCCCGTGGGGTCCCACCCGACGACGGGGATGGTGCGGCTCGCACGGCGATCGACAGCGATCCTTCAGCCACCGCACCGTCTGCTTCGTCGGAGAGCAGCGCGACATCAACCGTATGGACACCCGCGCCGAGGTCGGTCAACCCGAGGAGGAGCTCAGGCTGACCAGACGGCCAGTCGAGGAGGTGCGGTTCACTGTCGAGTCGAACGATGCACCTCATTACGGAGCGGCCCGATGCGATCGCGATGACAACGTCGTCACCCATGAGCGAAGTGACGCCGCCCTCTCCGTCCCACTCGGCGGGGATAACGCCCACCGGTCGCACGGAGACGTCGGCCAACACCCCAATACCGAGAGAGGCAAGTGCCGCGCCCTCCTGGTCGTCGAGGGTCGCCGGAGCCTGTACGACGAACGCGCTGACCCCCGCCGTGCCGCACGGTGCGGGAGTGACCCACGACGGCCTGCCCTCGGTCGGGAGGTTCGCCCGCACAAGGAGGACGTAAGCGAAGCCCGGTCGGACCACCTTGCCGCGGACCTCGGTCGCCAGACCCGGCTCGCGCACCTTGAAGAGCCATGCTGGTCCGGGGCTCAGTACACACTGATCGGCGAGCAGCCGATTCGCCGGCCCCATCGAGTCCCCGTCCAACTGCAACAGCGGAGTCCGATGGTCAGGCCACTCGTCGAGCGGAACCCGCTGGTCGCCGACCAGAAGGCGACCCCGCGCGAGCGGGCTTGCTCGGCCCGCTAGCCGGACACGGGTGTGACGGAGTTGCTCATGAAGATCGGGTAGCTGCTCCGCGAGCGCCGACAGATCGGGCAACTGAAGATACGCGGCCCATCCCTGCTCCGAAAGCTGTACCAGCACCCCGGGATCCGCCGGCCGCGGCAGTTGCTCGATGGACTGCCCAACGCTGGCGGAAGCATTGGCCGGCGACGTTCGGCGGAAGCCGCTCGTGCGGACCCGGTTCGCCGTGGTCTTCGCGTCTCGTAGCCACTCGCGAGCCTGATGGTGTGCCGAGAGCGAACTCACGATGCGCTGGAGGGTCGAGTCCAGCAGGTAGGGAGAGGGCTCGTTCTCCGGTGAGAGAAGCGCAGATGCGACCTGTCCCAGGAGCGTGGTGTTCTGAGCGAAGTAGCGAAATCGCGACGAATAGTGACTCGTCCGAGCGGCGAGGCGCCGGCCCAGGGCTGAGGGATCGGCCAACAAGTCCCCGGTCAGCCCGGTTCGATACTCGAAGATCAGCCGGACAAGCTGCTGTTGGAGGTCGGTGGGCAGGACCGCGTGAGTTATGGGCCAGCAGATGATCGAAAACTGCTGCGCCCACGGACCGACAGGGATGGCACCCCTGAAGCGACTGGCGAAGCGCTGGAAGCCCTGGCGAATGAAATCGCGATCCTCGATCTCCGACCAGCCCGGCGTTCGCTGACTAAAGGTCTGCCAGTACTCGTCGCCGGAGTAGTCGTAGCCCACCTCGGCCGCGTAGACGACGAAAGGGAGCGAGACGCTGATCGGCAGGTGGTGGCGCTTGACGGCTTCTTGCACGGCGGTGGAAAGCAGGCTGAGCTCTAGCTCGGAGAGGCCATGCTCAAGGGCGAAGACCGGAAGCTCGCTGCCGGCCTCCTCGTCGCGCTCGCTTCGGAGCGCGGCAAAGTGGGCTTCGAGGCGCTGGTCAAGCACACTCAGGCTCGCTCCGCTGCCGATGGTGCCCACGGCCTACACGACGTCTCGTCCAGGGAAGGCAGCCGACTGGCGGGCGGCCGAATGAGCTCTCACCGCCTCAAGTCTGCTGCACGCCTGTGACGCTCTACCGAGATCGGTCTGGGACAGCATGGAGTTGAGGCGTTGCAAGCCCGTGACCAGGAGCTTCTCCGCGGTGGCCGGCGCCTGACCACCGCTGCCGGGTGTGGGCCGAGCGTCGTCGATGCTGGTGATCCGTCTCAGCAGGAACGCGTCTCTCGGCGAGAGATAGAATTGTCGCCGAGAAGTCGCCATGTCACGAAAGCGGAGGGACCTTGACGGACACATCAGACACGTCGCCCGGCATCGAGAGCCCACGCGTCCTGCGTCTCACCTTCGAGATTCACATTCCGAAGGGCCTTCGCAGAAACGTCCAGTTCAGACGGGTGGAGCAGGCGGCCGATCGGATCACCGGAGCGGTGCAGGGCGCCGTGGCGAGCGCGTTTCCCTGGGCCGATCGGATCAAGGTGCGAAAGGAGTGGTCCTACGCATGGGCCGACTGGTCCGAGGAAATCGTGCTGCCATCCTCGGAAGAGAACACGATCACTACCGGTGCAGAGACGACGTGACGTCATGGAGGGGCAACCAAGGCCCTACGACGCTCTGTGGGCCGGCTGTGTAGGCCTGGGCGCAGAAGCCGCCGTGTCGGAAGTGGCCGGATGGTCCCGCGGCGCTTCGTGTCGTCCCGACCGCACATTGATAAGCGTGGCGTTTGGGGTGTCGTCAGCCAACTGACGGGCGATCGCATGCTCATACGTCGTAACGACGAGCTGCCCGGGACATCCGCCCTCGGCGCCAGTGGCCGTGGCCAGCGTGGCAGCTACGGCATGACGTAGCTGCGGGTCGAGGTGTTCGAGCGGCTCGTCGAACCAGACGAAGGGGAGGCGAGTGGATGCGGCGATGACGAGAAGGTGCGTGATGATCCGCGCCCAGATTCGTTCCCCGTCGCTGAGCGTGCTCCATCCGAGTTCCTCGCCCTGCTCTTCCCGAACGATGGTCCCATCGGAGCGAAGCGTGAGCCCACCGCTAGGGAACAGGCGCTTCCACCGCCACGTGATCTCCGTGGCAACCGGCTCGATCAGGCTTTCGGTCAGCTCGGTCGCTGCCCGCCGGAAGGTCGCCGCTGCAGCACTCGTAATGGCCTCCCGCCGGTAGGCCCGGTACAGGGCTCGGTCGCTCTCCGCGATCCGGTCGTCTTCTGCCAGCTGACCCGTCAGCTGGCGAAGCTGGGACTGCACCCCGCCGATCTTCTCGCTGTGAGCCTCCAGTGCCTGAAGGGCGGCTGCGTGTTGGACCTCCGCGGTAGCGATGTCGATCGTTGTGTCCGGTGAAGCGGGCCTCCGGAGAGAGTCGAGCTGAGTGAGCAACTCGGCGAGTGCCCGCCCCCGGGTTCGACGTTCCGACTGTTCGCGAGCGTGAAGGCCGCTGGCCTCCGTCGCTACGTGCAAACGGTGCTCATGCTCGGCCGTAGCAGCCGACACTTCCGATGCGCCGATCGGTCGAAGGCAGGTAGGGCAGTACGCATCCACGCCAGTTAGCGCCTCAATCGCCTCGGTGGCCGCGGCGATCGAACCGCGATCAGATGCGTACGCTTCGGCGGCGAGGTCAGCTTCGCGTTCGGCCTGCTCGCGCTCGGCTTGCAGCCTGACCGAGACGGTTTCTACCCCCAGCTCAGCACCTACATACTCTGCGGCACGAGACATGATCGCCGTTATGGTGCTCTCGTAGCGGCGGAGTTCTTCCTGGTAGACCTCGATTTGCCTTGCACTCGTGCGATCCCGGTCAGCCTCCCGCACTGCTCCTTGAAGGCGCTCGCGCTGTCCTTCGAGCTCAAGCAGTTCGCTTTGCAGTCTGCCGACTCGCGACTCGATATCGCTGCGATCAGCAAGTCTCCTCTGATCGCTAGCACGGACCGCTGCCCGCTGCTTTTCCGCTCCCTTCGCAAGAGCCTCGGCTGACTCAGCTGCGCGTAGAAGCGGGCTAACTCCGAACGCGGTGTAAAGGTGGGACTTCAGGTCGAGCGGTTGTTCCGACGCCAGCTGACCGCCGCCAAGCATCATTGAAAGGTTGGCGGCGACGTCCAGCTTCACCTCAAATGCTTCTTCAAGCGCTTGGTCAACAGCCGAGGATTCGATCTCGACGTCGTCAAGCCAGCCCTTCACCGTCGGCCGCCCCCTCCGGCCGACCTTGCGAGCGACCTTCAGTTCGCGCTCGTCGGGCAGCGTGAGCGTGATCTCGACCTCGGCGGCGTCGGCACCCGCCCTAATGCATGATCGCGGGTCGATTTTGGCGTGCTCGCCGTACAGCGCCCAGGCCAATCCGAGGACGAGTGAAGTCTTCCCTACGCCGTTAGGAGCGACGACGAAAGTGGTCCCGGAGCCAAGGTCGAGATCCAAGGTGTCGTACGAGCGCCAATGGCGGAGGCTGAGGTGACCGATCATGCCACGTCGACTAGCTCTTCGACTTGCTGTCGAAACGAGGTTTCATCGAACTCGCCAGCCAGAGCGCGGCGCAAAGCAGTAGCGAGTAGGGTCGCCTCCGGGCGCCCCAGCGATGCCCACGAATCCTTCTTGGCTGCGAGACGTGCTCGGGCCCCCGAGGCAGCGATCTCCTCAACCGCGCCGGCGGCTATGTGGTCGACGTCGACGACGTCGGCCGACGACATAGCTGCGCGCTGAGACGCCAGATGCTCGAACGGCTCGAAGGCTGGCATCGTTTCGGTTACGTAGTGCGCGCAGGCGTCTGGTGAGTGCAGCACGGGCCGGCTGATACGCGGGGGTCGGGCGCGACCGGACGGCGTTTCGATGGCCGTGACGACGTCATCTCGGTCGACAATCGCCCCGAGTGGAATCGGATCGAGGTTCGTTACGAGCACGGCGTTGCTGTCAGGGAAGGCGCCGAACACCGCGGCGATGGAGGGGACGCTGGCCGCGTAGGCGGTGTCGATGTCGGCACCTTCGTCGACGACGAGAACCCTGATGCGTAGCCCCCGTGCGTAAATGACCAGTGCCGAGGCGAGCCCGGCGGCCTGCGCAGCAACGTCGCCCGCGACGCGTGCCCGCGGATCAGCGCTCCGTCGCAACGCGGTCTCGATATTCGCACCCAACGATTCCACCGAGATCGCGTCCCGTCTGGCGCTAGCCTGCGCCATCAAGGCGGCGAGTGACGGACGTGAGGCTTCGGGGTCCATCCCCTGGGCGGCTTTGAGCGACGAGATGAGCTGTTCGGCTTCCGCCCGCTGCTCGCTGGTCAAGTGATCGAGGGATGGTTCCTCGCCGACGCCTTCGAGATAGTCGAAGTATGCGTCGAGGAGTTCATCGACCGGGTCCTGTAGTTCTGTCATGGTGCGCCTCCTTCTGCATACCTTTGGAATCGAGGGTGCTCGTACAGCCGCTTGGCGACGATGCGATAGACGTGCCTCACTCCAGGAGTGGTGAGATCGAATTGGGTGGCCAAGGACTGGCGAGTGCGGGTCTCGTAGTGCAGGCCGAGAAAAATCGTCCGGTCGCGCTCATCGAGGATGTCTTGGGCCAGTCGAATCAGCTCCAGCTGCTGGCTCGTCTTCGTGAACTCATCGTCGAGGTCGACCGGATCCTCAAGGACCTGGAGAAGCGGTTCGGCGGCACCGCCGCCGGGATCGGGCCGGCCTGGCGAGTCGGCTGATACGACAGTGAGCCGGGGACGGTTCTCCGTCTCGTGCAGCCATGCTTCGGACTCGCGGAGGGCTCCCTTCGCCTTGTTGCGCGCGATACCTACAGCCAGCGCCTCCCAGGAGGTGTCCACATCCGCCTCCGACTTCTGGAGCAGATCGGCAAGAGCCTCAGCGAGGACGTCGTCTGCACTCACGCCGTTCCCGCTCACTCGGTCAGTGGAGGCCTCGCCGATGCGTCCGGCGACGTCGGAGCCGCCTGATCGCCGCCTCCTCGGCGGCGGACGATGCAGCACCTTGTGGATCTGCGCCCACATGACGTCGACGATGCTCTCTAGGCGCGCCGAGTCCGTCTCCAAAGGATGCCTTGCGGCGGGCCTCGGCGTGGGCGGGTTGCTCATCCTGGATCACCTGTCGCGACCCGAGCCCTCAGAGAAAGTGCTCTGGGAACTTTATTTCTCGTCAGGGCTCGCGACGGTTCTCATTGACGACAGCTTCACACCTTGAAGGAGAGCCATGAGCGACCAGACCAATGTCACCCCGATGAATCACGAGATCCACTTCACCATCGACGGGCAGCTGTTCACCACCAAGGACCGGCGGCAGTCTGCGTTGGCACTGTTAAGGCTGGTTGGCCTCGACCCCGCCCGCTACGACCTGGGCGAACTCGAGCCCGGCGGCAAGACCAAGCGGTTCACCGACGACGAGATCGTCACCATCCGGCCGAACGCCCGGTTCGTGTCGATCCGCTGCGCCGCCGACGTGGCCTGATGGTCGGCCACGAGGCGTTCGTCGAGCACATGACCAGGCTCGGCCTCCACCCGCGAGTGGAGGCCGGCTTGGTCATCTACGACCTGGAGCCGATCGACGGAGCGCGTGCCGGGACCGTCGTCGACACCGCCGTCGGCGTCGACGAACTCGGCCGGTGGCCGCAGGTGCCGCCCCACTGGATCCATCTCCCCGGCGACGTGACCCTTGCCCGAACGAACAGCCGGCCCTCCACTCGACCCGGCTGGACGATGCACAGCCGTCAGATCGCCGGCTGGGGCGTCGACGATCCCGGGGTGGCGTGGGCTGGTCACGTCCGCGGAGTGCTGGGGGAGGCCCGATCGTGACCCAGGCCACGTCGGTCGCCATGACCGGAGAGACCCAGGACGCTCTCTGCGACCTCTTGGTCCGCGATGACGGCCAGGAAGACCTGTGCCTGGCGTTGTACCGACCCTCCACCGGGAAGCGTCGCACCACCGCGCTCGTCCACCGGCCGCTCCCGCCCCAAGAAGGCGAGCGTGTGGTGCACGGCAACGTCACCGTCACCGGCGAGTACATCATGCGGGGCGCCGAGATGGCGAGCGCCGAGAAGAGCGGACTCGTACTGCTCCACAGCCATCCCGGCGGGCGAGGGTGGCAGGCGATGAGCGGACCCGACCGCGACACCGAAGCCTCCTACGCCAACCTCGTGCGAGAGATGACCGGACTTCCGCTGGTCGGCATGACCCTGGGCGGAGGCGACAGGTCATGGTCCGCCCGTCACTGGGACCACGGCGTGGGCCGGAACGTGGCGCCCACGGAGTGCGCCAACGTACGCGTCATCGGCGACCGGCTCATCGTCACCTGGAACGACCGCATTACCCCTGCGCCTCCGGCGAACCACCGACAGACACGCACGGTCAGCGCCTGGGGAGCGGCCGTCCAAGCCGACCTGGCACGACGCCGCATCTTGGTGATCGGCGCAGGCTCGGTCGGACTCGAGGTCGCCCTCCGCCTCGCCGCGTCCGGGCTGGTCAACATCACTATCATGGACTTCGACCTCGTCGAACATCGCAACCTCGACCGGCTGGTCGGCGCCACCCGCCGCGACGTCAGCCTGCGCCGAACCAAGGTCCACGTGGCCCGCCGCGAGGCACACCGCAATGCCACCGCCGACCGGACCCAGATCCGCGTCTCGGACTTGAGCATCTGCGAGCCCGACGGCCTTCTCGAAGCCCTCGATCACGACCTCATCTTCTGCTGCGTCGACCGCCCCTGGCCCCGCGCCGTCCTCAACAGCCTGGCCTACACCGACCTCGTCCCCGTCATCGACGGTGGTATCGCCATCGACACCCACCCCGACGGCACCATGCGCAACGCGACCTGGCGGTCACATGTTGTTCGTCCCGGCCGACCGTGCATGGTTTGCACCCGACAACTCGACATGGGGCAAGTGGCCCTCGACGCACAAGGCCTCCTCGATGACCCCGCCTACATCGCCGGGATCCCCAACCAGAACCCCTCGGGCCAGAACGTCGCACCCCTGTCGATCAGCGTCACCGCGGCGCTGCTCGCGCAGTACGTGAGTTTCAGCGTCGCCCCAGGTGGAATCGGCGATCCCGGTCCGCTCCAGTACGTGCTCAGCACCCACAGCCTCGACCACCTCAACCACACCAGCAGAGCCGGCTGCATGTACGAGGTCGCAGAGCCCGAGGGCGACCAACGTCAGGACCTCACCGGAGCTCACGCGGCAGCCGAGTCGGCACGGGCACGGGCTGCGTCAGTGCCGAGGTGGGTAAGGGCCCGACGGAGACTCGACGATCTCGTTTACCGGATGGACCACGGCCATGCCTGACCGCCTTAGCAGTCGGCAACGATCCGCGACATCTGCAACCACCGGGGACCACGCAGATGCATGCAGTACGTGCGGACCGAAGTCTCGATTCGCAGCAGCCCTCGACTGTCGGAGTCACCGCAGAAGTGTCAAGTTAGCTTTGTAAAGTGTTCTGGACACCAGTACCTCGTCGAAGGCATACTCAGGGGGTGCCTCCCTATCAGTCGAACGTCCGGGAGTACCGGCAGAGGGCCGGTTTGTCCCAGGAAGCTCTTGCTCGCGAACTGGGGGTCAGCCGACAGACCGTCGTCAACATCGAGAAGGGCTTGAGTGAGCCGAAGGTCCTGCTCGCGATTGCCTTGGGCGCCACTTTGGGTGTCGCCCTGGAAGAGCTGTTCCGAAAGGGAGCGACCTGAAATGAACCAAGCGCAACTGGCAAAGTGCGACCAGATCGCCGACTTCCTCCGTCGGCGCATCACGTTCATTCCGAACGTCTACGGGCACCCGTGGGGGAGGACGGCCTGGCAGCAACCGCTGCCGAGTGTCGACCAGCTCGCCAAGGACCTGGTAGCCGATGCTGAGTTCCGGTCACTCCAGCTCGGGACCTGGCTCGGCACCACCGACGGCGAGGTCATCGAGACCGCGGTGGGCATGGTCATCCCGCCCATCTACAGGCCTGAGTACGACCTTGCAGTCGACGGCCTGAAGCGGGCAGCCCGCCTCCAGCAGCAGGCTGGCCAGGAGGTAGCCGGAAAGGTGGCGCTCTCGGTCATCGGCGCCAGCCTCTTCGCCGCGGGAGTGGTGGCGCTTGGCCGCAGTGCCGCCTGAGCCAACCCAGTCTTCTGATCCGTCGGCGCCCTCTGACGAGGAGCTGAAGGAGCTGGTCGATCGTCTGGACGCCGCCGCCGTCGGCGTCAAGGACACTTACGGCCTGGTCGCCCGGATCGACCTGGCCGACGAGGACCGCCAGGGATCCATGGGAGCCCTTCTCATGGCCTTCCAATACGGCCAAGCCTGTGATTCGAAGCCCGGTGAGACGTACTTCACGAAGGTCTTCGGCTGTGAAGACGGGTCCCAGTACCCGCCCGAACTTTCGGCAGTCCCCGATGAGGTGGCCGCCCTCTGGGACAGGGGCTCAGCAATAGCCTCCGCCCCGCTGGTCAAGGCCCGCTTCCACGACCTCTGCTTCGAGGGGCGATGGGGCCGGGTCGGAGATCACGCCCGACTCGCTGGGGAGGCTTACCTCGAACTTGCCGATGAACTCGCCCCCGACCAGACCTCAGACCAACGACAGGCGGTGCGCGCGCTACGGCAACGCGAGGCTCTGCGGCGCGCCCGATCTCTTGCCCGGCTCAGCGGCCAGGCCGATCTCGGGCAGCGAGCCGCGGATGCCACGGTCCATGCTCTTCGGAACGCCCTCAACGCCGAACCCCCCGACCCCGGACCCGCCATCGTGCTGGTGGAGGCGGCCATCGAGGAAAGGCTGGACGCCCCGGAGATCGACGAGCTGTTGACCCGCCTGCGCGGAGAGAACCGGGACATCTTCTTCACCGAGCGGGTTATTCGCTTCCAGATGGGACGAGCGGCAGACGATCAAGCACGCGAGAAGCTGCAACGTGAACTGGTCGAGGCCTGGATGGAGGAGGCCGAGCGATCCAATCCCGTCCACCGCAGCTGGAACCTAACCACGGCGGCTGCTCGGGCCCGCGACTTCGGCGTCAACGACTTGCTCGCACAGCTGACCGTCCAGCTCCAAGAAACCAAACTGGAGGATCAAGGCCTGGTGGAGCACAAGGTGACCGTTCCGATTGACGCCATCGAAGCCGAGGCCTACGTGCAGGTGTTCTTGGATCAGCCGTCATGGCGTGAAGCGTTGCTCTTGCTGGTCGCCAACGCCCCGCCCACCGGAAGACTGGAACGAAACCGAGTCAACGCCGAGGAAATGGTACGGATCGCGCCTTTTGCAGCAACGCTGCCGGCAACCCTGCTCGGCGCCGACGGATTGCCGCGCTTCACTGCCGCCACCGACGAGGACAAGGCCGAACTCCATCTCATCCGCTGCGAGCTCAGCCAACTCCAGGTCCTAGGCTCCTTCGTCACCGAGATCCTCGATCGCATCGGCGTCAAGTGGGCCCCGATTCCAACCGACGATCTAACCGCCTTCCTGGGTGAAGCCGCTCACGTGGCCCCGCCAGTCGCGGCGACGCTGGCCCGGGCGTTCAACCGCTACTTTCAGGGCGACGTTGAAGCAGCAGGCTACGTCGCCGCCCCGCAGATCGAACGTCTGGTCCGGGACATCGTCCTGGCCGTTAACGAACCCGCCTACCGGCTCCAGAGAGGCAAGACGCCCGGCCAGTACGCAGGACTCGGAGCTCTCTTGCCCGTCTTGCAGCGAGCGGGGGGCAACGAGGACTGGATTCGCTTCCTCCAAACGGTGTTTGCCGCTACGGCCGGTATGAACTTCCGGAACGACCTGTTGCACGGCTTCGTGGACGAACTCCACGCTGGACATGCGGCCTTGGTGTTGCTGGCTGCCCTCTACCTAACCAAAGGGGTCAGCCTCGAGGCCGTCGCTCCTGATGACCCGGAGAGTTCCGAGGAGCCGCTCCCGTGAGCGTGTCAGATGGCGGGGAGCAGCCGCCACTGCTTGAGCTGGGCGGCGGCTGGAGCGCCGCGCTGCTGACGTCCGACCAGTGGCATGACGCCGTGAGCACAGGGCCACTGCAGCGATTCGCGGGATTCGATCCTCCAACGCCCTACGTCTATGTGATCAGCAAGACGACGCCGAGCACCCAGCCAGGCGCTGGTGAGAAGCGCGATAGCGAGGAGCGAGGGACCTTCGTTGCGCCCTGCGGCGTTCCCGAAGACACCCCCGAGGCTCTCTACGTCGCGCTCATCAACGCCCAAGCTCACGAGGCGCTCGAATGGGTGCAGATCGACGGCAAGCCGTACTTCGATCCACACACCGAAGTGGGCGACTACGTGCTGGAAGGGACCCTCACCAAGTGGTTGGAATGGAAGACTGGCATGAGGGTCGTCCTCCAGGAGCCCGACTGAGGGTTCCTCTTTCGTCGAGACCGTTACTGAACTTCGGGTGCTCAACCCGAAGGTCGCGGTGATCGTCGAGTTTCTGGGGACTCTCCCAGCTGCGCGCCACCATTGAGCAGGCGGCTGCGTATGCAGCGCCCTATGCAGGACGGCTGACCAGCGGGTTTGGTGTCGCGGAGGCCTCAAGTGGCTTGATCGCGGCAACCCCCCGCCACCATCGAAATAGCAGGTCAGGCCCGGTCAGAAGGACCGGGCCTTCTGCTACTCGCAGATCCATCTCATGGGCCATCCCATGAATGCGACCTCTTCGGATTTCGGCGGGTGGGACGTTCGACAGCGACCCCCAGATGGGTTTGACGGCGCCGAGGAGTACCCAGACCCCGAAGTTGCGAATCGATGTGGTGTCGAACGCTGACTACGTCCCCATGAACCATTGGCTTGACAGCTGTTAGCTACCTTACTAATTTTGTAAGGTGGCTAACAAAATGACGGACCCTCAGCACGAGTCAGCCGGGGCATGGGCGAAGCAGTATCACCTTGCATCACGGCTGGTGATGGAATCCGTTCTGCGCCCCCACGATCTCGGCCCCACACAGTGGTACGTGCTTTACCACCTTGCAACGGTGGGCGAGACACCGCAGCGTGACCTCGCCGCCCTGCTCCAGGTCGAACGAGCGACCCTCACCGGCGTGGTCGCTGCCTTGGTCCGCAAAGGGCTGCTTGTACAGGAGCCGAGCTGCACCGATCAGCGACAAAAGGTGCTGAGGCTTACTCCGGCCGGTGCCGCGTTGTGGCGAAAGCTGCCCGACCCGATAGCCCTGATTCTGGACACCGCGTTCGATGGCATCGCAGCGTCTGACGTGGAAACCACCGTCCACGTGCTCCGCACCGCCACCGGCAAGCTCCATGACCTCCTTTCGAAAGGTACGCCATGACCATTCTCATCACCGGTGCCACCGGATTGGTCGGCTCTCGCCTCATTCCACGCCTCGTCGATGCGGGGTACGACTGTCGCGCACTCGTGCGACCTGGCAGGCCCCTCCCTGAAGGCGTCCCGTCGGTCGAGGGCGACCTCCTGGACCCGCCCACCCTCCCGGAGGCCGTGGAGGGAATCTCCGCTGTGATCCACCTAGCAGCCGTTCTGCGGACCCCAGATCCGGAGCTGATACGGCGAGTCAACGTCGACGGCACCCACAACCTCATCGCAGCGGTCCGGACCCATGCCCGCGAGGCACGAATGATCATGGCTAGTACCAATCTCGTTTACGACGAACGTCTGCCGTGGCCAGCGCGCGAAGGCGATCCTGCTGACCCGAACCGGCCCTACCCGGCCAGCAAGGTCATTGCCGAGCAGGAACTTCGGCGCAGCGGACTGACGTGGAGCGTCCTGAGGTTCGCCTTCGTCTACGGCGACGGCGACGGCCATCTGCAATCGGCCCCCGGACTCTTGGAGTCATGGGGGTGGCATCCCGCCGCCATGTTGAGTTTGATCCACCATCGCGACATCGCTACTGCCATGCAACTCGCCCTCACCGGAGTTCTAGATCGGCGGATCGTCAACCTCACGGACGACGCTCCCACCTCGGTCTACGAGATCGCCCGCATCGTCGGCACCGACTACCCCACATCAGCTCAGCCCCTTGAAAACCCCTGGAACGGGCACGTCGATGGAACTCTCGCCAGAAGTCTCGGCTTCACTCCTACGGTGCGTAGCGTCTACCAAGCTGCCGACGAGGGGTCTCTATAGAGCGGCTCATAACCCGAAGATCGGAGGTTCAAATCCTCCCCCCGCACCATCGAAAGCGCAGTTCAGGCCCGGTCCCAGCGACCGGGCCTTCTGCTTGGCGGGCCCGACTTCTGACGGATCTTCTAGGGGGTGCGTGGTGCCCGTCCGCCAGATGGTGGTCCGGCCTGACGGATCGGGACCTGTTGGTGGTTGGACGAGGTGCAGCACCGAGCCGTCGTCAAGCGTGATGTCGATGGCCAGGCGATTCGAGTTGTCGGCTGTGACGTCGGTGATGGTGCGGCCGACAGCGGACTCGATCGACTCGCTCAGTTCAACCGTCCGAAACGAGTCGAAGCGGGCAATCGTGAACCACCCTGGGCTCCTTGGAGGCTCCACGCCTTGGAATGGAGGATCGGGACATGCCAACCGAGAAGATCCCGCGGAAGCCGCCGACGAGGCGGTTGGTTGGCAAGCGATGACCGTGTGAAGGTTCGCGGAGAGCTTGTGGACGCACGCCTCGAGCTGGGCAGTGACCGAAGCATGAG
>JAKACA010000281.1 GCA_021796455.1 Actinomycetes bacterium
TACGACGACCTGTCCAAGCAGGCCGAGGCGTACCGCACGCTCTCGCTGCTCCTGCGCCGCCCCCCGGGACGTGAGGCCTATCCGGGCGATGTCTTCTACCTCCACAGCCGCCTGCTGGAGCGCGCCGCAAAGCTCTCAGACGAGCTCGGTGGTGGCAGCCTCACGGCGCTGCCGATCGTCGAGACCCGGGCCGGTGACATCTCGGCCTACATTCCAACGAACGTGATCTCGATCACCGACGGACAGATCTTCCTCGAGACGGACCTGTTCAACTCGGGCATCCGGCCCGCCATCAATGCGGGAAACTCGGTCTCTCGAGTCGGCGGCTCCGCCCAGATCCGGGCGATGCGCTCAGTGGTCGGCACGCTGCGCAGTGACCTTGCACAGTTCCGTGATCTCGAGGCGTTCGCCACCTTCGGCTCCGAGCTCGACAAGGTGTCTCAGGCCCAGCTCGATCGCGGCTATCGCCTCACCGAGCTGTTGAAGCAGGGCCTCCACGAGACGATGCCGGTGGAGGAGCAGGTGGTCGTGATCTACGCCGGCACCCGGGGTCATCTCGACGACGTGGCGGTGAGCGACATCCGGGCCTTCGAGGAGGCGTTGCGCGCCCACCTGCGGGCCGAGCGCTCCGAGCTGCTCGCCGAGATCCGCGACAAGGGGACCCTGCCGGACGAGGACAAGATCATCGCTGCGATCAACGAAGTGAAGTCCGGCTTCGCGACGACCGGGAGCGAGGACCGCTGAGCCATGGCGGGCGGTGAGGAACGGGAGCTCCGGCGGCGGATCCGCAGCGTCGGTGCGACTCGCAAGATCACGCGGGCGATGGAGTTGATCGCCGCCTCGGAGATGACCCGCGCCCAGGGCCGGATCGTCGGGTCGCGCCCTTATGTCCAGGGCATCGAGAAGGTGCTTGCGGCCACCGCCGGCGACGCGGTCGGCGCCGAGCGGTTCCTGGGCCGACCCGAGCAGGTCGATCAGGCGCTCCTCGTGGCGATCGTCTCGGACCGCGGGCTCGCCGGCGGGTACAACAACAACGTCTTGCGCACGGCGCTCCGTCACGTCCGTGAACACGAACGCGACGGCACCACCTACCGGCTGGTGACCGTCGGCCGCAAGGCCACCTCGTTCTTCAGCTTCAACGGCCGTGAGGTGCTCGAGAGCTACACGAAGATGACCGACCGGCCGACCTTCGCCGACGCCCGTCAGGTCGCCGAGTCGATCGTCGGGCCCTTTCTCGGCGGCGAGGTCGGCCTCGTCGAGTTGATCTCGACGCGCTTTATTTCGGCGGGCTCTCAGCGCGTCGAGACGCGCCAGGTGCTCCCGCTGCCGACCGAGGACGATCATGCACCGGGGGACCGGATCGGCACTACGACGAGTCACCGAGACGGCGCGCCTGGGGCCGATGGCCATGGCGAGGAGGCTGCCTCGCACCTCGCGCTCTACGAGTTCGAGCCGAGCCCGGAGGAGCTGTTGCAGCTGCTCGTGCCCCAGTACGCGGAGGCAGTCCTGTACCAGGCGCTGCTCGAGGCGTCGGCGTCCGAGCACACCGCCCGTCAGCGGGCGATGGCCTCGGCCACCGAGAACGCCGACGACTTGATGACGACGTACCGGCGGGCAATGAACCGTGCCCGCCAGGAGTCGATCACGACGGAGATCATGGAGATCGTGGGTGGCGCAGAGGCCTTGCGCCACTCGGGAAGTTCAGACCGGGGTCGATCTGGCCTCGGTGATGCCCTAGAGGAGCGCACCGCATGAGCAACGACGCCCACGCAGGAAACGGCGATGCCGCCGCGAAGGCAGCCCAGGCTGCGAGCGAGGCGGCGTCGCGGGCCGCCGAAGCCGCGAGCGAGGCGGCCAAGGCCGCCGAAGCCGCGCACTCCTCTTCGGTCGGCCGCGAGCACGCCAGCCGGCGATCGGCGGATGGCACCGGGTTGCAAGACGGCCGGGTCGTGGCGATCTCGGGTCCTGTGATCGACGTTGAGTTCCCGCCTCACGCCCTGCCCGAGATCAACACGGCCCTACAGGTCGAGGTCGAGCTCGAGGGCGAGCACATCGTCATCACCGCCGAGGTCGCCCAGCAGATCGGCGAGGGTCGGGTCCGCTGTGTCTGTTTGAAGCCGACGGACGGCCTCGTCCGCGGTGCCCGGGTTGTGAACACCGGTCGCGGCATCACCGTGCCTGTCGGTGATGCGGTTCTCGGACACGTCTTCAACGTGATCGGCGAGCCGCTCGACACCGACGACATCGGCGAGGTGGCCGACCGGTGGGAGATCCATCGCGACCCGCCACCTTTCGATGAGCTCGAGCCCCGCCGGCAGATGTTCGAGACGGGCATCAAAGTGATCGACCTGCTCGAGCCGTACGTGCAGGGCGGCAAGATCGGCCTGTTCGGTGGCGCGGGTGTCGGCAAGACGGTCCTCATCCAGGAGATGATCCGCCGGGTGGCCCAAGAGCACGGTGGCGTCTCGGTCTTCGCCGGCGTGGGCGAGCGCACCCGTGAGGGCACCGACCTGTGGCTCGAGATGCAGGAGTCCGGCGTCATCGACAAGACCGCGCTCGTCTATGGCCAGATGGACGAGCCGCCGGGCGTGCGCCTCCGTGTCGGCCTGTCGGCGCTGACGATGGCCGAGTACTTCCGGGACGTCAAGAACCAGGACGTGCTCTTGTTCATCGACAACATCTTCCGGTTCGTCCAGGCAGGCTCAGAGGTCTCGACGCTGCTCGGCCGCATGCCCTCGGCGGTCGGTTACCAGCCGACGCTCGCGGACGAGATGGGTGCGCTTCAAGAGCGCATCACCTCGACCAAGGGCCGCTCGATCACCTCGATGCAGGCGGTCTACGTGCCGGCGGACGACTACACCGACCCGGCGCCGTTCACGACCTTCACTCACCTCGACGCGACGACCGAGCTGAGCCGCCAGATCGCTGCGCTTGGCATCTACCCGGCCGTCGACCCGCTCGCCTCGACGAGCAACATCTTGGCGCCCGAGGTTGTCGGGGAGCGCCACTACCGATGCGCGCAAGCCGTGAAGCAGGTGCTGCAGCGCTACGGCGAGCTCCAGGACATCATCGCCATCCTCGGTCTCGATGAGCTGTCGGAGGAGGACCGCCTCACGGTCACGCGGGCGCGCAAGATCCAGCGCTTTTTGTCCCAGCCGATGTTCGTCGCCGAGATCTTCACCGGCCAGCCGGGCGTCTATGTGTCAATCGACGACACGGTGCGCAGCTTCGAGGCGCTCGTCGGCGGTGACCTGGACGACGTCCCAGAGCAGGCGTTCTTGAACGTGGGCAGCGTCGACGACGTCCACGCCAAGGCGAAGCAGTTCCAGGGCGCGTGAGGGTCCCGG
>JAKACA010000282.1 GCA_021796455.1 Actinomycetes bacterium
CGTCGCGCGTGGACCTTCACGGGCGCGGGCAACGACGCCCAGCTCGTCGTCAACGCCGTGTGGCTCGCCCAGGCCCCACCCTCCAAGGCGATCGCCGTTCTCGTCAGCCCTCGCCACGGATTGGCCCCGACCATCCCATTCCGTGATCTCCGGATGACGCGGACGACCGTCGCC
The DNA here is from genome assembly GCA_021796455.1 of Actinomycetes bacterium. GTDB lineage: Bacteria > Actinomycetota > Acidimicrobiia > Acidimicrobiales > Bog-793 > JAKACA01. The sequence continues at coordinate 175 of JAKACA010000282.1, forward strand.
GGTCACTCGGCAACCGTGCTTGCCGGCTGCCTCGCTCGGGCTGCCCCGGGACGGGACCGCTGCGCCGCAACCCTCAGCATCTCGCCGTCGGGAGGACAAGGGCGTCGCATCGAGTGGTCGGTGGAGGCGTCGGCGTCCTCGGCGGCGCAGGTGCGCCAGCTGCTCGCCTCCTTCACGCCGGCGACGGGCTGAGCTATGCCCCCGGACCTTCGGGCCCGGAGGCCCGGCAACCGGTCGAGCTCCCGACGTTGACGGTCCGGTGATCCCATGACGAGCGCCCGGCTGGTCGCGCGCCCCGGCCGGCGGTCAGCTCGAGGACCTGCCCGCCCCATCCTCGACAAGGAGCCTCAGCTCCTCGTCGAGCTCGGCGAGCGTCCAACGGCCCTCCTTGCCGATCGCCCCCACGGACCTCCAACCCTCTCGTAGCGCTCGATCTTGTTGGCGAACGCCCTGAGCGCCCGGCTCATGAGCCGGCAGCGCTCCGCCGCCAACCATGCCACGACGGGCGAGACGTTCGCCGGGACGAGCCTGTCCAAGACGGCGGGACCCCGGGGGCATCCACGAGCTCGGGCATGCTCCGCCCGCTCATCCGGGTGCGCGCCCCAGGGCCGATGGCGTTGACACGAACCCCGTATCGACCGAGCTCGCTGGCCGCGCAGCTCGTCAACGACAGGATCCCCGCCTTGGCCACCGAGCAGTGCACCTGGGTCGGCCGGCCGCTCCCTGCGACCTCGACGAAGCCGGCCGGAGAGGACGTGCTGACCGCGAAGGCCTGGACCACGTGGCCGGCCCGGGCGCGAGACCGCCAGTGCCCGACCGGGTGCTGCAACATCACGAAATGGCCCGCAGGTGGATTCCGATCATGGAGCCCCGGTCCTCCTCACCGATACCCTCAAGGTACCGCCGGTGCCGTCCCCGGCCGATGCCCACGTTGCTCACGAGGACGTGCAGGTCGCCGTACCCCTTGACGGCGGCCTCGACCCTGGTGCGCCCGGCTTCCCAGACGACGCGCTGAGCCGGCCGTGGGTCTGCGACGCCCGAGCCGTCCAAGCTTTCGCCCAGGTCGCTCGTGATCACCGTGGCCCCCTCCGCCACGAGCAACAGCGCGTGCTCCCGCCCGAGGCCACGCCCGGCGCCAGTGACCATGGCCGCCTTGCCGTCCAACGAATCCCATGGTCCCAAAACGCCTCCCACCAGGCTGTCCCCAAATCCCCCCGGGCTTCGCATGACCATGCAGGCGCAGACGCGGCGCCAGGGGCGCTGCCGCCGGGTTGACGGCTCGAGCGCTGACGCGCGGCAACGAAGGGAGGAGTCAAAGGCTCGCCGGCGTCGTCGCCATGGTGACCGAGCGGCCATCAGCTCGGCCTCTCGCCGACTCTCGGTGAGAGGCGGATCCGGTCAGCTCGGGGAGAAGACGACCGACGGGTTGTGGTGGAAGACCTTCAAGAGGTTGTGCGCCGAGAAGATGAGGCCAGCCTCGCTGTTGGCGGCGGCAAGGCCCCGGCGCATGAAGCGCCGGTAGCCACGGTTCTCCTTCGTGTCCCCGAAGACCGGCTCGACGGTGTGCGAGCGGGTCGCGTACGCCGCTGCTCCCTCAGCGGTGCGCAGGCGGTGCTCCATCTGCTCGAGGGCGGTCGCATCCTCCGGCGGGGGGCCGGTGGTCTCGCCGAGCTCCCGGGCAGCTCGGCGCTGCTTCCAGTCCTTCGTCGTCGCGATGAGGCGGTCGGGCCCTTGTGCCGTAGCGTTCTCCTCGGAGAAGTAGCCGGCATCGGCGAGCACGAGCCCGATCGGACCGGTGATGCCGACCGCGTCTGCGGCGGCCCTCGTCGCCTCGATCATCGGGAGGAGCTGGTTGACGTCGTTGTGGTCCTGGGTGGCGGCGTAGGCGACGACGACCTGATCCGCGTTCACCGAGGCCTGGACGTTGAAGCCCTGGATCCAGCCGTCCTTCGTCTTCATGATCCGACTGTCGGCATCGGTGATGTTGGCGACGATCCTCTCCGAGGCTGCTGGTCCAGAGGCCACTGCATCTCTCGCCTCCTCGACGCGCGCCCTCGCAGCCTCGAGCTCGCCGCCGTGGTCTCCTCCGGGCGCCTTCTCAGCCCGCACCATCGTCGCCTCGAGGTCCGCCTCGGCCCGAGCGAGCGCGGCCTTGGGGTCCTTCGGCTTGCGGCCACATAGCTTGCGCCCCGCCGCTGCCTCCTCCCTCGCGTGCGCCGCCCTCTCCTCATCCTGCTCCCGTGCGGCCTGCTCCTGTGCCTCCACCTCCAAAAGCGCCGCCTGCAAGCGCGCGAGGCGGCTGTGGCGACGACGAAGCGGCTCGGGAAGGGGTGCATCAAAGAGCTGGGGCGAGGCGTCCTCGGCCTCGTCGGCCGTCGCCGCCTCGCCGAGGATCCTCTCGATCTCGGCGCGGATGAAGGCTGCGTCCCGGTTCTTGTCGAGCGCGGCGTCCGAGCCGATCTTGGTCCCGTCGATCGCGATCTGGCCGAGGGACGCGAGCCCCGCCGCATCACAGATCTTCAGCACCTCGACGAAGACGGACGTGATCGCCACCTCGTTCTCGGCGCGAAAGGCGGCGATCGTCCGGTGGTCGGGGACGAGGCTCACCGCGATCACCTTGTAGGCGAGATCGCTCCGACACCCGGCCATGATCGCCCTCGAGGAGCGCACGCCGGTCGCGTACGCGTAGAGCAAGAGGCCGAGCAGCATCTCGGGGTCGTATGCGGGCCTTCCCGGGCCGCCGGGATGGGCGTCATGGAACGCCGAGGTGTCGATGAGCTTCACGGCGTCGATCACGAAGTAGGCGAGGTGGTCCTCCTCGAGCCAGTCGGCCATGGACGGCGGGAGCAAGAAGAGCTGGTCCCGATCTCCCATCCTATAGCCATACGCCACGCCATCACTACAGCTGGACAAGGGTAGGAGATCAATGATCTCAAGGGATCCGCTGCCGCTCACCTAGCGAACACCGCTCCCCCTCGCTATCTCGTGCCGCCTCCACCTGGCCATGCGAGGCGCCACGGTGCAGCCCAGCCTCAGGCATCCGAGACAGGGCAAGACCAGGCCTACCCGCCGCCGGCATTCCGTATGCAAACACACGCCACTGCATGCGTATGCGACGGTAAGACGATTTTGGGACAGCCTGCCGGGCGAGATTTTGTGGTTCTGATGTG
>JAKACA010000002.1 GCA_021796455.1 Actinomycetes bacterium
TCAGACCATCACCAATATGGCTATGGGGTGGTCAGGGCCCGCGGACGCTCCAATCTGCCAACCTCGTGCCTACGGTGACTGGATAGGGCCCGCGGACGCTCCAATCTGCCAACCTCGTGCCTACGGTGACTGGATATGGCCCGCGGACGCTCCAATCTGCCAACCTCGTGCCTACGGCGACTAAACAGGGCCCCGCCGATCACTCTTTGCACACAGTTCGCCGACTCAGGTCATAAAGCTGAGCCTGTCCGGGTGGGGCTCGTCTGCACGAGGCCCGTCGTGCCGGGATTGGCCTGAGTGGGGCTGGGCAGGCAGCGACCGGCCGGAGAACAGTGCAGCCGCAGGTCCGCTCGCACTGAGCGCGTCGACCGCCAGGATCATCGCCGCCGCGCTGTAGCTGCTCCGCTCATCGGTGGGGAAGCTGGCACGCTCTGGATAGACGAGTCCGGTCATATAGGAGCCATCCGGACAGCGCTGGTCCTGGACCCAGCAGAGCAGGTCGGCCGCCGCACGGACACGACCGAGGGCGTTCAATGCCATCGCGCACTCCGCCGTCTCCGCAACTGTCACCCAACGGCGGTCGGCCACGCACCGCACACCCCGTCCCTCGATGACGAACTCATCCCAGCGACCCTCGATCCGCTCTGCGGCTCTGCACGGCGACAGCGCCCCCGACAAGACGGGGTAGTACCAGTCCATGGCAAAGCGTCGCTTGGGCTCGAAGCAGGCCTCGCGAGAAGCGACCGCGTAGCCCAGACGTCCGGCCGCGAGCTTCCAGTCCGGCCGATCGCGCCCAACACGCTCGGCGCACGCAATCGCGCAACGCAGACTCAAGTAGCAAGAGGACGAACCAGCGAGAAGGGCGAAGTCGCCGGGACGCCCGGCGGCATCGACCGACCAGGTCAACTCGCCCCCCGGACGCTGCCAGGAGAGAACGAAGTCAATCGCCGACTCGACGACGGGCCAGTACGACTCGACGAAGGAGAGGTCGGCAGTGGCAAGGTAGTGGTGCCAGATGCCGGCAGCGATGTAGGCACAGACGTTGGTGTCACGCTTCGGATCTTCGATCGAGCCGTCCGACCGGTAGTAGTTGCACCAGGAACCGTCGCCCAGCTGAGTCGCGCGCAACCACTCGTAGGCTCGCTCGGCGGCAATCGAGCGCCCGGCGGCAGACAGAGCCATGGCTGACTCGACGTGGTTCCAGGGATCGCAGTGTCCACCCTCGAACCAGGGGACCATACCGCTTGGTAGCTGGCATCGCTCGATCGACTGGGCCGTCGCGCAGATCTCGTCCTTGCTCAGGACAACCACGGGAGGCTCGATCACGAAGCGTGCTCGACATAGACCACCAGGCTCTTGCCGATCAGCGGAGTCAGCAGCTTGTCGGCGAAGCGGGTGGCGGCCGGTCTTCGTACGATGTCCCACACGAGGAGTTGGTGGACGAGACGGACAGCAGGGTGCGCATCGTTGCTCACGCCCACTAGGCACTTGAGCCACCAGTACGGGCTGTGCAGTCCGTGGGCGTGGTGAGTGGCGACTGGCCGCAGCCCAGCCGCCTCGAGTCGGGACAGCAGCTGGCTGCGCTTGTAGATCCGCACGTGGCCACCGGGCACGTTGTGATAGGCGTCCGAAAGCACCCAGTTGATCATCTCGGGGCCGTAGCGGGGCACCGTCACCGCCATGCGCCCAGAAGGCTTGAGCACCCTCGCGAGCTCGCTCAGAGCCAAGCCGTCGTCGCGAAGGTGCTCGAGCACCTCTGCGGCGATCACCCGGTCGAAGCTGGAGTCGGGAAACGGCAGACGAGACGCGGTCCCCTGCACCTCGAGGTTCGCGCCACCATTTCGATTCTCCTTCGCCTCGGCCATCGCGGCCATCATCGCGGAGACGGCCGTCAGCTCCGCTAAGTCCGCATCAAGGGCGACGAGAGCGGCGCCGCGGCGGTAGCACTCAAACGCGTGACGTCCTCCACCGCAGCCGAGATCGAGGACCGTCTCCCCAGCTCTCAGCCCGAGGAGCTCGAAGTCGACTGTCAGCATGACAGGGAGGAAGTTGAGTCCGTGCTTTGGCTTGGTAAGCCACCCGAGGGCGGTCGCCCCGGCTTGCGAGAGCCAGGCCAACTTGGCCCAGATCCATCATGCGCAGCCCGCGCATGGTATTCGAGCAGGAGGCGGTACTGCTCGACGGTGAGGCGGGCCGTGACGGGCCAGGTGAAGCGCTCCAGAGCACGCCTCCTGCCCGCCGCACCGATCCGCGCACGCAGATCCGCGTCGGCCAGAGCACGCATGAGACCGCCGGCGAGAGAACCAGGGTCGTTCGGTGCCACCAGCAACGCCGTGTTCCCGTCGGTGCCTACCACTTCGGGCAGGGCTCCCCCTGTCGTGGCCACGAGGGCCACGCCACTTGCCATCGCCTCGATCGCGGGCAACGAGAAACCCTCATAGAGAGAAGGCACCACGGCCACTTCAGCTGATCCGTAGAGCGCGGAGAGCTCGTCGTCTGAGATGCCCGAAACGAACCGCACCGCCGGCTCGAGTCCCAGCCTCTTCAAGACCGCCGGCACAAGGCTCCCATCCCTCAGTCGCCCGACCACGACGAGGTGACTGTCCCTTTGCTCGGCTCTTATTCGTGCGAGGGCTTCGAGCAGGGGAAGAAGACCCTTCATCGGGACGTCCGCGCTGGCGGTCGTGACGATCCTGCCGGGCACTCGCGCAATGTCCGGCCGTGGCCGGAACACTTTGTCGTCGACACCGACTGGAACGACTGCCATGCGAGCCTCCTCGACGCCAAGCTGCTCGGCGATGTCGCGACACGAGGAGGCGGACACGGTGACGATGCGAGGGATCTGCCGCGCGACCCTTGTTTGCATCCCGACAAAGCCGTACCAGCGGCGCAGCGTGAGCCGCCGTGCGAGAGAGGTGGCGTGCGAGAGATCGAGCGCACGGTCGACCGTGATCGGGTGGTGGATCGTCCCCATGAGCGGCCACCCGTCTCGCATCATTCCAAGCAGCCCGCTGCCGAGCGACTGGTTGTCGTGCACTAGGTCGAAATCACCGCGCCGCCCCGCGAGCAGCTTGCGTGCGCGCAGCGTGAAGGTACGGGGCTCGGGGAACCCTGCCGTGCACATGATCCCGAACTCGAGGAGATCTACCGAGGTCTTGAGCTCTGCAAAGCGCGGGACCCTGAACGGATCCGGCTCGCGGTACAAGTCGAGGCTGGGGACTGGCACGAAACCCACCCCGTCCCCTAGCTCGGGGTATGGCTGACCGGAGAAAACCGTCACCTCGTGGCCCAGCTTGGCGAGCTCTCTCGTCAGGTGGCGAGTGTAGACACCCTGTCCGCCACAACGCGGGTTGCCACGGTAGACGAGGTACGCGACGCGAAGCCGCTCCGCATCAGCGCTCATTAGCCTTCAAGCCTTCCTGCTCAGTCCCCTCGGTGCAACTTGTGCGCCGAAGAGGCGCAGGACGTCATGGGCGCAACCAGACCTAGGGTATCGGCTATGCGCTACCGCACGATAGGCAACACCGGCATACAGGTAAGCCCTTACTGCTTAGGGGCCATGATGTTCGGAGCGTGGGGAAATCCTGACCACGAGGAGGGAGTCAGGATAATCCACCGAGCCCTCGCCGCAGGCATCAACTTCGTCGACACCGCCGACGTCTACTCCCGCGGCGAATCCGAGGAGATAGTCGCCAAGGCGCTGAAGGGTCGCCGCGACTCGGTCGTTCTGGCAACGAAAGTCCACGGTCAGATGGGCGACAACCCTCACGACCCAAATCAGCAGGGCAACTCGCGGCGCTGGATCATCCACGAGGTGGAGCAGTCCCTGCGGCGTCTTGGCACCGACTACATCGACCTCTACCAGGTTCACCGCCCCGACCCCGATACAGACATCAGTGAGACGCTCTCGGCTCTCTCCGACCTGGTGCACTCGGGCAAAGTGCGCGCGATCGGGTCGTCCACCTTCCCGGCAGAGCAGATAGTGGAGGCGCAGTGGGCAGCTGAGCGCGGCGGGTTCCAGTCCTTCCGTTGCGAGCAGCCGCCCTACTCACTCTTTGCCCGCGGCATCGAATCGGCAGTCCTGCCGACGTGCGAACGCTACGGGATGGGCGTCATCGCCTGGAGCCCGCTGGGCGGTGGTTGGCTCACTGGCCGCTACCGCAAGGACCGGGACGTCGACATGACCACAGGCCGGGCTGCGCGCCTGCCGGCACGCTTCGACCCGGGGATCCCTCAGAACCGGGCCAAGATGGACGTGATTGAGCAGCTGGAAGAGGTGGCTGCAGCATGCGGCACCTCGCTCACCCATCTGGCAATCGCCTTCGTCATCACCCACCCCGCCGTCACCTCGGCCATCATCGGCCCGAGGACGATGGAACAGCTCGAGGATCTGCTCGACGGAGTGGATGTCGAACTCGACGACGCAACCCTCGACCGGCTCGATCAGGTCGTGCCACCGGGAGCAAACATGAACCCCGCCGATGCCGGATGGGAACCACCAGCCATCTCACAGCCTTGGCGGCGGCGGCGGCCCCCTAAGCTGAGGTCCGCCGGCACCTGAGCGCTCGGCACTTCGAGGCTATGGGACTACGCCAAGCACAAGCGGACCGCCGCCGGCGCGCCAGCGACTGTGTCGCGTCAGCTCCAGCGAGCGCCTCGCCGTGCTCCTGGCACACCGTCGTTCACGCGATGGACGTCGGTCACAACGACAGCCTCAGGTAAGCGGTGATGAGGCTCAGGCGTCGTGTGGTACGTCGTGGTTACTGCGGCGCCGAGCGCAGCGAGCACGAGCAAGGCCGCGACCACAAGAACGGGCTTGGTCGATGGCCTGTCACTTGCACCCGCAGACGGCCTTCCTTGACTCCCCACCTTCACCTCCAGCACGTCCTAGTCGAGCTGTCTCGAGCTCCTACCTCACAAGACGCCTAGCTCACCAAACTACTTGCGCCGAAGTTGGCAATCTGGCAGAGGTCCGAGCGACCGAGTCGGAAGTATCGGGCGACCGGTAACCGAGACAGCGCACAACAGCCCACTAGGTGAGTGGAACGTAGCCACCCCGGCCCATGGACGAGCTCTCGAGGAAATCCATCGACTCGTCGACGGTGCCTCTTACCTCGGTGACCCAGGGCAGGCGCTGGCGCATCAATCGCTCGACGCCGCCCTGCAGGGTGAGACCGGAGATGGCACAAGATCCGCATGCTCCCTGCAGCTGCACCTCGACTACACCGATATCGAGGTCGACGTCGATGAGCACGAGGTCACCCCCGTCCTCCTGGACCGCGGGCCGCATAAGATCCATCAGCTGCTCGAGAGCCGCCATACGCTCGACCCTTTCTGCCTCGTCGGGCTGCGAGTCGCCGGGGCGAGCTGGGCCAGTTTCGCTGTCGCCCCTGCCCGATTCGTTGACCTCGACCTGTGACACGTGCTGCTCCTTGGTGCCGCCTCGTTGCTTCGGGCCGACGCGCCCTTCACAGATGATACGAAGACAGAGGCGGACACCGTACAGTTTCCCCGTGCAACTCGTCGTGATGGCAGCAGGCCACGGTCGTCGTTTCGGCGGTTTGAAGCAGCTCGCGCCGGTTGGCCCGAACGGCGAGGCGCTCATGGATTACACGGCCAAGGACGCCCTCGTAGCGGGTTTCGACCACGTAGTGCTCATCGTGCGGGAGGAGATCCGCGCGGAGATCTTGGACCACACAAGCGCGTACTGGCCCCGAGGGCTGGAAGTGAGCGCGCTGATCCAGGGTCCCGTCGCGGGAACGGCGCAGGCCGTCGCGACGGCAGAGCCGTTGATCGACGGGTCGTTCGGTGTTGCCAACGCTGACGACTTCTACGGAACGCAGGCCATGAGAATGCTGGCTGACCAGGTGCAGAGCCTCGGTCCCGATGAGCACGTCATCGTCGGGTACCGCCTTGATGAGACTGTCCTTACGGACGCGCCCGTCACGAGAGGCGTCTGCGTGACGGGACCGGACGGGTACCTCCGGGCCGTGCGGGAACATACCGTGCAACGCCTTCAGGGAGGTGGAGGGTTCACCGGTCGGGCTCTCGGCGCGGCCGCCACCGAGGAGAGTGACGAGTTGAGTGGAGCCGAGGTCGTGTCCATGAATCTCTGGGGTTTCTCGGAGGGGATCTTCGATGACCTCGGCAGGGCCCTCGGCCTCTTCGGCGTGGAGAAGTCGCCGAGCAAAGGGGGCAGGCCTCCCGAGCTCCTCCTGCCCGAAGTCGTCGGAGATCTTGTCGCCGCCGAGCTCGCCAGGGTGCGAGTCACGCAGGCCGAGGGGCGGTGCGTCGGTCTGACGCACCCTGAGGACATTCCGCTCGTGCGCGAGCTGCTTCTCGCGGCGCGGCACTGAGCCCCTCGGCAATGTGCGGACGGTTCGTCGCAACTCGGCCGATCACTGACGTTGCCGCGGCTTTCGGCGTTCGAGACGTCGAGGTACCGGCGGAGCTGATGGCGCCTCGATGGAACGTCGCACCGACCGACGGCGTCACCGCAGTGACCACTTGGCTCCCCGAAGACGAGACGGAACCCCGGCGGCGCTTGACCGACTACCGGTGGGGCCTGGTGCCTCCCTGGGCCAGGGATCCAAGTGTCGGTGTCCGCGCGTTCAACGCCCGTGCGGAGACCTTGTCCGAGCGTCCGAGCTTTCGGGCCGCCCTCAAAGCCCGCCGCTGCTTGATCCCTGCCGACGCCTTCTATGAGTGGCAGAGGGTCCCAGGCGAGGGCGGGAAGATCGTAAGACGCCAACCGTGGTGCTTCGAGGCAGCAGATGGCGACCTGCTTGCGCTCGCCGGACTGTGGGAGGCCTGGGCACCCAAGACCGGGGCGACCCCGGAGATTGCGCCATCTGGAGCAGGATGGCATGGCGATTGGCTGCTTTCATGTACTGTCATCACCACTGATGCCAATGCGTCGGTCGCGCCGGTGCACGAGCGAATGCCGGTCATATTGCAGCAAGCAGATTGGTCATCCTGGCTCAGCCGGGAACAACTCGACCCTCGAGAGCTCGACGCCATGCTCAAGCCCGCCCCAGAGGATTTCTTGAAGTCGTACGCGGTGTCGACGGCCGTCAACAGCGGCCGCGCCGATGGTCCCGAGCTCATGGCACCGCTTCGCGCGTCCAGCTGAGACCGCTCTGGCAGGTCGCTCACGAAGAGACAGGCGCCAGCGGCAGTTGCGATGACGCCTTGGCCGCCGTGGATCCGCCAACGAGAGCGTACCTTCTTGCCGCGGCGAGGACCGAGGAGGCGATACCCTCCCGGTCGAGACCGAGACGGGCCAGAATCTCGTCAGGCTTGCCGTGAGCGATATAGGTGGTGGGTGCGCCAAGCACCAGGCACCTCGGCTCGGGGAGCCCACGACTTCTCGCAAGGTCGTCAGCCTCGCCGCAAAGAAAGGAGCCGGCGCCACCGTGTGCCAGCCCATCCTCAGCTGTGACGACCAACCGGGCTGCCGCCATCTGCTCGAGCAGCTCGGCTGGAGCCGGCCTGACAACACGAGGATCTATCACTGTCACGTCGAGGCCTTCGCCCGAGAGCTCCTCAGCGGCATTGAGGCAGGCCCGTGCGAGCTTGCCGATGCCGACCAGCACGACATCACCCGATCCTTCGCGCAAAATTCTCGCTTCCATTCCCGCGCCTACCGGTGCTAATGGTCCAGGCGACGGGGTCTTTGGATAGCGAACGAGAGACGGACCCTCGTGAGCCAAGGCCGAGGTCAGCGCGCCCTCGATCTCGGCCGGCTCCGATGGTGCAAAGATCGCGAGGTTCGGGATCTGGAGGGCCTGCACCATATCGTACAGGCCATGGTGGGAGGGTCCATCGTCGCCGGTAATGCCAGCGCGATCTGCTACTACGACGACGTTCAGACCATGAAGTCCCACGTCCAGGTTCCACTGGTCGACCGCCCGGGCGAGAAAAGTCGAGTAGATCGCGACCACTGGCCTCAGCCCGGCCATGGCCATCCCGGCGGCCGCGGTGAGAGCATGCTGCTCTGCTATCCCCACGTCGAAGAAACGCTCCGGGAAGTGATCCTGGAAGCTGAGCAACCCCGTCGGCCCAGGCATGGCGGCAGTGATCGCCACGATGCGGTTGTCTGATTCGGCGGCGCCCACGAGCGCCTTGGAGAATGCCTCGGTATAGCTTTCGCCGACACGTTGAGGCGCCGCCAGCGCGCCCGCGTCGTCCGTGGGAGCTCCCACCCGGGGCAAAGGGCCGGGACTCTGGACGGGCCCGGAGCCACTTGGAGGCTGAGACACCGGCGGCAAGTGGTGTTGCACGGCCCGGAAGTCATGGAGCTTTTGGATCTCATCGTCCTCGGCGGGGCCGTAGCCCTTGCCCTTGGTCGTAAGGACATGGAGAACGATCGGGCCGGGCCAAGCGGCGGCTCGGCGCAGCGCCTGCTCGGTAGCGGCGATGTCGTGGCCGTCGAGCGGACCTGCGTAGCGGACTCCAAGGGCCTCGAAGAAGACGTGCGGCTCCACCACCTCGCGCAGAGCCGAGGTGAGTCCATGGATCGACGCATATGCGACTGACCCGACACCCGAGGGGAGGTCACGGAGATGAGTCCGAATTCGCTCGCGCAGTTGCACGTACCGTGGGTCGAGGCGCAACTGGGTCAGGGATCCCGACAGTTTCGAGATCGTTGGCGCGTAGCTACGGCCGTTGTCGTTGAGGACGATCAGGACCCGGGCACCGGAGTGGCCGAGGTTGTTGAGCGCCTCGTACGCAAGGCCCCCGGTGAGGGCCCCGTCACCCACCACAGCCACTACCCGGCGGTCACCCCTGGACTGGTCGGCTCCACCCTCGAGCCGCAATGCGGACGCGATCCCATATGCATAGGACAGGGCGGTGGAGGCGTGCGAGTTCTCCACGAGGTCGTGGGGCGACTCACTTCTCTTCGGGTAACCGGAGAGACCGCCGGCCTGTTTGAGGCGCTCGAAACCCCCCCGCCTCCCGGTTAGCAGCTTGTGAACGTACGCCTGATGTCCGGTGTCGAACAGGAGGAGGTCGTGCGGAGAATCGAACACGCGGTGTAACGCGATGGTCAACTCCACGATGCCGAGGTTCGACCCGAGATGACCTCCCGTCCTCGAGACAGAGTCAACGAGGAACTCCCGGATCTCCGCGGCAAGAACCTCGCACTCGCCAGGCGAGAGCGATCTCAGGTCAGCGGGAGAGTCAATGTGGTCGAGGATCATCGTGTCGAGATAGGTTGGCCAGCTACAGCGCTGCAACCCGTGAAGCTAGAGGCTACTCCGACACGAGCGCTGAGGGGGGCAGCACCCCGGATCGACCGCGAAGCGGGCGCGACAGCGCACCACTGCGCACATGGCCGCCTCAAGTCGCGCACTGGCGCGGTTAGCCTGTCGCGTGAATCGAGAAGGGAGGTGCCGCAATGACGCGGACACTCGCTGACGGCACGGGGTGCTTCATCTCTGAACTGCTGCTATTGCAGGTCGCTACCGAGGGCTCCGCGCGGGGGGGAGCACCGAGATGATCATCGGCATCCCTGCCGAGGTGAAGACAGCCGAGAACCGCGTCGCCATGACTCCGGACGGCGTCCGCGGACTCACTTCCCTCGGCCATGAGGTCCGAGTGCAATCGGGAGCCGGCATTGGGTCGTCATTTTCGGACGCGGACTTCGCGTCCGCTGGGGCGCGCATGGTCGAGGTCGACGACGCCTGGGCATCGGAGATCGTGTGCAAGGTGAAGGAGCCACAGCGATCGGAGTTCCGCTATCTGCGTGATGATCTGGTGCTGTTCACCTACCTCCACCTGGCCGCATACCCAGAGGTAGCCCGGGCCCTGTTCGAGGCGGGGACGACCGGGATCGCCTATGAGACTGTGCAGAGCGCGAACGGAGACCTCCCGCTCCTCGCACCCATGAGTGAGGTCGCGGGCCGGATCGCCACCCAGGTAGGAGCCTCTCTGCTCGAGAAGCGAAACGGCACCAGGGGAATCCTGCTTGGAGGCGTTCCGGGCGTGAGGGCGGCACGCGTCGTAGTGATCGGAGCCGGGCACGTAGGTTGGAACGCCGCATGGATAGCCCAGGGCATGGAGGCCGAGGTGCTCCTCCTTGACCGCAACCTTGACCGGTTGCGTTGGGTAGACCAGATTCACAAGGGTCGAATAATGACGCTCGCCTCCAACAGGGGCTCGATCGAGCGCGCCCTCATGGAAGCAGACCTCCTTATAGGCGCAGTCCTCGTGGCCGGGGGCCGAGCACCTATCGTGGTGACCGACGACATGGTCGCAAGGATGCGTCCCGGCTCAGTCATCGTCGACGTGGCGGTGGACCAGGGGGGCTGCATTGAGTCGACGCACGAGACCACGCACGAGGACCCGACCTACTTCGTGCACGACGTGCTCCACTACGCCGTGGGCAATATGCCAGCAGCGGTCCCGCACACCTCGACCTACGCGCTCACCAATGCCACCCTCCCCTACGTGGTCGCCCTGGCCGAGCAGGGTCCCGCCGAGGCCGTGGCCCATGACCCCACTCTTCGCGGAGGGGTCAACACCGTGCGGGGCGTCTGCACGAACGGTGCCGTAGCCGAGGCGCTCGGTGTCGAGGCGGGCAACCCCCTGGAACTGCTAGTCGGCTGAGCGGTCGTCTGTCGAGGCGGGCAAGAACCAGCCGGCCTACATGGTCACAGTCATCACCTGGCGTTTATGTAGTCGACGAGTGCGTTGCGATCGCGTTCGAGCTCCTCCATCCGGTTCTTGACGACGTCTCCGATGCTGACCATCCCTGCGAGCTCTCCGTTCTCGAGAACAGGAACATGGCGAATCCTGTGCTGGGTCATGGTCATCATCAGCGACTCGACCGTGTCGTCGCGCGACGTTGTGCGAACCTCCACCGACATGATCGCCGATACGGGTGCCGCGAGAGCTGCGGAGCCCAGGCGCCCCACTGCGCGAACTACGTCGCGCTCGGACATGATCCCGTTGACCACACGGCCGTCTGTCGAAACAACGAGCGCCCCAATGTTGTGCTCGCCAAGCGAGCCGACTGCTTCGGCGACCGAGGCGTCCGGACTGATCGTAAAGACCGATGTGCCCTTGGCCTGCAGCAGGGTGGAGATCTTCATACGAGACTCCTATCGAGAGTTGCAATTCTCCGCCAATACTCCTGTCCTGTCAATGCCTTCGGTCGATCCAATGCCGTCGTTCGATAGCGGGCAGCCGTCACGGACCCCGGGAATCAACGACCCTCTTGCGACCAGTAGCCACCGAGATGGCCAGAGCTGGGAATCACCTACGGACCCAAGCCGCGCCCTCGCCACGAACGAGGCCGAGCTCAACGAGTCGGTCGACAGCCAGCGCCACAACTCCGAGCTCAAGCTTGGTTCGCAGGCAGATAGTGTCCACGAGGGTTGCCGTGTAATCCGTCGCCGCGAGGACGGCGAGCTCTGTCGGAGTGCACCGAGACGTCGAGGAGGAGCGCCCCGGCGTGCCCGGAGCTCGAGCCGTGACCCTCGACTCGTCGGCGTCGCTCCAAGATGCGCGCCTGGGCGCGCCAGACGATCCAACCTGCGCTGATCCATCGACAGATCCGCGCTCCCCGCCGGGAGCCGGTGACGACGAGCTTGGCCACGAAGTCCCGTCGTGCTCACAGACGATGGCAAGTGTCGCGAGGACGTCGTGGACGTCGAGGGCCACACCCGCACCGCCCTCCTGGATGATCGCATTTGTGCCTTCGGACTGAGGGCTGCGAACTGATCCCGGCACGGCAAGCACGGGAACGCCGTACGCGTCTGCTGCAAGCACCGTGTGCATGGCACCTCCTTGGCGCGATGACTCCACGAGGACCAGCACCTGGCTGAGGGCGGCGATGATCCGGTTGCGCAGCGGGAAGCGCCAGCTCTCCGGCGGTGCACCAAGCGGTGCCTCCGAGATGATGCCGCCGGTCAGCGATACCTCGTCTGAGAGCCGCAGGTTCTCTCTCGGATAGACGACGTCGACCCCTCCGCCCACGACCGCCAGCGGTCCCGCTCTCGTAGGTTGCGCCGCGAGAGCACCCCAATGTGCGGCCGCATCGATGCCACGCGCCAGCCCCGAGACGACGACCACCCCTCTTTCAGCCAGACCGCGACCGATCTCGCCGGCGATCTCCAGACCGTAGTGGGTCGCTCGCCTGGTACCGACGATCCCGACGCAAGGTCCGCAGGCATGATCGAGCCTTCCGCGATAGTAGATGAGCTCGGGAACCTGGCGAGCCCGCAGAAGGCGGACCGGGTATCGAGGGTCGCCCCGCCTGACCACGCTCACGCCTCGTGCCTTCAGCTGTGCCCAGCTCTGGGCAACGTCGCTGAGAGCAGCCTGGCGGCGCCATCGTCCGAGAACCTCGAGCGCGTGCGCGCGAGACCTCTCGTGAGCTCCGATAAGACCATTAACCTCTGCAGGCCCGCGGCCCCGCCCTGTCTCAGAAGTGGGATCCTCCGAGACAGTGCTGGCGCGCGCCCAGAGTGCCGAAAGCTGCTCGGCGAGGACGCGATCACCGTCGAGCAGCTGGGCATACACCTCGCGGGCAGGCAGGCCGCCGAGCATGGCGCGAAGCCGCGCTGGCGTCATGTCGGGCAGAGCCGCCAACGCGACGGCGAAAGCGACGTCAGGGAGCGCTCCGCCGTCGACCGGGGGAGTGACTCCGGAAGGCTGCGCGCGTCGGGGAACCGAGGAGGGGGGCCGAGCTGCCGGGACACGCGGATGGCCTTCATGTCGCGGCTGTCCATGGTCGCCTCCCGTGCCGCTGATGGCCCTCATGCCGCCCATCTCCCTCCGAGCATTGCGCGGCGTCCCGCACGTAGCTCAAGGGCAGTTGCTGCAGCCTCGGCTGGCACGGGCCCCTCGATCTGTTGCAAGTCTGCGACAGTGCGCGCGACGCGCCGCACCCGATCGAGACCTCGCGCGCTGAGGGAGCTCTGGCTCACACGCCGACGCAGCAGTGCCTCCGCCTTTGGCTCGAGCGGTGCCAGCTCGTCGAGCCGGTAGTGGGGGATGGCTGCATTGCACCGCACGCCTCGGCTTCTCGCCAGCTCCCTGGCCGCCGCCACACGCGCAGCCACGACTTCCGAGGGCTCGCCGCCAATCGATCCAAATAGATCCCTTGTGCCTAGGCGCTCGACTGCAATGTGCAGATCGAACCGGTCCAGGAGCGGTCCTGACAGTCTGCGGGCGTACCTGTCGAGCTGAGCCTGCGAGCACTGGCACGAGGAAAACTCACCGCCCGGACCGCATGGGCAAGGGTTCATGGCACCGACGAGCAGGAACGAGGCCGGAAGGCTGACGGTAGCCCTTGCTCGCGATATTCGCACCACCCCCTCCTCCAGAGGTTGGCGCAGGGCATCGAGCACCGCCGCGGGGAACTCGGCAAGCTCGTCCAAAAAGAGCACGCCGTTCGTCGCCAAGCTGATCTCACCGGGCCGAAGATATGACGTCCCCCCGCCAAGAAGCGACACGGCGGTGCTCGAGTGGTGCGGGGCACGAAACGGTGGCTCACCTGCGAGCGTGCGCTCCGGGAGAGGCAGCCCCGCGGAGGAGTGGATCCGACAGGTCTCGATCACCGCTGAGCGGTCAAGGCGCGGCAGGATGCCAGGAACGCGTTCTGCCAGCATCGTCTTTCCTGCACCTGGTGGTCCCGACATGAGGATGTGATGTCCGCCTGCTGCTGCCACCTCGATAGCCCGCCTTCCGACCACCTGACCACGCACGTCCGCCATGTCAGGCGCTCGGGCGACTACGCCCGACGGCGGCCTCGTCCCGTCGACGATCTCCGGCCACGGCACTCGCCCTCGTAGCACCTCGACAAGCTCGCCGAGTGATCTGGCGGTTCGGACGGTCGGCCCACCGACGAGACGGGCTTCGTGCACACCCCGCCACGGAACGACCACGGACTCGGTGTCGAGGGACGCCACGATCGGAAGCACTCCGGAGACTGACCGGATCGTCCCGTCGAGCCCGAGCTCGCCGATAAAGCCGCAGCCCGCTACGGCGGCGGGCTCCAGCTCCCCACTTGCGACGAGCAACCCAACCGCTATGGGCAGGTCCAAGCCCGCGCCCGCTTTCCGGACACCCGAGGGCGCGAGATTCACCGTGACCCGTCGCATCGGCCACACAAGGCCGCTCGACAACAGCGCTGCCCTCACGCGATCTCGGGCCTCCCGGCAGGCTGCGTCGGGGAGACCTACGATCGTGAATCCAGGCAGGCCGTTCGATACGTGCACTTCGACGAGAATCCTGCGACCCTGCACTCCGAGCAAGGTGGCTGATGGGATGGCTGCTATCACGGTAGTTCCCTCCGGGCATGGTTGAGCTCTCGGGAGGGTCGAGATAGCCGGCGCAAGCCGGATCAGGGACCGCTCGATCTGTTGGGTAGGTTACGCGGAGGGTGTGTCAACGACGGAGAGCAAGCCCCAGCGGGCGAGGTGCGGGCGGGCACGGTCCGCTCAGCCTTGGCTCCAGGAGGGGCTGACTCCGGAGCCGATTCTCCCTGGGCGGCGCGTAGCATCTCCGCCTTGGAACGCAGCGGCTTCCAGCCGATAGTACCGTTCCTCGTCACGAGCGGCCGGGGCTCCCACCAGGTGGGCCGGTAGCAGATGAGCTCGCTCGTGGCGGTGACAGTCGCGACGCGGGACCCCTCTGCTCCGAGACCCGGCCCGCGAGCCATGAGGACGTGCATCCCTGCATGCTCGGTGGCTGGACCCGCGCGACGAGTCTTCGAGGCAACATAATGATGTCCTCGTGGTGCCACCCCGAAGACGCCGACGCAGACTAGGAAATGCCGGTCGATCCCGTCCCGCCAGGAGCACGGGAGGTACGGGCTCGCGACAGGGCGGTGCCTCGGATGCCTCGGCGCCCCTGCCGGCCCCCCCGGCAAGGTCGGCCGGGAGATCGACACAGATCATCGAGGACCCCGTCACGGGCAGCCTCGCTGAGCTCAGGCGAGTGCAGCCCTTCGACGCCCACAAGCAGTACATCTGCCCCGGATGCAACCAGGAGATCCAGCGGGGCACGGGGCACGCCGTAGTGGTACCACTCAGTGCCCCTGACCTGCGTCGGCACTGGCACAACCCGTGCCTTGCCCGTGCTCGACAACACGGGCTCCCCTGAACAGGCGTCAGCCCTCCGGGGGCGGTGGGAAGCCATGGGGAGCGGTGAGCGTTAGCCTGGTGTAGAGGTGATCACTATGTGGGGCGTCGCTCCGATCCTTGCCACCAGCACTTCATTGACATCGGGCCAGGTTGACGAGCTCTGGGTTGCTGCCGTCGTATCTGGAGTCCTGGCCTATTTGTTCGCCGCGCACAGCAAACGATCCACGGGAGCCTACCCTTGGCGGTTGCCGCCGATGGTCTGGGGCTTGCTGGGTGTGCTCATACCCGTGCTGAGCCTTCTTCTCGAGGCTGTCGCGCGGCTCACCACGCGGCCGGTTCCGCCACCTGTGACAGACCCGTACGGCACCGGGACCTTGTTTCATGCACCCCACCTGCCTACTCAGCCGGGGCAATCGCCTCCGGGCTCCGGCTGGTCGCCTCCGGCCCAGGGCTTGCCCGACGCTCCAACGGGCCAGTGGCAACATCCCGTGTCCTCCGATCCGCCGAGGCCACCTTCCGCGACGCCGCGCCCTTCGTCGCAATGGCAGGCCGGACAATCGGGAGCGGCAGGAGCCCCGGGAGCGCCACCATGGCCGCCCCCGCTCGGACCCGAGGCGTTCGCGCCCCTGCCACCGGGCCATGAGCAGCAGAACGCGGCCCCTTGGCCACCGGGTGCGCCGCCGTACGCCGCAGTGCCCCAGCCTGCATTGCTCGACCCCGATGGTGGGGCCCAGCCTCTCTCATACGGGCCCACACCGACACTGCCGCCCCTTTTCGGTTGGTATCCGGACCCGACCGGGCGGCACGAGCAGCGCTACTGGGACGGGAGGCAATGGTCTCACCGAGTGTCGGACAACTCGGTGCGCACCAACGACCCGCTCCACCACGTAGACGATCCTGCACCGAGCGGGGTGCGGGAGCACGGCGAAGCTCCCTCGTAACAGGGACTCAATAGACGCCCCCGCCGGTGCCGAGGCGCTTCAGAAGGCTTGCTCTATCACTTCGATCACTCCACCCGACACGCAGGCGACGTCGAAGCGCACCACGCCGGTCGTTGGTGAGCCGTTGGCCGAGCCAGCCAGATAGGCCGCGGCCAACCGGCGAATACGACGTTGCTTGGCGGGAGTTACCGCCTCGCTGGGGCTGCCGAAACGGTCGGAGGATCGTGTCTTCACTTCACAGAACACCAGCTCACGGCCTCGCCTCGCCACGAGATCGAGCTCGCCGCAGGAGACGCGCCAGTTCCGGGCCACTATCTCATAGCCGCGACTCTCGTAGAGCTCGGCAACACGATCCTCGCCGTCGCTGCCGAGCAGCCGCCTACTGCTCGGCATGCTCCTCAGCCATCCACCTCGGGCAAGCTCTCCACGTTCACGTCCTTGTATGTGACCACCCGAACCGACGACACGAAACGAGCTGGGCGGTACATGTCCCAGACCCAGGCGTCTCCGAGCTCTACCTCGAAATATGTGGCGCCGCCTTCCCCATGGGGAACGACCCTGACGTCGTTGGCCAGATAGAAACGCCTCTCGGTCTCCACCACGTACTTGAACATCGCCAGTACGGCTCGATACTCCTGATAGAGCGCCAGCTCCACTTCGGCTTCGAACTGGTCAAGATCCTCTTCGGCACTCATCGGACTCCTCTGACTACGCCGTCGCGGGGCACCACGAACTCCGATCAGCGGGTGATCCGCTTCTCCTTGATCTTCGCAGCCTTCCCGATCCGGTCACGTAGGTAATAGAGCTTCGCCCGGCGCACGTCACCCTCAGTGACTCGCTCGATCTTCGAGTACAGAGGAGAGTGCACGGGAAAGGTGCGCTCGACGCCGACGCCGAAGCTCACCTTGCGCACGGTGAACGTCTCGCGGACGCCGGCACCCTGGCGACGGATGACGGCTCCCTGAAATACCTGGATCCGCTCACGGTTACCCTCGACCACGCGAACGTGTACCTTCACCGTGTCCCCCGGGGAGAACTCCGGCACATCGTCCCTCAGGTTCGCGCGATCGACAAGATCGGTTGGGTTCATGACTACGCTCCTAATGGCGGTCTTTGGGCTGCCGTCGCGAAATCGGGCCGGGCCCGGCTTGGTGACAGCTCGATAATCTGGCGGGCCATCTGAGCCCGGAGCTAGGAATGCGAGCCGCGCTCCTGGCACAAGGATAGCCGGGCAATGTGCACCCGTGCACCGCTCCGAACGGGCTCCTTATGGAGACAGAGGCAGGTCCTCATCCTTGCGGCGGAATTACCCCCGTCTCCGCCAATAACGCGCGCTCTGACTCCGAGAGCCCACCGCGCCGCTCCAAGAGGTCCGGTCGTCGCTCAAATGTACGGCGCAGTGACTCGGCCAAGCGCCAACGAGCGACCTTGGCATGGTCACCACTTCTTAGAACCTCCGGCACTTCCCAGCCTCGGAACGATGCCGGTCGTGTGTACTGTGGGTATTCGAGGAGACCATTCGTGAAGCTCTCCTCGCTGTTCGACTCCTCGTTGCCGAGCACTCCCGCAACGAGCCGTGAGACGGCCTCGACGATGACCAGTGCCCCGAGCTCACCTCCCGCCAGGACGAAATCTCCCACCGAGACTTCGCCATCGACCAGGTGATCGGTAATCCGCTGGTCGACGCCCTCGTACCGGCCGCACAGGAGACTGAATCGCCCGCCTCGGGCCAGCTCCTCCGCCATAGCCTGATCGAACCGCCGTCCACCGGGAGACAGGAGGAGGAGCGGGCGCGCAGGATCGATCAGCTCAACTGCTGCGAAGATAGGTTCCGGTGCAAGGACCATGCCCGCTCCGCCGCCATAGGGCGCGTCGTCCACGGAGCGATGCGGCTCGGGCGCGGCACATCTGAGATCTCGAACGCGCAGGTCGATCATATTATTGCGCCTTGCGCGTCCAAGGATGCTTGCGTCGCAGTAAGCCTCCACCGCCTCCGGAAAGATGGTGAGGAGGTCGATTCGTAACGGCAGCTCGGCGCTCACTCGAACAGCCCTTCGGGACCATCGACCACAAGCTGACTGCCCCTGCGTGCCACCACGAAGCGCAGTGGCACGAGCCAGCCCGTCTCGCCCACCAGGAGGTCGCTTGCCGGATTCGCCTCGACGGCGGCGACGGTGCCGTGCGATGTGCCAGCGAGGTCCACGACCTCGGCGCCGATCAGCTCGTGGACAAAGAGCACATCGCCGTCCTCCACGGCCGGGGCGAGCATGATCGCCCCGTGTAATCGCTCGGCGGCGCTACGTGTGGATACTCCTTCGAAAACTACGAGGTAGCGGCGCTGAAATGGTCTTGACGACTTGACGACCAGCTCCTCGACGTCGGGGCTCGTCATGCCCCTGCGTCTGACTGTCAGGCGCTGGCCGGCGTCGAGACGCCCCGGACGGTTCGTGACCAGGACGACCACGACCTCGCCGCCAAGCCCGTGGGCCTTGGTGATTCGGCCAATCTCGAGCAGCCGGGCCTCGCCGGCAGGGCCAGTCGATCCGTCAATCACAGTCAGTCCACGATGTCGACGGACGCCTCCGTACCGTCGCTCGCCGCAGCTGCCCGCACCAGGGTCCGGATCGCCTGGGCTGTCCGACCCTTGCGGCCGATCAACCGACCCATGTCGGATTGTGCGACGTGGACCGAGAACCGCAACCCGGAGCGCCCCTCGGCTACCTCCACCACGACCGACTCCGGATCGTCTACAAGGGCACGAGTCACATGCTCAAGGACGGCGCGCGCGGCGGCACCCTGGACGCGGTTGACCGATCCGCCGCCCTCCAGCCCTTCGCCGGAGGTGCCCCTCTCCTCGTCCTCGTCGAGCTCGTCCTCGTCGAGCTCGTCGTCGTCGCTATCGTCAAGCTCATCGAGCTCGTCGTCGGAGCCACCCAGCCCGGCGCTACCGAAGTTCGGCTCCTCGAACATCGACCCTTCGCTCATCTCGCTCATCCCTCCCCCGTGCCAGCTCTGGCCGCGAGAGCGGCGTCGCCCGCCGCGCGAGGGCTCTTCGACCCGGCCCCTGCTGAGCCCTTACGCGCCGGTCGAGTGCGATCTTTGGCGGTCTTGACGGCCCGCGTGGAGTCATATTCGCCCCAGACGCCCGAAATCTCGAGCAGCTTGCGCACAGTTTCGGTCGGCTGAGCCCCCTTCGACAGCCACTCTAGAGCTCGGTCGCTCTTGAGGGTGATCTCGGACGGATCGGATCTTGGTGCGTAGGTGCCGACGATCTCGATGAATCGCCCGTCTCGTGGCGATCGGCTGTCTGCGGCAACTATTCGGTACGTGGGCTGCTTCTTTTTTCCTACACGCATGAGGCGTAGCTTGACTGGCACGGGTATCTCTTTCTCTCGATTAAAAAATGATCAGGGCTTTGCCAGAAGCACGATTACCGAGCTCCTCGGCTCGAAGGGGTAAAACGGCTGCCTTTCTGCTTGCCCTTGTGAGGCTTGCGACCGGCACCACCTACGAGGCGGTTCACCGGTCCCAGCGTACGGACCATCTTCTGCATCTCCTTGAACTGTCTAAGGAGGTTGTTTACCTCGGCCGCGGAGGTTCCACTCCCGGTGGCGATCCTCGAGCGCCGTGAGCCGTCCAACGCCACTGCACCGCGGCGTTCATCGGGCGTCATCGACTTGATGATCGCCTCTATCCGGCCCACGTCCTTGTCGTCTATCTTTGCATTCCGGAAGTCCTTCGGAACTCCGGGCAGCATTCCGAGCATGCTCTGGAGCGGACCGATTCGCTTGATCTGCTGTAGCTGCTCCAAGAAGTCGTCAAGGGAGAACTGACCCGACATGAGCCGCTCCGTCGCCTTCTCTGCGACGTCGCTGTCGTACTCCCTCTCTGCCTTCTCGATCAGACTGAGAACATCACCCATCCCAAGGATGCGACGGGCCAGGCGGTCCGGGTAAAAGGTCTCGAAGTCGGAAGGGCGCTCTCCGGTCGAGATGAAGGCGATGGGCTTGCCCACCACCTGCTTGACCGATAGTGCAGCGCCCCCGCGAGCATCCCCGTCGACCTTGGTGAGGATGACGCCATCCAGGGCGAGCGCCTCGTTGAACGCCTCGGCCGTCCGGACGGCATCCTGGCCGGTCATCGCGTCCACGACAAACAAGGTGTAGTCGGGCCGAGTGACTTCCGAGATTGCCCGGACCTCGGCCATCAGCGCGTCGTCTATAGCCAGACGCCCGGCAGTGTCGAGGATCACAATGTCGCGCCCAAGGCGTTCGGCCTCGGCGACACCCTCCCGGGCGACAGATACTGGGTCCGTCGTCTCTGAGAAGACGGTCGCACCTACATCCCGTCCGAGAATTCGCAACTGCTCGACTGCGGCAGGACGCTGCAAGTCTGCAGCCACGAGCAGGGGCTGGCGTCCCTGCTGTTTGAACCAACGAGCCAGCTTGGCTGCCACAGTCGTCTTGCCTGCACCCTGGAGGCCGGCGAGGAGGACGATCGTGGGTGGCTTGGACGCGTAGCGGATCTTGAGAGGCTCTCCTCCAAGGATACGCGTGAGCTCCTCGTCGACCACCTTGATGACCTGCTGGGCGGGCGACAAGCTCTTTGCCAGCTCCGCTCCAACGCAGCGCGACCGGATAGCCTCAATGAGATCCTTGACCACAGCCAAGTTGACGTCGGCCTCAAGCAGGGCAACGCGGATCTCCCGAAGAACCTCGCTGACGTCGGAGTCGCTGAGATGCCCGCGGCTCCGCAGGCGCGCGACGATCCCCTCGAAGCGATCTGTAAGCGTCTCGAACATTGGCCTTGTTAGGTTACTAGGGGCGGAGGCAGGGGCCGGATCCTCACCCGAGCAGAGCCGCGACGAACTCGGCTGGGTCGAAATCGACCAGATCGGCAACTCCCTCACCGACACCGACGAGCTTGATCGGAAGCCCGAGCTCACTTCGGATGGCGAGCACGACGCCACCCTTGGCCGTACCGTCGAGCTTCGTCAGCACCACACCGGTGACTCCGACAGCGTCTCGGAACTGCTTCGCCTGCACGACGCCGTTCTGCCCGGTCGTGGCATCCAGCACCAGCAGGACCTCGGTGAGGTGGCCGGGTGGCCTATCGGCAATGCGCCTAACCTTTCGAAGCTCCTCCATTAGGTTGACCTTCGTATGGAGACGGCCGGCGGTATCGGCCAACACAAGGTCGCTGCCCCGCGCAGCGGCATGTGCGACAGCGTCGAAAATGACCGACGAGGGATCGGCGCCTTCGGCGCCGCGAACAAGCGTCGCGCCAGTGCGCTCAGCCCACGCCTCGAGCTGCTCGCCGGCGGCGGCCCGAAACGTGTCTCCAGCAGCAAGCACGACCTTTCGTCCCTCGGCAAGCTCGCGGGCCGCCACCTTGCCAATCGTCGTCGTCTTTCCCACGCCGTTCACACCCACAAAGAGCCAGACGGTCGGTCCGCCGTCTTCGCCGAGAGACATTGCGGACTCGTCTCCGTCGAAGATTGCCTCGAGGTCGGAGCGCAGGGCTGCCAGCAGGGCCTCCGGCGTACCAGCAACCGCTCCTGAGCGAACCTTCGCCCGCAGATCCTCGAGAACCTTGGTCGTCGTGGTGACTCCGGCATCGGCCAGGAGGAGAGCTTCTTCGAGCTCGTCGAAAGTAGCCCCGTCAACTGGCTTCGACCGGATTCCGGTGAGATAGCCGCCAAGAAGCTGACGGGCCTTTCCGAGTCTGTCGCCAAGCGCCGGTCGCCCGGCGCGGAGCTGCTCGGCAGCTTCCCCTTCGGCCAAGTCCCTCTCGGCCAGCTCTCGAAGATCTGAATCGACGGTATCGGGGGAAGGCTGCGCGGTTTGCTGCTCGAGAAGTAAGGTACCTGTGGGCGGCCGGGAGGCCGACGACCCGGCCACAGCGTTTCGTTGGCGCCGCGAGCGGGTGGAGACGACCAAAGCGGTCGCGGCCAGGAGGACGGCAAGCACTACGACGAGGACGAGAACGAGCACCATGGCCCGGCGAGCCTAGTTCGGGGCCGACCTGTCACCTCCGCGCAGGAGAAAGCCATGGCTATCCAAAGGTCGGCACCACCGTGGCGGACGAGACCTCGGATGTCTCAGCCGGTGCGAGTGCCTCTTGACGCGTCGAGCCGTTCGCTGACGACCTTCGAGGCACCGCCGGGTTGTAACGAGACGCCGTAGAGGACGTCGGCCGACTCCATCGTCCGCTTCTGATGAGAGACGACGAGCAGCTGAGCCTCTCCGCGGAACTCCTCCACGAGAGCAAGGAAGCGGTGCAGGTTGACGTCGTCGAGGGCGGCCTCCACCTCGTCCATGAGGTAAAAGGGCGATGGGCGGCTGCGGAACACGGCGAAGAGGAACGCGAGAGCCACCAGCGAGCGCTCGCCACCAGACAGAAGTGAGAGTCGGCGAACATTGCGACCAGCCGGCCGCGCTTCGATCTCAACTCCGCTTGCCAACAGGTCGTTCGGGTCGACGAGGCTGAGGCTGCCTGCACCACCAGGGAAGAGAGTCGAGAAGAGAACCTCGAAATGCCTCGCGACGTCGGAGAAAGCCGCCGTGAAACCGTTGACTATCTCGTCGTCGACGGCTCGGATGACCTTCGACAGCTCCCGTCGTGCGGAGCGGACATCTTCGAGCTGCCCGGCAAGGAACTGGTCCCGCTCCTCGAGCGCGGCAAGCTCGTCGAGCGCCAGCGCGTTGACGGGGCCGAGGAGGCGCAGGTCCCTCTCGAGCTCTCGCACTCGCGCCCCCGGAGAGGTTCCCGGCGGCAGCTCTGGGCACGCCGCTGCGACGGCCGTTGCCGGTTCTGAGTCAAGGTCTTGGCGCACCACTGCTATCGCGGCCTCAAGCCTCACGCGTAGCTCGGTCAGCTCCAGCTCGGAGCGCTGGATGCCCTCACGGACGAGTGCCAGCGCTTTCTCGGCCCGCGCTCGATCCGAACGCGCTTCAAGCAACTGGTTGGAGGTCGACGACACCGTTGCGTCGTGCATGAAGCGGCGCTGCCGCAATGCGACCAAGAGGCGATCCAGCTCCGCGGCTGCACTCGCGCACAGATCTGCGAGCCGCTCGAGCGCGACGGTGGACAGCTCGTGCGCCTTACGCCGCGCGGCGGCCTGCCGTCTCTCGCTCTCGTATCCTGCGAGCCTGTCCTCGATCTGTGCGAGACGCTCCCCGAGCATCGCGCGCCGCTGCTCGATGCCCGCTGAGCGCAGCTGAAACTCAGCCCGGCGCGACGCGAGTGATCTGGCCCGTTCGTCCAGCTGACGGCGGTCGAGAGCAGACCTCTGGGCCACCTCGGCAGCTTCTCGCTCGCGCCGCTCCGCCGCGTCGAGGTCGACCTGCCGGGCCCTAAGTGCGACATCATGCAGATCGACTTGGCGCCGGCACTCCTCGACTGAACCGTGCGCGGCGGGGATCTGTTGAGCTATCAGCTGAAGCCGCCGCTCCTGTTCGTCGAGGCGGGACCTCGCCTGGCGCTCTTCGGCGACCGCAGCGGCAAAGCGCCGGCCGACTTCGGCGACCGCGCTACGCGTCCGAGCGTGCGTCCGGCGCGCCTCCTCAGCCAGCGCCCTTGCCTGATCTGCCTCTGCCGACACCCTCCCGGCATCGACACGCAGCGAATCGAGGGCGGCTCTCGTAGCACCCGATCGGCCCGCCCCAAGTCGCCACTCGTCGGCCGAGAACCGGTCCCCATCGAGAGTGACGACCGTGAGCTCGTCGGGCAGTGTCGCGACAAGATCGAGGGCCGTCTTAAGGTCGCCACGGCACAAGATGACGCCTGCCAGCAGGCGGTCGAGAAGCGAGTCGACGCCTGGACGAGTCGCCCGGACACAGGAGCGAAAGAGGTCGGCTCCTCCCGGCGCGGCCCCCACCAAGTTGCGCCTGCTCCTTGCCTCCGCCAGCACAACTGAGCCGTCCAACCGAGCCTCACGCAGATGCTCGACGGCTGCGCGTGCTTCGACTGCACCCTCTACCACGACTGCTCGGAGCGCATCTGCGACACTGGCCTCGAATGCCAGCTCGCATCCGTCGTCGAGCTCGACGACGTCGAGAAGAGTCCCAAGCACACCCGGGCACCCGGCGAGGTGATCCACACCAGCCCGCGCGTGAGCCTCGTCGAGAGCGAGCTGGAGAGCCTCTGCACGAGCGACCAGAGCTTGAGCCTGCTCTACCAGCTCCCGAGCTCTGGCCTCCATCGCAAGAACGCTCGCCGCGGCGTCACGTTCCTCTGTTTCGGCGGCGGAAAGAAGACTCGTGACAGTCGCGGTCGTTGCCGCGTACCGGTCGATCTCGGCGCGCGCGACCGCGACCGAAGCTTCTAGCTCGACTCTCTGTCCCATAAGCGAGGACTCGCGCTCGATCGCGGTCGCGAGTGCCTCTCTCGCGGCTGCCAGCTGAGCCATGACGCCGTCGCGACCGCGCCGTTGCCTCATCACGTCGTCCGAGGCCGCAGACAGGGCCCCGAGGCCATGGGGACGATCTCTTTCGGCCCAGGCGGTCTCAGCTGCCTCGAGGTCGGCAGCATCGCCCTCGAGCACCACTGCCTCCGAACGCAGCTCACCGGTCAGAGCCGAGGTCTGCGCCAGCTCCGCCTCGAGCCGAGCGTACTCGGACTCGAGTGACGCCACGACATCGACGTCGGAGCTTTGAACAAGCGCGGCTGCCACGCTTCGTCGCCGCTCGGCGATCACGTTGGCCACACCGCGAGCTCGCTCGGC
Organism: Actinomycetes bacterium; assembly: GCA_021796455.1. Taxonomy (GTDB): domain Bacteria; phylum Actinomycetota; class Acidimicrobiia; order Acidimicrobiales; family Bog-793; genus JAKACA01. The sequence continues at coordinate 24,762 of JAKACA010000002.1, forward strand.
GAGTCTCTCCGCCACGCCCAGCATCGGGATGACTTCATCGACCTGCACGGCGCTCAAGCGCGCCTCGCCGGCCGCAACCGCCTGGTCGAGTCGCGCGAGAGTCGCCTCTAGGCGGCTCTCCTCGACGGCGAGGGACGTCCGAGACGACTTGGCATGCGCTATCCGCTGCTCGAGCGAGCTCACATCCCTGCCTGCGAGGTAGAGCCGCAGCGCTCTCAGCTCGAGGACCAGGGACTCGTGGCGGCGGGCAGCTTCGGCTTGCCGTTCCAGCGGTCTCAGCTGGCGGCGCACCTCGCGATGCAGGTCCTGCAACCGCAACAAGTTCGACTCCGTGGCCTCGATGCGGCGCTCGGCCCTCTCTCGGCGTCGCCGGAACTTGAGGACTCCGGCGGCCTCTTCGATGATGGCCCGGCGATCCTCGGGGCGAGCCTGTAGCACTGCGTCGAGCTGGCCCTGACCCATGATGACGTGCTGCTGGCGGCCCACCCCGGCATCTGAAAGGAGCTCTTGGACATCGAGAAGACGGCATGGCGCACCATTGAGCGAGTACTCGCTCTCCCCGCTTCGAAACAGCGTTCTTGTGATCGTCACCTCGGCCAAGTCGACCGGGAGCCGGCCCGAGGAGTTGTCGATTGTGATCGTCACCTCGGCCCGTCCCAACGCGGGTCTCTTGACTGTGCCGGCAAAGATGACGTCATCCATCTTCGACGAACGGACGACGCGCGGTCCCTGGGCGCCGAGGACCCACGCGACCGCGTCGACGACGTTTGACTTGCCCGATCCGTTCGGTCCCACGATGACAGTGACGCCCGGCTCGAACTCGAGGGTCGTCGGGTCGGCGAACGACTTGAACCCTCGGAGCGACAGCGACTTTAGATACACGGCGCGCCCACGCTAGCTGTCCCGAGGCCCTCTCACCCGAAAGCGAGGAAGCTCGCGCTGAGAGCGCTCGGCCAGCTCGCCGCCGACGGTTCAGTGTTGGCAACCCTCGCAGCAGTAGGCGACACGAGCGCCGAACCTCACCCGGGACACGATCGTGCCGCAGCGGAGACATCTCTGACCGAGCCGGTCGTAAACCTTGTGATGGAGCTGGTATGAGCCGGCGTCGCCCATCACGTCCCTATAGCTCATGTCGCGGAGAGACGACCCGCCGAGCGCCACAGCGCTGTGCAGCAAACGCTTGGTCGATCGACTGAGCCGGCCGATCTCAACTGGTGTGAGGCTGTGAGTCTGGCGGTCCGGACGGATCCGGGATGCAAAGCATATTTCGTCTGCATAGATGCTCCCAATGCCGGCTACTACCCGCTGGTCGGTGAGCGCTGCCTTGAGCGGCACTCTACGACCTGCCAATCGCTGTCGCAGGATCTCGGCGGACAACCCGTCGAGCAGGGGATCCGGGCCAAGGTTGGAGAAGTCGGCCGGTAGGCCGTCGGATCCAACGTCGCTCACCACGTACCACTCCCCAAACGTTCTCGGGTCTACGAAGCGAAGCTCGCTCCGGTCACCCAGCCTCGCCACGACGTGGGTGTGGGGCCGTAGCGGAGGTGCAGACACCTCCTCGGCGTCCTCGACCCACAGGAGCTGTCCGCTCATCCTGAGATGGATCACGAGCACTCGAGCGTCGTCGAGGATGACAGCGATGAACTTCCCCTTGCGCCTCACGGCTTCGACCCTGCGTCCCTCCAAGCTGGCGACGAGCTCAGCTGCCGCCTGGCGGCGCACGGTCCGTCGTCCCGTGACGCTCACTTCGGCGAAGCATTTCCCGATCAGGTGCTCCTCGAGACCACGGCGGACCGTCTCGACCTCGGGCAGTTCAGGCACGCGCCACCTCGGGCAAGCTGGAGCTCGGGCTCGGCCCATAGGAGAGCTCTGCTGGCTTCACCCCGACCGCCTGTGAGGAACGTCGTTTGCCTGCCGGTCCAGCAATGTCCTAAGTGCCTCAGCAGCTGCACTGCGCTCGGCCGCCTTCTTCGATCGACCTCCCCCGGTACCAAGCTGCTCGCCGCCCAGGCTTACAGCTGCCGTGAACTGCTTCGCGTGATCGGGCCCGTTCTCTGACACGACATAGACCGGTAGGCCGAGCTCAATCTGAGCAGCCAGCTCCTGTAACCGGTTCTTCGGATCGCCTAGGCGGGCTTGTGAGGCGACTGCGGTGATCAAAGGACCAAGCAGTCCGAGGATGAAGCGGCTGGCACCATCGAGGCCGGCCGAAAGATACACCGCCCCGATCACGGCCTCGAGGCCGTCCGCGAGGATCGAAGCTTTCTGTCGGCCCCCGGAGACCTCTTCTCCTTTGCCGAGCAGCAGAGCGTCACCGATCCCGAGCGAACCCGCCACAGGTGCAAGGGCCAGCGTGCTCACGACGGCTGCCCTAACTCGAGCGAGGTCCCCTTCTGGTAGCTCTGGGTACGAGGCGAAGAGGTGCTCTGCTACGACCAGACCCAGCACGGCATCTCCGAGGAGCTCGAGCCTTTCGTTGGAGGCCTGCATCGGCGTCTCCGCGCAAAACGAGCGGTGCGAAAGCGCCTGGCGCAGAAGTTCAGGCGAGATCCCGTACTCGGCGATGCTCGCCACGAAGCGCTCCCCCGCGGAGTCTCCCGCCGCGGGTGATACGCGGTCAGGCGGCGTCGAGCTTTGCTGCGACGTAGTCGACAGCGTCCCTGACAGTTCGTAGGTCCTCGAGGTCCTCGTCATCGATGCGGAAGCCTGCTACTCGGTCGCTCAGCTCCTCCTCCAATGCCTCCACGAGCTCTATCAGCGCCAGGGAGTCGGCATCGAGGTCGTCCGCGAAAGAAGACGACTCGGTGATGCCAGCGGCGTCGATCTCGAGTATTTCCGCCAGCTGATTGCGGACGATGTCGAGCACATCGCCCCGTGTCAAAGTCCCGCCGGTCGCTTCAGCCACGAGTGGCCCCTCCTTCACGTCGATCCTGTAGTCGGATGCTACCGTCGGCGCCAACCGGCGGCATTGGTTCGCGCCATGATGCCATCGTCATCCTCATCGGCGCCTACCGGTTCCCTAGGCCGTAACGGCTGCCGCAAGCTTGCCGGACAGATCCCTCGAGGCCAGGTCGTGGCCCGCACGAATCGCGTTGACGATCGCTCGAGAGGAGGACGAACCGTGGCTGATGATGCACACGCCCTGCAAGCCAAGGAGCATGGCACCGCCAGTGTTGTCCGGGTCGAGGGGCGCGGCACGCTCGAGGAGCGCGGGTAGCAAGACGTCACCGGCCGCCTTGTTCTCCGGCGTGGCAGCCAGCACCTGCAGGACAATGTCCATGACGGTGCGCAGCGCTCCTTCGAGCGTCTTTAGGGCGACATTGCCAGTAAACCCGTCTGTGACGATGACGTTGACGCCGCCGGCCAGCAGGTCACGACCCTCGACGTTGCCGACGAACTCGAAACCGGCCCAAGGATCGCCTGCCGCCAAGAGGGCGTGAGCTCCCTTCGTCGTGCTGTCGCCCTTCGAAGGCTCCTCGCCGATAGACAGCATGGCCACACTCGGACGCGCGAGCCCGTAGCGCTCACGATAAAAGGCTGCCCCCATCTGCGCGAACTGAACGAGCCATTCGCTCTGGCAGTCGGAGTTCGCGCCGGCATCGACGAGCACCGTGGGGGCATCGCCGAGAGCAGGCAGCGGAGTCGCTATGCACGGGCGAGCTACCCCCCGGAGTCGTCCCATGCGCAGGAGGGCGCTCGCCATGGTGGCACCAGTGTTACCTGCGCTCACCATCGCGCAGGCGCGCCCGTCGCGAACGGCCTCCGCCGCACGCACGAGCGACGAGTCCTTCTTCGTCCTCACAGCGCGAGCTGCGTCCTCCGACATGGTGATTACCTCGCTTGCAGGTATCACCTCGAGCCCACCGACGTCGCCGAGACTGCCATCGGTCGGGCCGACCAGCACGACCGGTATGCCCAGTTCGTCGGCTGCGCGCCGCGCTCCCGAGACGATCTCGAACGGGGCGCGGTCGCCCCCCATCGCGTCGACGGCGACGGGGAGGCCGGAGAGTCCCGCGCTCATGGTGCGATGGGGCAGCGTACCGGCAGCGACCCGTCCGGCGGGCTCAACCTACCTCGATCGCCTGCCGGCCGTGATACCAGCCACAGTGCGGGCAGACGACGTGGGGGAGCTTGGCGCGCCGACACTGAGGGCAGATGCTGCGCGGCGGCTCCTTGAGGGTCCAGGCCGACGCTCGCCGGCTGCGGCTCTTCGACTTCGATGTCTTCTTCTTCGGGACGGCCATCTTCGCTTCCTTAGCTGCTAGAAATGTCGGGCTCCACGCACGAACAGGTCTCTTGGTTGCGGTTTGCGCCGCAGTATGGGCACAAGCCCTGGCATTGCTCCTGACAAAGTGGTGCAAGTGGCAGCTCCAGGATACAAGCATCGTGGACCATCGGCTCCAGATCGATGTAATCGGGCCCGATGGCGTAGTCGCTGTCTGGCCTCGGGTGGTCCATGCAGACCTCGTCGACGACGGCCACGAGATGACCTCTGGCGACTCCCAGGCATCTCCGGCAGGTGCCCTCGAACGGTGCCCTCACGAGCCCTTTCACGTTCACGCCTCCCGCGAACGACTCGATCGCACCATCGAAGGACACTGGCACCCCCTCGGGGACACAAGAGTAAGTGATGGCAAGCTCGGGGATGGACGCTGCGATCTCGACTTGTCGACGCGAGCCCGGTGCTCGGCGAAGGGTCGCGAGCGGTACGAGCCAGGACCGACTTCGCAACTCCGCGCTCATTCATGCGTCCTGGTCGAAGAAACCCTCACCAAAGTCGGGGTCACCGCCTGCTCCAGAGGGGTCGGAATCTTTGGTCAGCTTGCTCTCCTCCTCCGGCACGGCCGCGAGGCGCTCGCGACCGGATCTGACTGTCTTCATCGTCCTGTCGAGCACGATCTCGAAACCCGCCAGCTTCTGGTCGATGTAGTCCTCCGCCTCGTGCCGCAACCGCCGCGCCTCGGCCTCGGCATCTTCGATCAGTCGCACCGCTCGGTGCTCTGCCTGGCGGACGATCTCGGTCCTCTGCACCATCCTCTCGGCATGCACCCGAGCGTCCTCGATGATCTCGGCCGCCTCGCGCCGCGCGGAAGCCACGACGTCGTCGCGATCCTTGAGCAGACGGCGAGCCCGCCGAAGCTCTTCTGGGAACTCGTCGCGCGCGGCCTCGAGCAGCTCGAGCACCTCGTCGCGGGTCACCATCACCGAAGACGAGAGCGGGACTGACTTCGCCGTCGAGACTATGTCGATGAGCTCGTCCAGGACACCTTCGACGCCGCCATCGAGGTCGGTGGTGCCGGCAGGATCAGGATCTGTCCCATATGGGGGCGGGTCGCTCATCACAGAGCCTTGAGGCGGCGGTTGACAGGCTCGGGAACAAGGCCACTGACGTCTCCGCCAAAGCGCGCGACCTCGCGTATCAACCTGCTCGCAATGTAGGCATACTGCGATCCGGTGGGTATGAACAACGTCTCGATACCGGAGAGCTGCCGGTTCATCTGCGCCATCTGCAGCTCGCTCTCGAAATCCGACACCGCCCGGAGCCCCTTTACTATCACGGTTGCCCCCACCTCTCTGGCAAGCTCGACCACGAGGCTGGACATCGCCACTATTCGCACCGTGGGCAGGTGGGCGAGCGACTCTGCCAGCATCTCCTCCCTGTCCTCGATCGTGAAGAGAGGCTCTGCCTTCTGCGGGTTGCGCAGCGACGCGACGACAACCTCGTCGAACAGGCCGGTCGCTCGCTCAACGACTTCCAAATGGCCGTTGTGGAATGGATCGAACGAGCCGGGAAAGAGGGCGATCGTCAAGTGATGTCCTTGTCAGGGTCGGTTGCCTCGGGCGACTCGGCTTTGGCTGCATCCCCAGCACCCGGGTTGAAATGGAGCAATGTAACGAGCGTACCGCCGTAGCGATACCGCCGAGAGACCAAGTAGCTCCCGATGCCGTCGAGCTCAACTGCGTGCTCGACGATCACGTTGCGGGCGCCAAGGTGATCGAGAAGGACCGCCCAGGAGGCAAAGCCGTAAGGAGGGTCGGCAAATGCGAGGTCTCGCAGTTGGTGGCCGTGCAGCTCCAGCCAGGTAAGTGCGTCCGACTGGACAACTTCTACGTGCCTCGCGTCGCGATAGCCAGTGGTCTCGAGGTTGGCCTCGATAGCCCGGACCGCCTTGCGGTCCTGCTCCACGAATGTCACGCCGGCCGCCCCGCGCGATAGCGCCTCTATGCCAAGTGCACCGCTACCGCTGAAAAGATCGAGGACGGTGGAGCCTCGAACGAGCCCACGGGACTCAAGGACGTCGAACATCGCCTCGCGTACCCGGTCGCTCGTTGGGCGCAGGCTCGCCAGATCTGGGACGTACAGTTTCTTGCCCTTGGCTTCTCCGGCTATCACACGCAGCATGTCAACTCCGGAAGAGGAACTGACGCTCCTCTTCGGAGACGAACACCTCGACCTCGTCCCATAACAATTTGTGGAGCGGCGAGTCGAGCTCCGGATCTCGATCTACGACGTCGGTCGCAACCTCACGAGCTCTCGTCACCAACGCGCGGTGACGACCAAGTGAGGCCAGCTTCAGATCCGTACGGCCCTTCTGCCTCGAACCGAGCACGGTCCCACCGCCGCGAAGCGCCAGGTCGATCTCGGCAAGCTCGAAACCGCTCTCTGTCTTGACCAGCGCCTCGAGGCGGCCCGCACTGATCTCCGTGACGGGATCGGCAAGCAAGAAGCAGTACGACTTCGCAGCCGACCGCCCCACCCGCCCGCGCAGCTGATGGAGCTGGGCTATGCCGAAGCGATCCGCGTCCTCTATCACCATCACGGTGGCGTTAGCTACGTCGACGCCGACTTCGACGACGCTCGTAGCGACGAGCACCTGGATCTCCCCGGCGCGAAAGGCCCCCATCGCGCTCTCCTTGTCCCTAGGAGTCAGCTGACCGTGCAGGAGACCCACCCTGTAGCCCGCCAGATCCGACGCGGCGAGCCGGTCCCGCTCGTCTGCCGCGGCGCGAGGGGGCGGCCGCGCGGTCGTGGTGTCCATGGCGAAGCGGCCGCCAGCATTTGCCTGCAGATCAGTGCCATCCATCTCATCACGCCCGGCAGGAATATCAGGCTCCTCCTCCCATCCCTCTTCCTCCGTCGCTCCCCCACCTACGAGCGGGCATACCACGTAAGCCTGGTGTCCGGCATCGAGCTCTGCCGTTACGCGCTTCCAGACGGCTGCCTGCTGGCTCCAGCTGACGAGCTTCGTCGCGATCGCGGTCCGGCCCGGCGGCAGCTCGTCAAGGGTCGTGTGATCGAGGTCGCCATAAACCGTCATGGCCGCAGTGCGCGGAATCGGGGTTGCGGTCATCACGAGCAGGTCTGGCTCTGCTCGTGCCCGCGTCGCGAGACCCTTCTCGGCTAGGGCGGCTCGCTGCTCGACGCCAAAGCGGTGCTGCTCGTCCACGACGACCGCCCCGAGCGAGGAGAACCTCACGTCGCCAGTCAAGAGGGCTTGGGTGCCCACGATTATGTCGAGCTGACCACTTGCGAGCGAGGCGAGAACGCGCGCGCGCTCTGCGGGAGGTACGCGGCTCGTGAGCAGCTCGAACTCGAGCGGCCGTTCGCCTGCGAGCCGGCCCGTGTCGGGCACCATGAGGCCTTCCAGAAGACGCCTGAGCGACAGGTAGTGCTGCTCCGCTAGGACCTCTGTAGGTACCATCAGCGCTCCCTGGTGGCCACCTTGCACGCAGTAGAGAAGGGCTGCAGCCGCTACGACGGTCTTGCCAGCACCGACGTCTCCCTGCAGGAGGCGGCTCATCGGATGGGGCCGAGCGAGGTCGCAAGCCACCTCCCGGATGGCACGTCTCTGGGCCGCTGTGAGCTCGAAGGGGAGGCGTCGGACGAAGTCCGCTACGAGCCTGCCCGGTGATGTGTCATGGACGACGCCGACTGAGGATGCTGCCAGTACGCGCTTTCGCCGAACCAGCAGGAGTTGGAGACGCAGGAGCTCGTCAAAGGCTAGACGGAGACGGGCGCGGTCCGTGTCGGCCATGGTCTCGGGGCTGTGTATGTTGCGATATGCGGCGGTCCGACCGATGAGCCCGAGGTCCCTCAGATAGTGGTCCGGGACAGGCTCGGCAAGCTCTCCTGCACGCTCGAGGGCCTCCGCGACATACCGGGCGAGGTCGACCGAGTTGACACGCGACTTGCCTGACTGGGGGTAGATCGGGACGATCCTGCCGGTCTGGTCACCCACGAGGTCTACGAGGGGATTCGCCATCTGACGCTTCGCCCGGTAGGTGCTGACCTTGCCGAACGCGGTCACCCGCTCGCCTGGGCGGAACTGGCGAGCACGCCATGCCTGGTTGAAGAACACACATGTCAAAGAGCCCGTCCCGTCGTCGAGCACGATCTCTGCGCTGGAGCGTCCGCCGCGTAGCCGTCTGGAGGAGCTGCTCACGACCTCCGCCGTGACTGCCGCTTCCTCCCCTTCGACAAGGGCAGCGATCTCGGCTTCCCTCGTGCGATCCGCATACCGTCGCGGGTAGTAGGTGAGGAGGTCGAGGACGGTCGCGATCCCGAGCGCTCGCAGATCTGACACCTTGCGGGCGGGCACGCTCTTGAGCTCGCTGATGGGCGTCCGGCTGAGATAGCGGAGGGTGCGCGTGGTCACTCTACCGATAGAAGATAGGGGTAGAGAGGCTGTCCGCCGTGGTGCAGCTCGACGGCGACGTCCGGGTGGTGCTCCGCGAGCCATTCGGTCACATGGCGCGTCTGTGCAGGTCTTGCACCGCTCCCCTCGATGATCGTGACGATCTCGCTCGACTTGGTGGTGAGCCGGTCGAGCAGCGCAATCGCCGCCTCAGCAGCCGTTGGTGCCACTGCCTCGATCCCCCTTCGCGACACGGCGATCCAATCGCCCGCGAGTATCTCACCGGCCTCCGACGCGCTCGCGCGTACAGCCTGGGTGACTTCTCCTGCCGCGACGCGGGCCGCCGCAGACGTCATTGCAGAAGCATTGGCCTCCGCTCCTACCTGCGGGTCGTAGTCGAGCAGGGCGGCGAAACCCTCCTGTATGCCGGGGGTGTCCACTACTCTCGCCGGCTTGTCCGACAGCTCGCACGCCTTGGACGCAACCCCCAGGATGTTCCTGTTGTTGGGGAGCACGATCACTTCCCGCCCCGGAGATGCCTTCATCGCCCTCAGGATCTCCTCGGTGGACGGATTCATCGACTGCCCGCCAGCCACTATGTGGCGAGCGCCGAGAGAGTGGAAGATACGGCCGATGCCGTCACCGGTGGCAACCGCGACGACGCTCGTGACCGGCATGGGCCCGAGGTCCTCCTCTACTGCGGCGCCGGCGCTCGCGACCGCGCGGCGCACCCAGGACTCCTCCTCCACCTGCTCCATCAGATCGGTGACCCGTATGTCACGCGGGCGTCCGACGTCTATGGCCGCCTCGACGGCAGGCCCGATGTCGTTGGTGTGGATGTGGCAGTTCCAGATCCCGTCACCGCCGACAACGACGATCGAGTCCCCGATGCCGGCCCAGACATCCTTGAATGCAGAGATGGCGCTATCAGGCGCGTCGAGCAGGTACATCACCTCGTAGCGCAGCTCGCCCGAGCTGCGGCCGGCGCCCTGCGCCGCCGCCTCGGGCCGCTCCCCTACCGTCGAGGAGGTGGAGTCGCGGCCTCCGAGGATGCGCTCGACGACGGCGTCGGGCAGAGGCAGCGCGGCGAGAGGCTCCCGGCCATCGATGACCTCCAGCAAAGCGTCGAAGAGGAGCACGAGTCCAGCACCTCCGGCGTCGACGACGCCGGAGGTGGCGAGAACGGGAAGCAGCTCGGGAGTGCGCCACAACGCCTCGATCGCCCCGCTGCGAGCAGCTTGAGCGACCCCGGCCAGCTCAGCACCGCGGAAGGCTCGGGCCGCCGCCTCGGCTGCGTCCGCTACTACGGTGAGGATCGTGCCTTCGACGGGCTTCATCACCGCGGCGCGAGCAGCGAGGTTCGCCGCTTTCAGTCCCTCGACCAGCTCGATTGGGCCTACTCTCTCCTTTGCCGACCCGTGCTCCGGCGCGAACGAATTCGTCATGCCGCGCAGGATCTGACACAAGATCACCCCGGAGTTGCCGCGTGCGCCCATGAGAGACCCATGCGAGATCGCCTTGCATATCGCCCCCATGTCGCCCTTGTCGGCGACCGCCTCCAGCTCGCGGCAGACAGACTCGAGGGTCAGGTGCATGTTCGTACCCGTGTCGCCGTCGGGCACCGGATAGACGTTCAGACGGTTGATGGTCTCACGATGCCGCTCGAGACCTTCAGCGAAGGCGACCATGACTTGGGCGATGTCCTTTGCCCCGAGCCATGTCCTGGTCACGCCGCCGCCCTGGCGTTGCGGGGACTCGTGGTCTGTGTCATGGCGGAGGATGGTAACCTTGGCAGCTGTTCCCAGTGGTCTTTCGTCGATAGAGGTGACGCGTCCCGATGGCAGCCGTTTGCGAGATATGTGGCAAGGGTCCGGGCTTCGGCATGAACGTGTCGCACTCCCACCGCAGGACCAAGCGTCGGTTCGACCCGAACATCCAAAAGGTTAGAGCACTTGTGGCAGGTACGCCGCGGCGGCTGCACGTCTGCACCTCGTGCATACGTGCGGGCAAGGTCGTCAAGCCTCCACGCCGGCAGATCCCCGAGCGCAGCTCGACCTGAGCGGCCTGTCGGATCTGTCGCCCGCCGGCAAGGCCGATCGGCCGATGGCGCGCTCACAAGAGACGCTCAGCCACTGAAGGAGTGCTCCCACCCGGTGACTGGAAACAGGCGGCCATCAAGCAGCCTCTCGCCGGCAACGCTCGAGCAGATCCCTATGCGCTCGGGGGGTCTAAGGCCCGCCGTCGCGAACGCCTCCGGCACTGGTGCCCCCTCAGGCGCTGTGAACACCAGCTCGTAGTCTTCCCCGCCCCCTAGGGCCTGCGCGAGCGACGCCCCCTTGGCTGCAGGGACATAATGGAGCCTGATCCCCACTCCCGAGTCGCTCCCGATGTGGTCGAGCTCCTTCGAAAGCCCGTCCGACACGTCGATCATCGCCGTTGCACCTGCGGTTGCGGCGGCCCTGCCCTCGCGTACCCTGGCAAGGGGTCGGCGATATGCCCGCACGAGGTGCTCCAGCGCCGGACCCGCCGCACCCGGCTCATGGGGACGCCCGGCTCCTCTACAGCGAAGATGTTCCAAGCCGGCCGCGGAGGCACCGAGCGGACCAGTCACCCAGATGACGTCTCCAGCCTTGGCTCCGCTTCGAAGCACGGGCGCTCGGCCGTCGCAGGTCCCGGTGATCGCGACTGCGAGCACGACGGAACCACCGGTGCTCAGATCTCCACCGACTAGAGCAATCCCGTATGAGGAGCAGGCTTCCACCATGCCTTCGCTGATGGCATCAAGGTCGGTGCCCGGAGGTGCGGTGATCCCAGCCACCACGTGCAAGGGCCTCCCGCCCATCGCGGCGATGTCACTCGCGTTGACGGCGATTGCCTTCCAACCCGCATCGGCCGGCGAAGAAAGAGAGAGGTCGAGGTGGACGCCCTCGACCAAGAGATCGATCGACAGCAGTAGCTGCCCGGGAGATGGCACCGCGAGCACGGCCGCATCGTCGCCGGAGAAGACCTCTCCTTCGTGGGGTCCCGGCAGGTCCGCCCGGCCCTCGTGGCTCGTGGCCAGTCGATGGCGGATACGGGCTATCACGTCGAACTCGCTGCTTGGAAATGCCGGCACGCCTTCGGACCGTAGTCCAAAGGAGCCGACCCTCTGACTTGGGTCGGCGCGAGCAGCGGGCCTAGCATCTGGGCACACGACTGCGAGTGCGGCAGCATGCGCCATCTCGGCCCCGGCTGTCGCAGACCCTGTGCTGAAAGGACGCCCGGCCAACATGACTCCGACAAGCCATCCAAAGCTTCTCGAGTGGGTGGACGAGATCGCCACCCTCGCCCAGCCCGACAAAGTCGAGTGGTGCGACGGTTCGGCCGAGGAATACGAACGCCTCTGCCAGCTACTTGTCGACCGGGGAACTTTCACGCGCCTGTCTCCAGAGAAGCGCCCGGACAGCTACTGGGCCCACTCCGACGTCCGCGACGTCGCTCGGGTCGAGAGCCGGACCTACGTGGCGCCGTCCAAGGAGGAGGACGCCGGCCCGACGAACAACTGGATAGACCCCCACGAGCTCCGCGAGACACTCTCGCGTCTCTTTGAGGGAGCCATGCGCGGGCGCACTATGTATGTCGTGCCCTTCAGCATGGGTCAGCTCGATTCACCGCTCGCCCAGTTCGGAATCGAGATCACCGACTCGCCCTACGTCGTGGTTAGCCTTTCGATCATGACCCGCATGGGCCGCGCGGCGCTCTCGGCGATCGAGCGCACGGGCGAGTTCGTGCCCTGTGTGCACTCCGTGGGTGTTCCCCTCGTCGCCGGCGCCGAGGACTCCGCCTGGCCGTGCGACCCTGAGAACCTCTACGTAGCTCACTTCCCCGAGACCCGGGAGATCTGGTCATTCGGGTCTGGCTACGGAGGCAACGCCCTGCTCGGCAAGAAGTGCCTGGCGCTGCGCATCGCGTCGGTAATGGCCCGCGACGCCGGTTGGCTTGCCGAGCACATGCTCATCTTGAAGCTCACATCGCCCGAGGGTGAGGTGCGCTATGTGACAGGGGCCTTCCCCTCTGCGTGCGGAAAGACGAACCTCGCGATGCTTATCCCGACGATCCCGGGTTGGAAGGTCGAGACGATCGGCGACGACATCTGCTGGATGAAGATCGGTCCCGACGGGACGCTACGGGCGATCAACCCCGAGGCGGGTTTCTTCGGGGTCGCGCCCGGGACAAGCATGGAGACCAACGCGAATGCCATCTTGACCCTCGGAGCCAACTGCATCTTCACGAACACTGCGCTCACCGATGACGGCGATGTCTGGTGGGAGGGGCTCACCCCGGATCCACCTGCTCACTGCACGGACTGGACCGGCGCTGAGTGGACGCCGGCGAAAGGCACGCCGGCGGCACACCCGAACTCCCGTTTCACGGTTCCGGCCAGCCAGGATCCCGCCATCGCACCTGAGTGGGAGGATCCCGAGGGAGTGCCGATCTCAGCGATCATCTTCGGGGGGCGGCGGGGATCGGTGGTTCCGTTGGTGCACGAGGCCTTCGACTGGGACCACGGAGTCTTCCTGGGTTCGATCATGGCCTCCGAGACAACTGCGGCCGCTACCGGCGCCGTGGGTGCGCTGCGGCGCGACCCGTTCGCAATGCTGCCGTTCTGCGGCTACAACATGGCCGACTACTGGGCCCACTGGCTCTCCTTCAAGGATCGGATGGCGGCCGACAATCTGCCGCGCATCTTCTACGTGAACTGGTTCCGGCGATCGTCCGACGGTCGCTTCATCTGGCCGGGTTTCGGAGAGAATTCCCGTGTGCTGCAGTGGATTTTCGAGCGTTGCGCCTCGAACGGAGATGCGATCAGCACGCCGATCGGATACGTCCCCGCCCCAGGCGCGATCCCAACCGAGGGGCTGGACGTGTCCGACGAGGACATGGCCGAGCTGCTGAAAGTCGACGTGGCGGAGTGGCGAGCCGAGCTGAGCGACATCGCTCGGCACTACAGCCAGTTCGGCGACCGCCTACCGCCTGAGCTGGGTGCACAGCTAGAGGCCCTCGAGCTCCGGCTGGCTTGAGACGAGCCCCGTAGGGCGCCTTCGACCTGCCTGGAGCGGAGGCGCCGGTGCTCAGAGTCCCTGGGTAGCCCCTCTCCCGCGCTGGCCGACATCCCTGCGCACGAACGCGTGCCTCATCGAGTAGTAGAAAGCGCCCCCTATCGCGCAAGCCGCCGCGATCAACACGTCGCCCGCCGAGAGCTTGAAGGCCACGAGCACGGCGACGAGGGCGCTTGCCACCCAGCAGAGCTGGAGCTGCGTCTCAAAGCGGGCGAAGGCGCGGCCGAGGGCAGCAGGCGGTACGTAGGTCTGGGCTATCGAGTCGAATGCCGGCTTTGCTCCCGTGCTCGCCATGCCGACGACGAACGCAAGGAGAGGCTGAGCGCCAAGCGCGCCGATGATTCCGACTATCACCCCGACAACTGCGGTCAGACCCAGCGCCGCAAGCAGGATCTGCTGTTCGGAGAGGCGGCGGCGCAGGCCCGGCACAGACATGGAACCCGTGATTCCACCGATCCCGCTCGCCAGCAGGATGAGGCCGTACCACCACGTGGCGGCGTTCATGTGCTTGAGGGCGAAAGCCAGGAAGAAGGTGAGGAAGCCCATCGTCGCCCTGAGAACGGTCATGGCCCCAAGGGCGATCATGACCTCCGGAGCGATCATCGCCAGCCCCAGTCTCCGGCGCTCCTCGGCGACGTTGACACGCGCTCGCCGCGACGCGCGACCCGGTCCGCCGCTGGCCGATCCGCCCCGGTAGATGAGACCACCGGGGCGCCCGGCCAGGCCAGCTCTGCCAGCTGCGCCGGGAGGGCCGGGCGGCCTCTCCGCCCTCTGGGCATCCAACAGCGGGAGAGGCGGCGGGCTCGGAGGACCGTGTATGGGTCGGCCGTCCTCGAGACGACCGAGCGTCTTCGGCGGAGCCGGTAGCGACGCTGACCTCGGCAGGCGAAGAGCTGCCAGGCCGCCGGCCACGAACACGAAGAAGCTCAGGCGGAGCACCCACGATGCCCCCGCCTGCAGGAGGGCTACTCCAAGCGGCGACACCGCGAAACCTCCAAGCGCCGCCAGCACGGCAAGCTTTGCATTGGCGGCGGCCAGGTCGTCAGCACGCTCTGTCATCGACGGGATCAGTGCCGACTTGCCCACCAGGTAGAGCTTTGAGAGCACGAGGATGCCGAAGGCCTCTGGGAAGAGAAGCAGGCTGTGGAGGTCGCGCGACATAAGGAAGGTGAGCACGGCGCTTCCACCGCTCGCGACCCCGAGCGCTGCCCTTCGCGCGGCGAGGCCGCGATCGAGGAGAGGGCTCAGCATGGGAGACACGACCGCAAACGGGGCGATCGTGAGAAGCAAGTACAGCAGTACCTTTTGTTCGGATTCGTGCACGCTTACGGAGAAGAAGAGTGATCCCGCGAGCGAGATCGTCACGAGCGTGGTGGCGGCGTAAAAGAGGGCGTGAAGCAGCGCCAGGCGGCCGAACGGCTGCTCCTGGTCGAACAAGGCCGCGGTCGCGTCCCGCAGTTGGAGGGTTAGCCGGCTCATGCGGCTCCTACTCGACACGTGGCCATGGTACGGCCACAGTGAACCGGAACCGGGGCTAGTACGCTGGGGAGCCGGCAAGACGAGGAGGAGGTGGCTGTGTCAGTTCGGGCATACGTCCTTATCCAGACTGAGGTAGGCAAGGCCGCATCGGTTGCGACGAAGGTGTCTGACATTCCCGGCGTCACGCTGGCAGACGACGTCACCGGCCCTTACGACGTCATCGTGCAGGCCGAAGCCGACTCCGTCGATGAGCTCGGCCGCATGGTTGTGAGCCGGGTACAGCTCATCGAGGGCATCACGCGGACGCTGACCTGCCCGGTCGTGAGGCTTTAGCCACCTCGCCGAGACTCACCCGAGCGCGCCGGGCCGAGGCGCTCGCCCATTGGTGACCGCCGGGCACCTCAGCTCGTGGACGAGACCTCACGGTAGCCTGCGTATCCAGTGTCTTCGAGCTCCGAAGCGAGCTCCGGGCCCCCGGATCGGACGATGCGTCCCCGTGCAAGGACGTGAACGACATCGGGCCTCAGCTCTTGGAGAAGTCGCCGGTAGTGAGTGATGGCTATGAGGCCGAGAGGCGGGTCGTTGTCTCGGCGCGCCTGCTCGATGCGGCGAGCCACGACGGAGAGGGCGTCGACGTCGAGCCCGGAGTCGAGCTCGTCGAGCACGGCGAAACGCGGGCGGAGGAGAACGAGCTGGAGGGTCTCGTTGCGTTTCTTCTCGCCGCCCGACAGGCCGACGTTCATGTGACGAGACATCAGCTCCGCACTCGTGCCGAGCGCGGCCGCCTCTACCGCCATCTCGGCGGCGAGTGCCTCGCTCGCAGGTCGCCCCATGGCTGCGAATGCCTCTCGGAGCACTGCAGCGACAGGCACGCCCGGCACTTCTATCGGATACTGGAAAGCCAGGAACAGTCCGGCCGCGGCTCGCGCCGCCGGCTCGAGCCCGAGAAGCTCCACGCCGTCGATCGTGATGCTCCCGCCGGTTACCTCGTAGCCGGGCCGGCCCATGAGCGCATGAGCAAGGGTGCTCTTGCCCGAGCCGTTGGGGCCCATCACCGCGTGGATCTCACCGCTTTCGACGCGAAGATCCACGCCTTTCAAGATCTCGCCACCTCCAACCGCAACACGCAGTCCCTTTATGTCGAGGGTGCTCACGGCAGCTCCACGAAGACTTCGCCGTCGACTACCTCGACGCTGAGGACGGTGATGGGCACTGTCGCCGGCAGGCTCTGGGGAGAACCGTCGAGCAACGAGAACGTGCTGCCGTGCCGGACACATTCGATCTCGCACAGCTCGGGGAACACCTCTCCCTCCGACAGCGGATAGTCCTCGTGGCTGCAGCGGTCGATCACGGCGTGGAGCTCGCCGTCGCAGTTGGCGATGGCGACGGGAGCTGCACCATCGGGGACGAATCGCTTGACGCTGCCCACCTCGACCTCTTCGGCCCCGCAGAGTCTCACCCTGGTCATCGGGCTGCCGCTCCCACGCGCCCGGCGATGGCCTCGAGCACCAAGGTGCCGACCGACGGGTTCACCTTCTCGAGCAACTCGGCGAAGAAACCCAGGAGGATCAGCCTCTCTGCCACCTTCGCGGGCACGCCCCGCGATTCGAGATAGAAGCGCTGCTCCTCGTCGACCGGTCCCACCGCCGAGGCGTGCGAGCACCGCACATCGTTCTCCTCGATGTCGAGGTTGGGTACCGAGTCGGCATGCGCACCGTCCGAGAGCACGAGGTTGCGGTTGGTCTGGAACGCGCTAGCTCCCTTCGCGCCCTTGCGCATCTTGATGAGGCCGTTGTAGACCGAGCGCGACGTGCCCGCGACGGCACCTTTGAAGACAAGGTCGCTCGTGGTTCGAGGCGCCGCGTGCTCCTGCAAGGTCCGGAAGTCGTGCATCTGGTTGCCGTCCCCGAAGAAGGCGGCAAGCAGCTGAGTGGAGCCCCCCTGGCCCGTGAGAATGGAGTCCGTCTGCGCGCGAGCGTAGCTCCCTCCGAGCGACGCCTGAAAGCTCCGCAGCGTCGCATCCCGCCCCGCCCTGGCGGCAAGCCGGCCGAGCTGCCAGGCCCTGGATCCGAGCTGCTGGACCAGGTCGTGAGACAGACGCGCGGCCGCCGAGACGGAAAGCTCGGTAGTTGGGAGCACGAGGACCGGCTCCTCGCCGTCGGGCGAAACGAGAAGCTCGATGACAGATGCCTGCGAGCTCTCCTCCAGATGGACGAGGGTGCGCGGGAAGACCGCGGCGGGCCTCCCATCGCTCGCGGGATCGCCCATGACGTGGACGATGAGAATGGGCTCGGCGATCTCAACTCCAGACGGGACGCGCAACACGACGGCCTCGGGTGCGAATGCGTCCGCGAGGGCAGCAAAGCCATCGGCTGTGGCGAGCGGGAATGTGTTGATCACATCCCCCATCAGCGCTTCTGCCTCCAGATCGCGCGACGCGGGCCCGAGGCGAACTCCCGCCTCGCTCGCGCGCTCTCCGAGCTCGGTGCGGACAGGAAAGCCATCGCGGGTGACGACCAACCCGCCGACCGCGCCCAGATCTGCGAGCAGCCTTCGCGCGAGGCCTGGCAGCTCGTCTCGCCCGGCGCCGGTGCCGGGGTGCACAGCCGGCACGAAGCGGCCGAGGGTGAGCTGGCCGATGCGGCTGTAGCGCCACGCGTCCTCGTCGCCCGTCGGAGTCGGAGCCTCGAAGAACCGTTGAAGTGCTTGCTCGCGCCGAAAGGCCAGCCAACTTGGTCCTCCAAGCTGCCGGACAGCTGCCGCGCCAAACGCGCTCAAGTCTTGCTCGGTGGTGCTCAGCGGGAAAGTGCTCCTTGCTCGCTGCCCTTGTGCTGTGGTGACCGTGGCGACGGAATGCTAACGGGCTGTCCCAGGGCCCATTACGTTTCGGGAGGTGACCGACAGATCCGCTCCGCCCGAGCCAGGCCCAGATCCATCCGTTCTCGCCGTCGAGAGGGACGGCCACACGGCCACAGTATTCCTCGACCGGCCCGAAAAGCGCAATGCCATGGGAATGCCGTTCTTCTCCGAGCTCCCCGTCGTCATGGCCAAGCTCGGCAGCGACGATCAGACAAGAGCCGTCGTCATCGCCGCGAACGGACCCGCCTTCTCTGTCGGCCTCGATCTGGCTGCCCTCGCCAGCATAGGACAGGACGAGAGCCCGGACTCGGGGACAGATACCTCCCAGGCGGCTCTCGCGCGCCGGACCCACGCGCAGGTGGTTGCTCTCCAGAGCTCTATCAGCGCTGTCGCCGACTGCCCGAAACCTGTGCTGGCCGCCATCCATGGCTGGTGCATCGGCGGAGGAGTCGACCTCGCCTCGGCGTGCGACATAAGGCTGTGCTCGGCTGACGCCGTCTTCTCGGTGCGCGAGACCCGTATGGCGATGGTGGCCGACCTCGGGAGCCTGCAGCGCCTGCCCGACCTAGTGGCTTACGGATACCTGGCCGAGCTCGCGTTCACGGGTAAGGACATAGATGCCGACAGGGCGGAGAAGATGGGGCTCGTCAACAAAGTGCTCCCCGATCGTGAATCGGCACTCGCCGCCGCGCGCCAGATGGCGGCTGAGATCTCCGAGAACTCACCGCTGGCGGTGCAAGGAGCAAAGGCCGTGCTCGCGGAGGCGCGCCGCGCGCGCGTAGAGGCTGGGCTGCGCTTCGTGGCAGCCTGGAATGCGGGTCGCCTCCACTCCGACGACTTGAGGGAGGCCGTGACGGCGTTCTTCGAGCGGCGGCCGCCGACCTTCAGCGGCAGTTGACTGCGGGCAGAGGCCTACGTCCTCTTCCGGCGCCGTAGGAACCCCTTTCCTTTGGACCTCTGCTCGCGTGCGCGAGCCTCGGCAAGCGCGCTCGGAGCAGCTTGCTCGACAACCATCTCGGCGGCGTCGAGGAGGGATGCGACGTCGCCTCCCTCCATCTCCGGTTCGGCTTCCACCACCGGTTCGACAAGGTTCCCGTGCGTCCAGCCGGCATCGGCCAGACGCCTCTCATAGCACGGGCAGTCGTCGGGGCAGCGCCACGGTGCCTCCGGCGCGAGATCGAGCACACAAAAGCGCGCTACCTCTCCGGACGCGTACGTCCTTGATTGGAAGTGCTTGCACTCTTCTCGCATGGGCATCGTGCTGCCAAGCTCAGCCGACAGAGCCGTCCATCTGCAACTCGATCAGACGGCTCCACTCCACCGCATACTCCATCGGCAGGGTCCTCGTAACGGGCTCGATGAACCCGTTCACGATCATTCCCATCGCCTGGTTCTCCGATAGACCCCGGCTCATGAGGTAGAAGAGCTGGTCGTCACCGACCTTGGAGACCGTTGCCTCGTGGCCGATCTGGGCATCTCGTTCGGACACCTCGATGTAGGGCTTGGTCTCCGAGACGGACTGCTCGTCGAGAATGAGGGCGTCGCAGCGGACGAAAGACTTCGAGTGCGTGGCGCCCTCGTCAACGTGTACCTTGCCCCGGTAGGTCGCGTTGCCGCCGTCTTTCGATATTGACTTCGAGATGATCGTAGAGGTCGTCTCCGGCGCGCAGTGGAACATCTTGGCACCCGTGTCCTGCTGCTGGCCGGCACCCGCGTACGCGACAGACAGCACCTCGCCTGAGGCCTTCGGTCCCATCAGGTACACCGAGGGGTACTTCATCGTGAGCCGGGAGCCTATGTTGCCGTCGATCCACTCGACGCGTGCCTCCGCCTCGGCACGAGCCCTCTTCGTGACGAGGTTGTAGACGTTGGAGGACCAGTTCTGGATAGTGGTGTAGGTGATCCGGCTTCCCGGGAGGGCGACGAGCTCTACGACGGCAGAGTGGAGGGAGTCCGTGGAGTACACCGGAGCCGAGCAACCCTCGACGTAGTGCACCTGCGAGCCCTCGTCGGCGATGATGAGCGTCCGCTCGAACTGGCCCATGTTCTCCGCGTTGATCCGGAAGTATGCCTGCAGCGGCATGTCGACGGTCACGCCAGGCGGCACATAGATGAACGACCCGCCCGACCAGACGGCCGAGTTGAGCGCGGCGAACTTGTTGTCGTTCGGAGGGATGATCTTGCCGAACCACTTCCGGACTATCTCGGGGTACTCGCGCACGGCCGTGTCCATGTCGCTGAAGAGCACGCCAAGGCTCTCCAGATCCTCGCGATTTCGGTGGTAGACGACCTCTGACTCGTACTGCGCGGTCACCCCGGCCAGGTACTTCCGCTCCGCCTCGGGGATGCCTAGCTTGTCCCATGTCGACTTCACCGAGTCGGGGAGCTGGTCCCAGCGGTCGACCTGCTTGTCGATCGGCTTGATGTAGTAGTAGATGTCGTCGAAATCCAAATCCGGCATCTTGGTCGCGAACCAGGGCACCATCGGCTTACGGTAGAAGCCCGCGAGCGCCCGCAAACGGAACGCGAGCATCCATTCCGGCTCCTTCTTCATCGCCGACATCTCCCTCACGATTTCCTCGCTCAGGCCCTTCTTCGGCTTGAAGATGTAATCTTCCTCGTCACTCCAGCCAAGCTGGTAGCGATCAAGATCGAGCTCAGTCGTGGACATAGACCTTCACCTCTAGACGGATGGTCGGGGAGTTTCCACTACCTAGATAGTAACAACCTGCTCCACCCGCCGACACAGAGGCGCCTGCGACTAGCGGCGCCGCCCTCGCGATCGCAGCTCGCTGGGTCGCCGCCAAACCAATCGAGGTGGCGCTTGCCGGGGAGCACGGGCACAGCGGCGGGGTTGCGGCGTGGTGGCCCTGTGCTGTGAGATGCTCCATTTATGAGTGCCGAAGCTGACGACGCGACGCCACCGAGAGCCGGAGCCGCACGGTGAACCGGCCCCCTGTCGCCCCACGGCGACGCGCCGAGATAACAGCCCATGGGGACACGCGCACCGACGACTGGCTCTGGCTCCGCAACCGGGAGGACCCTGCGGTGCTGGAGCTACTGGCCGACGAGAACGCCCACACCATCTCAGCTACGGAGAGCCTCCGGCCCCTCATCGACGAGCTCTACCAAGAGACACTGGAGAAGATCCAGCTCACCGATGTGAGCTATCCGGCCCCGCGTGGAGCGTGGGCGTACTACTCGAGGACCGAAGAAGGCAAAGAGCATGCAGTCATGTGCCGCCGTCCCACATGGGCACCGCTCCCAGACGCGGACCCCTCGCGGGAGGACGAATACGAGACAGTGCTTCTGGACGAGAACGAGATGGCGGCTGGCCTCGACTATTTCGCAGTCGAGGCCACCGCCCTGAGCCATGACCAGGCTCTCCTCGCGTATGCCGTCGACACCGACGGAGGTGAGCGATTGACGGTGCGTATCCGCGACATCGAGGCCGGCGTGGACCTCGGGGACGTGATCGAGGACGCGTACTACGGCCTGGCCTTTGCCCGCGACAGAACGCTGTTCTACGTCCGCCCCGACAGAGCGATGCGGCCGTACCAGATCTGGCGCCATGTGCTCGGCACCGATTGCGAGCTGGACGCGCTCGTCTGGGAGGAGCCGGACGAGCACTTCTTCCTCGATGTGGGAGAGACCAAGGACGGTAGCTTCGTGGTGCTGCGCGCCGCCAGCAATCTCACCGCCGAGGTGCGCCTCGTAGCCGCTGACAGACCGCATCTCGCTCCGGTGACCGTAGCGCCGCGCCGTCACGCCGTGATGTACTCCGTCGAGCACCTGAACGGCACGCTGCTCATACTCTCCAACGACGGCGCAGAGAACTTCCGCCTGTTCCGAGCTCGCCTGGATGCGCTCTCGCGCGATCGGTGGCAGCTCCTCCTCCCTCACCGCGACGACGTCCGTCTCGAGTCGATCGATGTCGTCGACGGTTGCGTGCTCGTCGAAGAGCGCGGGCACGCCACAACCTCGATCCGGATCGTGCCTCTCACGCGCCCCGGCGATGCAGCCGAGGCGGCCGCAGGACTGCCAGGTCGGGTCATCGAGGCACCCGAGGCCGGTTGCGTCTTCCTCGCCCAGAACCTCGACATCCACGCCAGCGAAGTGCGCTTCAACGTGACGTCGCTCATCATGCCTTTGACTCTTCACTCGTTCGACCTCGCGACGGGCTCCACCGTGGTCCTCCATCGTCAGCCGGCGCCTGGTTACGATCCCGGCAGCTACGTGACAGAGCGCCGGTGGGCAACTGCTCGCGACGGCACAAAGGTTCCCATCACACTTGCCTGGGCGAGAAAGCGGCCCCATGGCCCGGGTCCGTGCCTGCTTTACGGATACGGGTCCTACGAGATCAGCTCCGACCCGACTTTCAGGACGAACCGGCCGACCTACCCGCTCCTTGACCGGGGCGTCGTCTTCGCCATTGCCCACGTGCGCGGCGGCGGAGAGCTCGGGCGGCACTGGTACCTGGACGGCAAGCTCGCCAACAAGCCCAACACCTTCGAGGACTTCGTCGCCGCCGGACGCTACCTCATAGAGGAGGGCTGGACCTCGGCCGAGCAGCTGGCCGCGCTCGGAGGCAGCGCCGGCGGGCTGCTCATGGGCGCGGCTGCCAACATCGCGCCCGACCTGTTCGCGTGCGTCGTGGCCGAAGTGCCCTTCGTCGACTGCCTGACGACGATGCTCGACCCCACGCTGCCTCTGACAGTGATCGAACAGGAGGAGTGGGGCGATCCTGTCGCCAACGAAGACGACTACTGGCTCATCAAGTCTTACGCGCCCTACGACAACGTAAAGGCTGTGCGCTACCCACGCGTCCTCGCCACGAGCGGGCTGAACGACCCTCGCGTCGGCTACTTCGAACCGGCAAAGTGGGTGCAGAAGCTGCGCGCCGCGCATCTTGACAACGCCGCGCCCGGCCACGTACTCCTGAAGATGGACCTCTCGTCAGGTCATAGCGGGCCTTCCGGCCGTTATCAGCTATGGGAGAAATGGGCCTTTGTCATGGCCTTTGTTCTCGAGTCCGTCGGCGCCGCGAAGCCAGAGCCCGAGAACGGCGCTCCTAGCCGGACGTGAGCAAAAGGTTGAACGCGGTGACGCCGGCAGGAATCTTCACGCGCACGCCGTTTATCCGCACCGACGCGTACTCGGGCGCGCCCAGCTCCACGACGAGCGGGCCCGAGGCGACGTAGGAAGCACGACTGCCCTTTTGCACCGTCTCGGACCAAAGGAGAGCGCTCGCGCCGAGCTGCTTCCCGATCCCTATCCAACAGGCGCCGCTCACACCGGCAAAGCTGAGCTTGTAGTGACCAGGAGGAACGTCGAAAGTCGCATCGACTCCCGAGATCGACACTGGCCGGACGACCGTCGCTTTCGACCTGACGACCCTGGTCGTGGAGGTAACGGTGCTCGAGGGCGGCACTCGGCTGTGAGTTGTCCCCGGCGCCTTGGCAGCCGGGCTTCCCCCAGTCAGCGCCACGGCGGCGGCGGCGATCGCAACGACTGCCAGGGCGGCAGCGGCGAAGGCACCAACCGTGACCCTGCGGCCATTGGACGGCCTAGAGCGGTCGGAGTCAGCCGAAGGCGCCGCGGGACCACTGTCCGGCTCGCCCGGTCGCTCGGGTCTAGCCTCTGCGGGCTCTGCTGCATCGAAGACGAGGGGCTTGGTCGCTGGCGAGCTGGACGCCGATGGCCCAGCGATCTTCGGTCGGCCGATCGGCGACTGCACGGCCCCTGATCGAGTCAGCCCGTCGTGCTGCACGATGTCCCGGGCGCGGCCTGACGCAGCTGTGTCAACGTGGGGTCGACCCGCGGCGTCGCGGGCAATGACCCGAGGGCCCGTCGGCGACGCTCCCCTCCTCGTTATGTCGCCGAGAGCCGACAAGCCCTGCCCGTAGCTCTCCATCGACCGGCGATCCGAGCGGGCAGAGTGGGCCCGCGCCCAGATCAGGCCGACCACGACGAGCAGGGCAAGTCCGCCGATCGCGACGGCGGTCAAGGCTGACCGACCTCTTGCGCGCGCACCCCGAGATCCATGCTGGGCAGAGATTCCACGCCCCTATTCAAGCCCGAATCGATCGGATCAGAGGACTCGGCTCTGATCGGCCTCGGTGGCGCCAGAGCGAGCTGTCCCAGATTCGAGCTCGACCACGGTGTTCTGCGAAGCCATGGTCACACGAAATGCGTCTCCAGCCTGCTCCGTGGCCATCCGGCCCAGCTCGTCCAAGAGGTCGTCGGCATGCGTCGGGTCGTGGTGGAAGAGAGCGAGGCGCGCCACCTCAGCCTGGCGCGCGACCTCGAGCGCATAGCTCACGGTGCTGTGACCCCAATGAGCCTTCACCGCGAACTCGGCGTCGGTGTACTGGGCATCGTGAATTAGCAGATCAACCCCGCTGCTCAGCTCGAGAACGGCGTCGGACACAACGGGGACGACCTGCCCGTAGCGAAATGGCGCCTGGTGGTCTGCTATGTAGGCGACAGAGATCCCGCCGGTCTCGACCCTGTACCCGAGGGTGCGCCCGACATGGGGCACCTCCCTTGCCCTTACCGTCGCAGCGCCCGTCTTGACGAGAGCCCCGTCGGGGCACTCGGAGAAGCTGATCTCTCCCGGGAGCTCAGCTACGCCGACCGGGAAGTAAGGGGGCTGGAGGAATGCCGCGAACGAGTCCAGCAGCGAGCTCTCTTGGGACGGCCCGTAGATAGCCAACCGCACATCGGCCTCCAGGGCTGGGCCAAAGAACGGAAGGCCCTGGATGTGATCGAAATGGAGATGGGTCACAAAGGCACTGAGCGACAGGCGGGCATCGCCACGGGCAACGGGCTCGTGAGGCGGGTCTCGCGGGTCTCGCGGCGGTGCCCCTGAACCGAGGCCGTGTCCGGGCAGGAACCTGCCCACTAGCTCCTCACCAAGACGACGGCAACCGGTTCCGAGGTCGAGTATCACCGGCGGTGAGCCATCGCCTCCATCGACAGACACGCAGGCCGTCGAGCCACCGTAACGCTCGAGGGCGTGATCCGAGCACGGACACGAGCCCCGAACTCCATAGAAGCTAACCGACGGCACGCCTCAGCCCCAGGGGTCCTCGTAGGGCCGCCGGCGTGCAGGGAGCGCCTCCTTCTTCCAGACAAGGATCTTCCTGCGGAAGTAGCAGACCTCCTGTCCACGCTGGTTGTAACCCTTGCTCTCGACGGTGACGACACCGCGGTCGGGTTTCGAGCGGGACTCGACTACCTCGAGCACCCGCGTCTCGGCATAGATCGTGTCACCGTGAAAGGTCGGGCTCTTATGCTGCAGCAGCTCGACCTCGAGGTTGGCGATGCAGGACCCAGACACGTCTGGCACGCTCATGCCGAGCACGATCGAGTACACGAGATTTCCCACGACGACGTTGCGCCCGTGCGGGGAATCGTTCTCGGCAAAGAAGGCGTCGGTGTGAAGCGGGTGGTGATTCATCGTGATCATGCAGAAGAGATGGTCGTCGTACTCGGTGATCGTCTTGCCCGGCCAGTGGCGGTACACATCGCCCACCTGGAAGTCCTCTAGGCAACGGCCGAAGGGCCTGTCGTGAGCCGTCATGCCTCGTCCTCGGCCGGGCGCGCAGCCGACCTCGTCGAGAACGAGAGCACCCAGTCGGGTTGGGTCTCCCCGTCTATCGTGAGCCGCCAGCTAAAGCGCCGGTCGGGCGCGAGGGGAAGCGGGCCGAAGTTCACCGCAAGAGCGACGTCGATCGGGCTCCCCTCGCGTAAGTGCAAGGGGCGCTCGACCATGATGTCGCCCCCGACCTCCATGGGCCGCTCGCCTTCTGGGGTCTCGACGAGCACCGAATGACCGTCCTCGTCGACCAGGAAGAGCTCCCAATGGTGGGGCGCGCCGGCCGATGTCCAGTCGACGTCGATCTTCATGGCCACAGCTGACGGCATGGCGCCGGGGCCGGTCACACTCCACCCCCCCCCGAGGATGTAGAGCTTCCCGTCAGCCACCTGGGCAGAATCGCAGAGCATCATGGTCACGCGCACGGGCGAGACGCTACCGGCCACGACTCCCCGCCGTCTCGGTATTGACGAGCCGGCTTGGCCGACTCGTGCGAGCTCCGGTCGATCGCCGGGCTGGACGGACCACTAGCCTCTCGCCCATGACGCATGCGCAAGCGGCCTCTTTCGACCCTTGTGACCTCACAGCAGCGAAAGAAGCGTACGAACTGGCGCTCGCAATCGTCAGGGGCGGTGCGGTGCGGCTTCGGAAGGTGAGCGACGGCGGCAGACGGCTCGATGAGCACCAAGTGCTCGCCTATGACCTCGCGCACGGAAGCGCCGCAGTCACCATCGCTTCGGCCGCGCTGCGCTATGGAGCGCGCGGTCCTCTCGAGGCGCGCCTTGCTGTGGCCTTCGTCGCCGACGTCGTAGGCGACCTCGTCAGCCGCACGGCTGGGCGTGAGACCGAGTGGGGAACACGGCCTGGTTGGCACGGGGCCGTCTCGAACCTCCTCGACACGGGCCGCGATCCGGCACTGCTGGCTTCGCTTGCCGAGATGCCCGGCCCCAACCACCTGGGATCGGACTTCGAGCTCGTACAAGACAGCTTCCGCCGATTTGCGGCGGCGCAGATCGCACCGCGAGCCGAGCACATCCACCGCGCCAATGCCGATATCGACGAGGAGATCATCGAGGGTCTCGCCGCGATGGGCGGATTTGGCCTGTCGGTGCCGGAAGTCTACGGTGGCTTTGCAGCTGGCGGTGAGCACGACTACCTCGCGATGGTCGTCGCCACAGAGGAGCTCTCCCGCGCATCTCTCGGCGCCGGTGGATCGCTCGTCACTCGACCTGAGATCCTCACCCGGGCAATCCTCAACGGCGGCACCGAGGAGCAGAAAAGCCGGCTCCTCGGAAGGATCGCCACAGGCGAGATGATGGTTGCCGTCGCGGTGACCGAGCCTGACTTCGGCTCTGACGTGGCAAACCTCTCGGTGACCGCGACGCCGGCGGAGAGAGGCTGGCTCCTAAATGGCGTGAAGACCTGGTGCACCTTTGCCGCCCGGGCAGAAGCGATAATGCTGCTCGCGCGCACTGATCGTGACCGATCGAAGGCTCACAGGGGATTGTCCCTGTTCGTCATCGAGAAGCCACGATGCGACTCCCGGGGTTTCTCCATCCTGCAACGCGAGACTGACGGGGAGCGTCCTCCCGGACTGCCGGACGGCAGGCTGGAAGGGCATCCCATCGACACCATCGGATACAGGGGGATGCACTCCTACGAGCTCTCCCTCGAGAACTTCTGGATCCCGGCCGCTAACCTCATCGGCGAGAAGCAGGGTGAGGGGCGGGGTTTCTATCTGCAAATGGCCGGCTTCGAGAACGGCCGGCTGCAGACCGCAGCTCGGGCGATCGGTGTCATGCAGGCAGGATACGAAGCAGCTCTCAGCTATGCCCGGCAGCGAAGCGTATTCGGGCGGCCCCTCATCGACTACCAGCTGACTCGCGCCAAGCTCGGGCGGATGGCTGCGATAATCCAGGCGAGCCGTCAGTTCGCTTACGAGGTCGCGGTCCTGATGGCCGGAGGGCAGGGATCCATGGAGGCTTCCATGGTCAAGGCCTACGTCTGTCGGGCAGCCGAGTGGGTGAGTCGCGAGGCCATGCAGATCCATGGTGGGATGGGCTACGCAGAGGAGTTTCTCGTCAGCCGCCTGTTCGTCGACTCTCGGGTCCTCTCGATCTTCGAGGGGGCTGACGAGACGCTGTGCCTCAAGGTCATTGCGAGGCGTCTCGTCGAGGACGCCGCCACGGGCACCTAGCCTCTCGCTTCCTGCCAGGCCTCGCTATGGGCGAAAGTCCTGTCGGAAGAGCGGCGGCGGCGCGCTTCCAGGCTTCCACCTGTAGGTCACCTGCGGATCACCTCCCAGGTGCCTCGGATCGCTTCAGGCCGGCACGCTCTCCCCGACTGACGAATTTGAGCGCCATCTTGCGGCTCGCCTCGTCGATCATCTCGTCGCCGAACATGACAGCACCCTTCAGCTCCTGCTCGGTCGCCTGCTTGTAGGCATCGACAATCGCGCAAGCACGATCGAACTGATCCTGCGAAGGCGAGTAGATCTCGTTTAGAACCGTGACCTGGTCGGGGTGCAGTGCCCATTTCCCGTCATAGCCGAGGATACGAGTGCGCATGCAGTAGTCGCGAAAGGCCTGCACCTCCCGTATCTTCAAGAACGGCCCGTCGATGACCTGAAGCCCGTTTGCCCTTCCCGCCATCAAGATCTTGGAGAACACGTAGTGGAAGTGATCGCCGGGGTATTCAGGAATCTGCACTCCGCCTGTCAGCACTGGCATCTCGAGCGATGCAGCAAAGTCCGCCGGCCCGAAGATGATCGCTTCGAGACGCGACGAGGCCGCACAGATCTCCTCGACATTGATGAGCCCACGAGCGGTCTCGATCTGAGCCTCGATACCGACGTGCCCGTTCGGAAGTCCAAAGTTCTCCTCCACCTGGGTAAGCAGCAGGTCGAGAGCTACGACCTCCGCCGCGTTCTCGACCTTGGGAAGCATGATCTCGTCCAGGCGCGCGCCCGCGCCGGAGACCACCTCGATCACGTCTCCATAGGTCCAACGGGTGTCCCACGCGTTGACCCGCACGCAGAGCACTCGGTCGTCCCACGACTGCTCACGGATGGCGGCGGCAACTTTGGCCCTTGCCGCCTCCTTTTCCAAGGGAGCCACCGCGTCCTCGAGGTCGAGAAAGCTCATGTCCGCCGGCACCGTAGGAGCCTTTTCGAGGAAACGCTCGCTCGATCCGGGAACGGCCAGGCAGGAGCGTCGCGGCATCGAGCGTGTACGGGTTGACATGACCGTATCTTCGCACCGGATCGATCTCCCGGCCAGATCCCGAACCACCGGCCAGATCCCGAACCACGGGCAGATCAGGTAACCGGATCCCGAACCGCCGGCCAGTCAGGTAAGCCGAGAGCGAAGAAAGTCGACGGTCCTGCGCCAGGCGACGGCCGATGCCTGGGCGTCGTAGACCTCCGGTCGCGCATCGTTGAAGAATGCGTGCTCGGCGCCCTCGTAGATCTCGAGAGTGACGTCGTCATTACCTGCATCGCGCAGCGCCTGAGCCATCTGTGAGGCGACCGCAGGTGACACCCACTCGTCGTTGGCTGCGCAGTGGAGCAACACAGAGGCCGCGATGGCCGGGTAGTCGGGCGAGGTGCCTTCCCAGGGTATGCCGCCGTAGAAGGGCACCACTGCCTTCACCGCGTCGCTCCGCTGGCCGGCCAGCACCAGAGCCAGGCCACCACCCATGCAAAAGCCCACGACACCCACCGCCGAGCCGGCACCCTTGGCCCGTACGACGTCGACAGCCCCACTTAGATCCTTGCCTGCCTGGTCGAGGCGAAGGGCCATCATCTTCTTGCCTGCCTCGTCGGGCTCGGTCGTGGCCTCCCCGCGGTACAGATCCGGAGCAAGAGCCACGAAACCCTCGGCTGCGAAGCGGTCACACACCTCCTTGATGTGGGGCACGAGGCCCCACCACTCCTGGATCACTACGACGCCTGGTCCTGTCCCTGACGCAGATAGAGCCAAGTACCCCTGACCCGTCGAACCGTTGCTCGGAAACTCGATCATCTCACCCATGTAATGAGAACCTACCTGAGCCGGGGCCCGCGGGACGCCCGGTCCGCGAGGTTGCAGGCCGAGCCCCTAGGCACGGCCATAGCGTGTTGCGTCAGCTTCGGCGACCCACAAGCTCGGGGCTAGAGGGACAGGTCACCTGTGCGGCCACGGAGAAGGGATCTCCGACAAGTCCCGGGCTGATCGCGAGCGAGAATTCCAAGAGAGACACGGTGTCGGCTGCCTCGCCGGCCCTGGTGCCCGCCGCCTCGAAGAGCCCGTCGGGCAGTGCCCGGCCGGTCCCGACCACCGCCCAGACCCCGACCTGTTGCGCTCGCGCCGCTCTCACTGTCGCCGCCGCACTGGGCGAGAGCAGCGCGGCGGTGCTTCCCGCGGCCAGTACCTCTACGAGAGCCACGCAAGCCCCTTCAAGGGCCTCGTACGCCTGGTTCTCCGACCAGCCCGTCACCTCCGATGAGCTCGTGTCTGCGAGAATGTTCAAGCAACGGCGCAGAGACCGGCCTGAGCTGACCGCGCGCAGCATGTAAGGCTTCGACGATTGCAAAGCGCCGACCGCGATCTCTGCAGGCGTCGTGACCACGACTGTCTCACCTCCGGCAAACGACGCCCGGAGAGCCTTGCTGAGCCTCTGCGGAGTCTCGTCCGAGCAAAGCGCAGCTGCTGCCCGGCACCCCGCGTCGAACGGGTCCGCGGCGGTCACCAGACGAGCGCTCACCCACCACAGCGGACCGCAGCATGGTTGGCGATCCACCAGCCGCCGGCATGCTGTCAGCAGGGCCGTCGGGTCCTGTTGCGCAAGCTCTCCAAGGCATAGCGCTGCCTCGTGGGCCAAGGATGCCGCTGGCTCGTCCTCGGCTCCGGCAATCCAGCGAAGGCGTTCGATCGGGTGCATCACCCTCCGACTACACCGCCGCGCGTCATTGCCAGGACATCGAGCGCCGAGTCGAGCTCCTCCTCGGCCATGAGGCCAAGCTCGATTACCACGCTACGAATGTCCTTGCCCTCGATGGTCGCCTTCTTGACGACCCTGGCGGCGTTCTCGTAGCCGATGTAGGGATTGAGGGAGGTCGCAATCGACGGCGAGGACAGCGCGAACGTCCGACACCGCTCCTCGTCAGCGACAATCCCGCCCACGCACTTGTCGCCCAGCGCTCTCGACACCGCTGCAAGCAGCGAGATCGATTCGAGCAGGTTCCTCGCGATGACAGGCATCATGACGTTCAGCTCGAAGTTGCCGGCTGCGCCCCCGAAAGCAACCGCGGCGTCGTTGCCGATGACCTGGGCAACCACTTGGCAAACCGCCTCGGGAACGACGGGGTTCACCTTGCCCGGCATGATCGAGGACCCCGGCTGCAGGTCCGGCAGGTGAATTTCCGCCAGGCCACAACGCGGTCCAGAGGCCATCCAACGAAGGTCGTTGGCGATCTTGTAGAGGGACACCGCCACGGTCCGGCACACCCCAGATGCCTCTACGAGGGAATCACGGGCTCCCTGCGCTTCGAAGTGATCGCGGGCTTCGCTTAGTGGCAGGCCAGTCAGCTCCGCGAGCCGCGCGATCACGAGCGCGGCAAACTCAGGTGAGGCGTTGAGGCCGGTCCCGACTGCAGTCCCGCCCAGAGGTAGCTCCGCGACACGAGGCAGCACGGCTTCGAGGCGCTCCACACCATAGGTGACTGCGGCGGCATAGCCGCCAAACTCCTGTCCAAGAGTGACCGGGGTGGCATCCATCAGGTGGGTGCGACCCGACTTCACGACGCCGGCAAACTCGGTGGCCTTGCCCGAGAGAGTCGCGGCGAGGGCGCGAAGAGACGGGATCAGGTCGTTTGCGATCTCCCGCGACACCGCCAGATGGATCGCGCTCGGGAAGGTGTCGTTGGATGACTGTGAAGCGTTCGGCTCGCCATTGGGCCGAAGCTCTCGTCCGAGGCGAGCGCCGGCGAGATGGGCCAGCACCTCGTTCATATTCATGTTCGTCGAGGTGCCGGAGCCCGTCTGAAAGACATCTACGGGGAACTGGTCTTCGTGAGCTCCTGCGGCCACCTCTGAAGCCGCCGACTGGAGGGCGGCTGCAACATCGGGCTCGATCACTCCGAGCTCGGCGTTGACCGCCGCGGCAGCACCCTTTACGAGCGCGAGGGCCGCCAGGAGAGCGGGATCGACGCGCTTGCCCGAGATCGGGAAGTTCTCCACCGCACGCTGGGTCTGAGCGCCCCACCTCGCCTCGCGCGGCACCCGCACCTCGCCCATCGAATCGTGTTCGACCCGAAAGTCCCCGGGTCCATCGCCCTGCTGCTCTGCGGTCCCTGCTGCAGTCATGCCCTCAAGGTACCGGAGCCTGCCGGGCGGGCGTGCTCGCCTCGCACCGAGGCGGCAGCTTGGGGATTCTCGCGCGCCTCGCCGTTACGGCTCGATGACACCTTTCGCCGAAGGGGGCAAGGAGCTTGCGCTGCCCTGGCCCAGGGGGTTAGGTTGCCGCTCATTGTGAGACCTGTCGAGGAGGGCCTCGCGGCCGCGCGTCAAAGCGGACTGAGACGGCCACTCACCAGGCCGGGGCAGCGGTCGCACCGACTGGCTTTCATCGTTCTTTCGGCAGTGGCGCTCTTGTGCGCCGCCGTCGTGCCGGCGATCGC
Organism: Actinomycetes bacterium; assembly: GCA_021796455.1. Lineage (GTDB taxonomy): Bacteria > Actinomycetota > Acidimicrobiia > Acidimicrobiales > Bog-793 > JAKACA01. Next base: position 57,093 of record JAKACA010000002.1, read on the forward strand.
TCCGGCGCCCGCTAGTGCCGGGACAATCCAGACGCTGCGGTCGAGGGCCTCGGCTCTGGCCAGCAGCATAGATGCCGCCTACGCGCGCCTGGGCGTTCTCGACGAGGCCTACAACCAGGCGAACACGAACGTCTCCGAGATGAAGAGGGCGATAGCCACGCAGGACATCGCCATCACCGAGAACAGGCGCCAGCTCGCAGCAGACGGCGCTCACCTCCGGGCCATCGCGCTCGACGCGTACGTGAACGGTGCATCCGGGGGTTTCTCTGCCTTTTTCACAGGATCCCAGCAGGCGCAACCGATGCAGCAGGCGTACCTGTCGGCTGCTTCTGGCAACATCAACGAAGCCGTTGCGAATGTCGAGGGCGATCGCCACCTGCTCGCCGTCCACCGCCAGCAGCTTCGGGTCGCCGATGCAGCCGAGATCGCGGCCCGCCTCCGGATCACCGGTGATATTCGGCAAGCTGAAGCGGTGACAGCGTCCCTCGAGGGCACCCTGTCCCAGGTAAGGGGACAGCTCGCGCAGGCTGTTGCCGCACAAGAACGGGCCCGGGCTGCCGCAGCTGCGGCAGCTGCGGCAGCTGCGGCAGCGATCGCCGCCCAGCCTCCAGCACCTCTCCCACCTCCCTCGACGCCGCCTGCCTCGACACCGCCGGCTGCGTCAACGCCGCCGACTTCAACTGCGCCAGCTTCCACCGTCACGGGCCAAGCCAGCACTTCCGGGACCGCTGGCGGCGGAGCCGGCGCGATCGCCGTGAGGGCGGCCGAATCACAGATCGGAGTCCCCTACGTGTGGGGCGGAGCGACTCCCGGCGTCGGCTTCGACTGCTCCGGCCTGGCGATGTGGGCCTGGGCGCAAGCCGGCGTTCAGCTTGCCCACGGAGCGACCGAGCAGTACTACGAGATCGCTCATGTGTCGATGTCCGACCTGCAGCCGGGAGACCTCATCTTCTACGGGAATGCCAGCTATTTGTACCACGTAGTCATCTACGTCGGCTCGGGACCCTATGGATCCGACACCGTGGTTCAAGCCGAGGAGACGGGGACGAACGTCATGTACTCCCCCATACCTCCGGGCGCCTACGGCGCGGGGCAGCCGTAGCGAGACGGAGGCCCCTCTGCGCCACGTGGCTGACCACCGTAGTGTTCGAGACCATGCGGGACGGTGATCTTATCTTCGAGCCAACGCCCGAGCGGATGGGGCGCTCGCAGATGAGCCAGTTCATGGCGTGGCTGCGCGCCAACGACATCGTCGACGCGAGATCCTACGACGAGCTCCACCGCTGGTCAGTGCGCGATCTCCCCGCCTTCTGGTCAGCGATAGCGCGATGGGACGGCGTAATCTGGCACAAGCGACCTGAAGAAGCCCTGCTGATCGGCGAAGGAGCCGAAGGCGCTTCCTTCTTCCCCGGCGCTGAGCTCAACTATGTCGACCATGTGATCCGCCACGGCCGCCTTGCACCTGCGCTCATCGCCCTCGACGAGACCGGCAATCGCAGGACTCTCACTTACGGCGAGCTGGCAAGCCTTGCTGGGGCGATCGCCGCCGGGCTTCGCAGTCTCGGTGTCAGCAAAGGTGATCGGGTGGCGGCCGTCCTTCCGAACAGCATCGAGGCCGTGGCCGCATTCCTCGCGACGGCGAGCCTGGGGGCAATCTGGTCGAGCTGCGCGCCCGAGTTCGGTGCCCCGAGCATGACGGACCGCTTCCGGCAGATCGGTCCGACTGTCCTGATCGCCGCCGACGGCTACTCCTACGGCGGCAAGCAGTACCTCCTCCACGAGAAGACCGTCGAGCTCGTCGCAGGCCTGCCGGACCTCGCCGCTGTGATCGAAGTTCCACAAGTCGCCGGCTCCACGTCGAGCGACCTCTCCGGCGGGACCTGTCGCCATCGAGGATCGCGCCAGCAGAACCCAACGCTCTTATCCTGGGCTGAGCTCGCAGCCCAGCGCGAGCAGCTGAACCCTCTTCCCGTCGCTTTCGACCACCCGTTGTGGATCCTCTACTCCTCAGGTACGACTGGCCTGCCCAAGGCGATAGTTCACAGCCACGGAGGCATCCTCCTCGAGCACCTCAAGTCTGCCAGGCTTCACAGCGACTTCGGCCCGACAGAGCGCGTCTTCTGGTACAGCACCACGGGCTGGATGATGTGGAACTTCCTCGTAGGCGGCCTGCTCACGGGATCTGCTGTCGTGTGCTACGACGGCAGCGCTGTCTATCCAGACCAGATGGCGCTCTGGCGTATGGCGGCGAGAGAGGCCGTCACCTATTTCGGCACGAGCGCACCTTTCATCGAGGCCTGCCGAAAAGCTCAGCTCTCACCTCGGAGGGAGCTCGATCTGTCTGCCCTGCACACGATAGGCTCTACGGGAGCGCCCCTGCCCGCCGAAGGCTTCGCCTGGGCGTGCGAAGAGATCGGCGACGACGTCCTCGTCGCTTCGGTGTCGGGCGGCACCGACGTCTGCACTGCCTTCCTGCACTCGTCCCCACTGCTACCTGTGTACGCCGGCGAGATTCAGTGCGCCGCTCTTGGGTGCGACGCGCAGGCATTCGGCCCCGATGGGAGGCCGGTCATCGGCGAAGTCGGCGAGCTCGTCATCACGACGCCGATGCCTTCGATGCCTGTGAGCCTGTGGGGCGATGACGACGGAAGCAGGCTACACGCCACCTACTTTTCCGACTATAGGGGGGTATGGCGCCACGGTGACTGGGTCAGGCGAACCGAGCGCGACACCTTTGTCGTATATGGACGCTCCGACGCGACGTTGAACAGAGGCGGCGTGCGCATGGGCACTTCGGAGTTCTACCGCATAGTCGAGGCTTTGGGCGAAGTGAGCGACAGCCTTGTGGTCGACACGACAGGGCTCGGCCGAGAGGGCGAGCTCGTGCTGTTCGTGGTGCCGCGAGCCGGCGCCGAAGTCAATGCCCTGAAGGAGAGCGTCCGGACGACCTTGCGCGAACGACTCTCACCTCGCCATGTGCCAGACCACGTGCTCATCGCCAGCGACCTCCCGAGAACTCTCAACGGCAAGCGAGTCGAGGTGCCGATCCGGCGGATACTCCTCGGCACGTCCCCCACGGACGCGCTCTCGCGCGACTCCCTCGCGAATCCTGCCGCGCTCGACGAGGTTCTCCGTGAGCTCGAAGCTGCCGGCCTCCTCTCCTCGCTCACGCCTGCGGCGGGCAGAGCCGGCACCGAGGTGTCATCTGTCGGCTCCGAAGACAGCTAGGTGTGTCCGGGCAATTGTGGCACCGAGGCGGCGATGTCTCACGAACTGTCCCTCCCACTGACGTCTGAGTGGCTGCTCCCGGTACGATGTCCTCTGCCGGCTGACTGCCGGCTCCTCATCAGGGGGTGATACCCACGCCAGCAACCCACATGGCCGAACGCAACGAGGGTGCGCTCGAAGAGCACGCAGACGGCCGCAGACTTCGCGCCGAGCACAACCGCGACGCCGTCGTGCAAGCCGTCCTCTCGATCGTCGAAGAACAGCAGGGGGGACCCTTCCCGGGCGCTGCACAGGTGGCCGCGCGCGCCGGAGTATCGGAGCGCACCGTCTTTCGGCACTTCGCTGACCTGGACTCGCTCTTTCTCGCCGCTGCTGCTCACCTCAGTCCCGTGCTGGCGACCTACCTGGCTCCGACCCCCGACGCACCAGAGCTGGAGCAGCGGGTGGCGGCCATCGTGAGACTGCGCGCCAGGCTCTACGAGCAGATTGCTCCGGTCCGCCGCGTCGCCGCCCTGCTGGCCGTCAGCCATCCGGTGATGACTGAGACGCTCTCCGAGGCGTTCCGCTCCTCCCACGAGCAGATCAGGACTGTGTTTAGTCCTGAGCTGCGTCGCTCCGGGCGCGCCAAGGCCACACTCTTGGACGAGCTCGACCTGGTGCTCAGCTGGCCATCGTGGGAGGGCCTGCGCTCCCGCCAGGGGTGCTCGGTCGATCGATCGCGCAAGATCATCTCGGCGCTCCTGACCGCAGTGCTATCGCCCTATGAGGTCTCTCCATAGGGGCCGCAAACAAGATTTCCAGTTACGGCCTGTCACACGGCCTGTCACACGAAAGGAAGCTAGCGCGATGAAGATGGAGTACCGGCGCCTTGGGACCTCGGGTCTCAAGCTGAGCGTGCTGTCGTTCGGCTCGTGGGTGACATTCGGATCCCAGCTCGACGACGATCTCGCCATGGAATCCATGACGGCGGCACGCGACGCCGGAGTCAATTTCTTCGACAACGCCGAATCCTACGGCGGGGGTGACTCGGAGCGGATCATGGGGAGGGTGCTCGCAAACCTCGGTTGGGCCCGGAGCTCCTATGTGGTGTCGACCAAAGTCTTCTGGGGGCTCTCCGAGCAGGTCAACATGAGCAACACCTTGAACAGGAAGTACCTGCTGCAGGCTGTGGACGGATGCTTGGACCGTTTTGGCCTCGACTTCGTAGACTTGCTGTTCTGTCACCGCTCTGACCCAGAGACGCCCGTCGAAGAGACAGTCTGGGCGATGCATGACATAGTCTCCGCGGGTAAGGCACTCTACTGGGGCACCTCGGAGTGGCCAGGTGAAGCTCTGATCGAGGCCTACGAGATCTGCGACCGGCACCATCTGCGCCGCCCCACGATGGAACAGCCCCAGTACAACCTGTTCAACCGTGCGCGAGTAGAGCAGGAGTACCGACCGATCATCGAACGACACGGCCTTGGGCTGACGACCTGGAGCCCCCTCGCATCCGGTCAGCTGAGCGGCAAGTACCTCGACGGCATCCCCGAGGGTAGTCGGGGAGCCCTCGAAGGATACGAATGGCTCAGATCCTCACTGACCGATCGTGGACGCAATGGAAAGCTGCGAGAGCTCAAATCGATTGCGGCCGAGCTCGATTGCACGATGGCCCAGCTCGCAATCGCCTGGTGCGCACGCAACCCGCTCGTGTCAACCGTCATCACCGGCGCGTCTCGGCCCAGCCAGGTCGTCGAGAACATGGAGTCGCTGGGTGTCCTCTCCCGACTCGACGACGAGATTATCGTCAGAATCGAAGCCGCCAGCAGCTAACACAAAAGGGGGAGGCCAGCAGATGCCCGGTAGGACCGCTCAAGTGCTGAAGGAATTCAAGGCATTCATACTGCAAGGCGACGTCGTGATGCTTGCCGTTGCGGTGGTGATCGGACTGGCTTTCGAGGCCGTTGTGAAGGCGGTAGTCGCCGACATCCTGACACCGGTAATCGGGATCTTCGGCAGGGCCAATTTCGAGGCGCTCTCGTTCACGATCCGCGGGAGCACTTTTCTCTACGGCGACGTCCTCAACAGCATCATCTCTTTCCTGGCGGTTGGCGCCGCCGTCTTCTTCCTAGTCGTCAAGCCGTACAACATCATCTCCCTGCGGGCGAGCAACAAGGTGGCCCCTCCCTCCCAGGACTGTCCTTTCTGCCTCACAGCGATCCCTGTCGCGGCCACGCGTTGCCCGGCCTGCACGAGCGCCCTGCCACCGCTCGCCGGAGACGGAGCTGCCTCGTGACTCCTTAGGACCCGAGCGTCGCCCCCCGGCGCCAGATGGACGCCTCGGGTCGGTCCCCTGGAACCGAACTCTCCGTCCCCTCCGCACAGGCTTTCCATGGTATGGGTGGGCCAGGTGAGATCCGTAAGCTCATGGGTCAAGGGCCGAACGTCGAGGTATCTATGCATGTAGTGGGAACCGCGGGTCATGTCGATCACGGCAAGACAACGCTTGTCCGGCAACTCACGAACACCGACCCGGACCGCCTGGCAGAGGAGAAGCGGCGCGGCCTGACGATCGACCTGGGATTTGCTTCCACGGTGCTCCCCTCGGGCCGAGACGTCGGGTTCGTCGACGTGCCCGGACACGTCCGCTTTCTCAAGAACATGCTCGCCGGAGTCGGGGCGATCGACGCCTGCTTGTTCGTCGTCGCAGCCAACGAGGGATGGAAACCCCAGTCGGAGGAGCACCTGCGAATCCTCGACCTTCTCGGAGTGTCGCACGGCATCATTGCTCTCACGAAGGTCCAGAGCGTGGATGATGAGTGGCGCGAGCTTGCCGAGATGGAGATCGCGGACCACGTGAGGGGCACCTTCCTCGAAGGAGCCGAGGTTGTCGCGGTCGATGCTCTGAGCGGTGTGGGTCTAACTGGCAGCAGGGGACTTCCTGCAGCAATCGACCGCATGCTCGGCTCCACGCCGAGGGCGGTCGACCGTGGACGACCCCGACTCTGGATCGACAGGTCTTTCGCCATTAGGGGCATGGGCACCGTGGTGACGGGAACGCTCGTCGGAGGTGCGCTCGAGCTCAAAGATGAGATGGTCGTGGAACCGGGCGCTCTGCAGGTGAGAGTCAGGGATCTGGAGAGCCACGGTACCCGCGTCGAGCGCGCGACCCCGGGACGCCGCCTCGCCGTGAACCTCTCGGGAGCCAGCCACCAGCAGATAGCGAGATCTCAGGCGCTCGTGCGCGAGGGTCAGTGGCACCGCTGTGCCACTATGGACGCATCGCTCTTCGTGCTCGGCTCGCTCGACCATGAAGTCACCAGGCGAGGTGCCTACCTAGGCTATTTCGGTTCAGGTGAGCACCCCGTGCGCATCGCGCTCCTCGGGCGCTCCCAGGCACTGCAACCCGGTGAGCAAGGCTTCGTCCGACTCCGGCTGCCGACCGCGCTGCCTCTCGCGCCCGGCGATCGTTACGTACTACGGGAGATGGGACGCTCCGAGCTGGTCGGCGGCGGCGAGATCCTCGATGTCGCACCGGTGCTCCCGATCTCGAGGGCAGCGCCCGACCGTTCAGTCTCGCGGGTCGTTGCCGAGCGTGGATGGGTAGAAAGAGACGAGCTCCAGCGACTGACCGGCGAGGTAGTCGAGGCGACAGTAGGCCGGTGGGTAGTCGATGCTGCTGCCCTGCACCGTGCAAAGGACTCCCTGGAGGCACGGGTACGCGAGGCGGGACCTCGCGGTCTCGACATCGCTCTGCTCGATGACCGCCAGCGAGCCCTAGTCCACGCGTCCTCCACGATGTCCGTGGTCGATGGAAGGGCTCGCTCCCTGGACGCGTCCACCAACGCAGCTATGCCAGCGGACCACCCATATTTGGCTCTCTTGGCGGCAGCGCAGTTCTCGCCACCACCTCCGCCGGCAACGATGGACCGCCTGGAGCTGCGTGAGCTGGTCCGCCGCGGGCTGGTAATCGAGCGCGACGGCATCTACTTCGCGGCGGAGGCGATCGGCACAGCCGCCGCCGTCGTCGCCAGACTGCTCTCGGCCTCACCAGATGGAGTCAGCGCCTCCGCCGTGCGGGAGGCCCTAGGGACGACTCGTCGTTACGTCTTGCCGCTGCTCGCGATACTTGATGCCTCAGGTGTCACGAGGCGCAGGGGTGATCTGCGTATCGGCGGGCCCCGCCTCCCCACCAACGCTGTGAGCTGCGCGACCGCGACTCACGAACAACAAGGAGAGCTACCTTGACAACGGAGCCAGAGCGCACGGTCACGGTGCAATCGAGCCCGAGCTCACCTGCGTCGCGCCCGAGCCCACGGCCGCTTGCTGAGCAGGACCTTAGGCATGGCGAGCCGGTGCGCCTGACCAAATGGACCTCGTGCGGCGGGTGTGCGGCGAAATGGGGTGGTGCGCCTCTGGCAGAGCTCATGAGACAGCTGGGAACAGCCGAGACCTCGCCCGAGCTTCTCGTGGGTCTCGCCTCTTCCGACGACGCCGCTGTCTACCGTCTCTCCGATGACGTGGCCCTCGTCTCGACCACCGACTTCTTCCCCCCCCTCGTCGACGACCCCGCTGACTTCGGCGCGGTCGCTGCCGCGAATGCTTGCAGCGACGTCTTCGCCATGGGCGGCAAGGTTGTGCTTGCGCTCAACATCTCGGCATTCCCCGATGACATGGAAGTGGCGGTGATCGCCACCATCTTGCGTGCGGCCGCAGAGGTGGTGGCCCAGGCAGGGGGCGTGGTCGCCGGAGGACATACCATCCGTTGCGACGAGCCGGTCTTCGGGCTCGCGGTGCAGGGTCTCGTTCACCCAGATCGGATCTTCCGCAAGTCGGGAGCCAGGCCCGGCGACGTCCTTGTGCTCTCGAAGCCTCTCGGCACCGGCATCGTCCTCGCCGGAGGCACAGCGGCGGACAAGGCCGAAGCTGTCCTTGGGATGCGGCAGTTGAATCGCACCTCGTCCGAGGTCCTCGCGGCACTCGGTTCCGCCGTCCACGCGGTGACCGATGTCACCGGCTTCGGCTTGCTCGGCCATGGGTGGGAGATGGCCGAGCGATCCTCGGCCGTCCTTGCTTTCGAGGGGGCGGCTCTTCCCACCTACCCTGGCGCGCTCGCAGCCGCAAGAGCCGGCACGAGAACAGGCGGAGATGCCCGCAATCGCGCATTTCTTCGTGGGAGAGTGTCCTCATCTGCCACTGCGGAGATCGAGGCGCTCGCCTTCGACCCCCAGACCTCGGGCGGCTTGCTCGCGGCGGTGGCGCCAGGGGTGCTCGCTGAGCTGCAAGGTGCGGGTTTCCATCGCGTTGGGGCGGTGGTGGCCGGCAGTGCCACCGTCATCCTTACATCGTGAGCGCTGCCATGGCGTCGCGCGGTGACGAACCCCTGGCCCGGGCAATGGACCGAGCTCGAAGGCCACCGTCGGTGGACACGCTGGCACGCTCGATCAAGGATGTCGGCTTGCCGCATCCCCTGCTCGTGGAGGCGGCTCGGGCGGCCATCGGTGCCGGTGATCCAGGCTCAGCGCGCGATCGCGCTCTTCGCACTGCATCGGAGCTGCTCCGCCCGGTAGTAAATGCCACTGGCGTCATGCTGCACACCAACCTCGGGCGGGCGCCGATCGGTGTGCAACAAGAAGCCGGCTACACGAATCTGGAGCTCGATCTCAGCACGGGCAGACGCGGGTCACGTCACAACCATGCCGCCACACTTCTGGCAGCGGCTTGCGGGGCGGAGGCAGCTCTCGTCGTCAACAACGGCGCCGCGGCGGTCATGCTTGTCCTGGCCGCGCTCGCGGCCGGCCGGGCAGTGGCCGTGAGCCGTGGTGAGCTCGTCGAGATCGGCGGTGGGTTTCGCATCCCGGACGTGCTTGCCGGTTCGGGCGCCGAGCTCGTCGAGGTCGGGACGACGAACCGCACCAGAGTGTCCGACTACCGGGCCGTGCTCAGTGGTGAGCTCGGTGATGAGCTCGCACTGATCCTCAAGGTGCACCAGTCCAACTACAAAGTCGTAGGGTTCACCGAGTCGGTGCCGGTGAGCGTCCTGGCGCGTCTTGGCCCGCCAGTCGTTTTCGACATCGGATCTGGGCTGCTCGACGCCGGCACCCCGTGGCTCTCCGAGGGTCCGCCGGCGTGGCTCCAGGGGGAACCGGCAGCACGCCAGGCGCTCGAGCAGGGTGCAGCTCTCGTCACGTTCTCGGGAGACAAGCTCCTCGGTGGACCCCAGGCGGGCGTGATCGCAGGTCAGAGTGATCTCGTCGCACAGTGCGCTGCCCATCCTCTATCGCGTGCGCTCCGGCCGGGCAGGCTCGTCCTCGGCGCGCTGCAGGAGACGGCGCTCGCCTACCTTCGTCGCGACGGTGACGCGATCCCGTTCTGGCGCATGGCCACCGCCTCGCTCGCAGATCTCCGACGTCGAGCCGAGGCCCTCGGAGCCGGCGAAGTAGTCGAGTGCCGATCCGTGCCCGGCGGCGGCTCGATCCCGGGACTCGAGATTCCATCGATCGGAGTCGCCCTGCGGGGCGACGTCACCGAGCACCTCCGGCGCGCGCCTGTACCTGTGATAGCTCGGGTTTCCGGCCACCGGACCATCATCGACTTGCGCACGGTCAGTCCGGCCGACGATGGGCTCGTCGCCCTCGCGATCGAGGCTGCGACGGAGAGCACGGCACCGTGACCGCATCTGGGACTTTCCGCGGCGCTCTGCAAGTCGACCTCGATCCGCCGGCACGACACGGGAACACGGGCATCTCAGGGTTCACCGTGCCGCGCCGTTCGGAGCCGAGCGGAGGTGGAC
>JAKACA010000058.1 GCA_021796455.1 Actinomycetes bacterium
AGGACGGCGACCTCTACGTGGTGGTCGCCGCCAGCAGCATCGACCAGGTGCGGGGAGCGACTCTCGACCTGAGCAGCGCTGGGGGCGAGCAGGGGCTTGTCATGATCAACCCGAACGTGCCGGCGCCGGTTCGCGCGCAAGGGGGGGCAGCGCCGATGCCCGAGGCGGATCTTTCCTCGCCTACGGCGCAGAAGATCCTCGAGATACTCGAGCAGGAGGTCAACCCCCAGATCGCGATGCACGGCGGCTGGGCAGAGCTGGTCGCCTTCGACAGCGGGACCGCGTACGTGCGCATGTCGGGCGGATGCCAGGGTTGTGGCCTCGCCAAGGTGACTCTCAGTCAGGGGATTGCCGTCGCCATCCAGGAGGCCGTTCCCGAGGTGCTCGACATCGTGGACGTCACCGACCACGCCTCGGGCTCGAACCCGTACTACGAGCCAGCGAAGAAGTAGCCGCCGTCCAGGGCCTCGACCGCAGCCGCCGGCCAGGGCCGGGCAGCCCCGGCAGCCGGGGTGCTCCAGCCGCGGCAGCCGTCCAGGGCCGTCCAGCCCCGGCAGTACGGTGGGGGGATGCTGAGGTTCCTCACAGCCGGAGAGTCGCACGGCAAGGCGCTCGTCGTCATCGTCGAGGGCCTGCCTGCTGGCCTGGCCTTTGGGGCCGAGCAGGTCGCAGACGAGCTCGCCCGTCGTAGGCTCGGCTACGGCCGCGGACCGCGGATGCGTTTCGAGCGCGACGAGGTCACGCTGCTTGGCGGGATCCGCCACGGAAGGACCCTCGGCTCGCCTGTCGCCATCGAGATCGCCAATACCGAGTGGCCCAAGTGGCAGGAGGAGATGGCGCCGGAGGCGGGCACCCCGTCCAAGCAGCTCACAGCGCCGAGGCCGGGCCATGCCGATCTGGCGGGCATGCAGAAGTACGGTTTCTCTGACGCCCGAGATGTGCTCGAGCGGGCATCGGCCCGTGAGACGGCAGCCCGGGTCGCGGCCGGCGCTCTCGCAAAGGCGCTTCTGGCCGAGCTCGGGGTGTCGATCCTCAGCCATGTCGTAGCTCTCGGGGCGGCCCGCGTGCCCGGCGACACTCGCCCACTGCCCGGCGAGCTTGCTCGCATCGACGAGTCCGCGGTCCGGTGCGCAGATCCCGATGGCGAGGAGGCGATGATCGCCGAGATCAAGGCCGCCGCCAAGCTCGGCGACTCTCTCGGCGGCACGGTCGAGGTGCTCGCTTACGAGGTGCCGGTGGGTCTCGGCAGCCACGTGCACTGGGACCGCAAGCTCGACGGCCTGCTGGCCCAGGCCCTCATGAGCATCCAGGCGGTCAAGGCGGTCGAGATCGGCGAGGGGGTCGAGAACTCCCGCCTGCGAGGCTCGCAGGCACACGACGCGATCTACTGGGACGCGACCGACGGCGAGTACGTGCGGCGCACGGCACGCTCGGGCGGCATCGAAGGCGGGATCTCGACCGGCTCGCTCCTGTTGGTCCGCGCCTTCATGAAACCCCTCGCCACTCTCAACCGCCCCGTTCTTGCCACCGTCGACATCGTCTCGAAAGAGGCAACGGTCTCCTTCAAGGAGCGGACCGACGTGACCGCTGTGCCGGCCATGGGGGTCGTCGCCGAAACGATGGTCGCGCTCGTCCTGGCCGGGGAAGCACTGCGAAAGTTCGGCGGGGACTCGGTGGCGGAGTTCGTCCGTAACGCCGCAACTTACGCTGCCTCGGTCCACGAGACTCCCACGGGTGCCCAGGACGCCCCAGCCCAGGACGCCCCAGCCCAGGACGCCCCAGCCCAGGGCGCCCCAGCCCAGGACGGCTCTGTCCGAGACGGCATCGCGGCCGGGACGATCGATGCCTGACCACGTCCTGCTCGTCGGGATGATGGGCTCCGGCAAGACGACGACCGGCCGGCTGCTCGCGTCACGGCTGGGTCGCGTCTTTCACGACAGCGACGAGGAGATCATCGCCCGCACGAAGATGACCGTCCCGGCGATCTTCGCGGCGCGCGGAGAGGCGGCGTTTCGGGCCGAGGAGCGCGCGGTCCTGGCAGCAGCCGCCGCCTCGGGGCCTCCGGCGGTCATCGCCGTGGCCGGAGGCGCGGTGCTCGATCCCGACTCACGGCGCCGGATCCGCAGAGCCGGTCTTGTGATCTGGCTGCGGGCAGCCCCGCACGTGCTTGCCAGGCGAGTGGGAGCCGGTCTCGGCCGGCCGCTTCTCGATGAGGAGCCGCACCAGGCCCTCCGACTGCTCGAAGCCCGACGGCGCCCGGTGTATGGGGCTGTGGCGGACGAGGTGCTCGACGTCGACTGGGTCGCGCCGGCCGTCGTCGCCCGCCGAGCCGAGCACCTGGCGAGAACGTGGCTCGAGCTCGCGCGGCAAGAGGCGACGGCGTGAGCGGGCTCTCGCGCCGCGACGGCCTCACCGCAGTCCGTGTCGACCTCGGAGCGCGCTCCTACGACGTCGTTGTGGGTGCCGGAGCTCGTTTCGAGCTCGCCGACATGGTCCCGGTCTCGGCGCGCCAAGCGGTCATCATCACCCAGCCGGGGATAGGCGTCGCCGCTCAGCTCGAGACGGGGCTGCCGACCACCGTAGTCGAGGTGCCGGCGGGGGAGCGGGCGAAGTCGCTTGCCACCGTCGAGAGGCTTTGCCGCAGCTTCGCCGCAGCCGGGCTCGCCCGTGACGACGTCGTCATAGGGGTCGGCGGCGGCGTCGTGACCGATCTCGCTGGCTTCGCGGCCGCGTGCTGGCACCGTGGCACCGGGGTGGTGCAGGTTGCAACGTCGCTTCTCGCCCAGGTCGATGCCGCCATAGGAGGCAAGACCGGCGTCAACCTGCCGGAGGGCAAGAACCTCGTCGGAGCCTTCTGGCAGCCGCTCGGCGTCATATGCGACACCGAGGTGCTCTCGACGCTGCCGCCCGAGGAGTGGAGGTCGGGGCGGGGAGAGCTGGCAAAGTACGCGTTCTTGGGCGTCGAGGACCTGGACGCGCTCGATATGCCCGAGCAGGTTGCGCGCTGTGTCGAGTGCAAGGCGCGTATCGTCTCGGCCGACGAGACAGAGGGGGGTCTGCGAATGGTCCTCAACTACGGCCACACTCTCGCGCACGCGCTGGAGGCCGCGGGCCTGGCGGGGGAGCCGGGCGACTTCGAGGCCACCGGCAACGCCGAGGCCGCGGGCACCGCCGAGGCCACCGGCACCGCCGAGGCCGCCGGCCTGGCGGGGGGAGCGGGCGACGCCGGACCGCCGCTGTTGCGCCACGGCGAGGCGGTGGCGATCGGGCTCGTCTTCGCGGCCCGCCTGGCCCGCAGGCTCGGCCGCATCGACGACCGCCGGGTCGACCGCCACGAGAGTCTCGTCGCTTCCTACGGGCTGCCGGGTCGGCTCCCACGGGGCGCCGACCCCGCGCGCCTCGTCGAGCTGATGGGCCGGGACAAGAAGGCTCGCCGGGACCTCACCTTCGTGCTCGACGGACCGAGGGGCGTAGAGCCGGTGCGCGGCGTCCCGGTCGCCACGGTCCTCGAAGTGCTGGGAGGGCTGAGGTGACCCAGCGCCGCGTGCTGTTGTTGCTGTCGGGACCCAACCTCCAGCTGTTTGGCCAGCGCGAGCCCGAGATATACGGCCCAGAAACCCTCCCCGCGCGCGTGCAGCGGGCCTCCGCCGCGGCCGCCCGTCTCGGCTTCGACCTCGAGCACACCCAGAGCGATTCCGAGGCAGAGCTTGTCGCGGCGGTCCATCGAGCCCGACACCGGGTATCGGGGATAGTGGTCAACGCGGGTGCCCTGTCTCACTACGGCTGGTCGCTGCACGACGCCCTGGCTGCCTTCGACGGCGTGGTGGTGGAGCTTCACGTCTCGAACCCCGACAGCCGCGAGCCGTGGCGCCGCCACTCTGTGATCGCGCCGGTCGCCGATGGCGTCGTGGCCGGTTTCGGTGGCCTTGGCTACGAGATCGCCGTCGAGGCGGCCGCCCGGTTAGTCGACTCTTGAGCTCTGCCTCTAGAGTTCACTCCATGCCAGACGGTCGGGATCGCTCTGCCTTGGCGCCCATGGACGTTGCGGGCAGGCTCGCACGCCTGCGCGCGCGGTTCGACGACGTCGGATGTGACGGCCTTCTCGTAACGAGTCTCACAAATGTGAGGTACCTAACGGGTTTCTCGGGATCGGCCGCGCTGCTGCTCGTGACCGCCAACGACGCGCTCCTCGTGTCGGACGCGCGCTACCGCGACCAGGCCAGGGAGCAACTCGAAGCTGCGGCCGTGGAAGCGACGATCGAGATCGGCCGTCCCCCGGAGCAGCTCGGCGCCCTCGACCGTGCCACCAAGGGCTTGAAGCGGCTCGGCCTCGAGGCAGGCGATATCACCTGGGGCGGCAAGCAGCGCCTCGAGAAGAGGCTCTCGTTTCTCGGCTCCGGTGGAGCTCTCGTTGCGACCGAAGGGCTCGTCGAGGAGCTGCGGTCGGTGAAAGATGCCGGCGAGCTGGCTCGGATCGAGCTGGCAGCCGACATCGCCGACATCGCTCTGGCCCAGGTCAAGGGGCGTCTCAGGGACGGCCTCACCGAGGCCCAGTTCGCCCTCGAGCTCGACTTCGAGATGAGAAGGCGGGGGGCCGACGGTGTCGCGTTCCCGACGATCGTCGCCGCGGGTCCAAATGGTGCTCTCCCGCACCACGAGCCCTCGGACAGGCGCATCGAGGAGGGTGACCTCGTCATCATCGACTTCGGGTCGAAGGTCGATGGGTACCGGTCCGACATGACTCGGACGGTCTGTGTCGGCACTGTCGCCGCCCCCGAGCTCCTCGACCTTCTCGACGCCGTCCTCGTGTCCCAGCGCGCCGGGGCCCGTGCGATACGACCGGGCGTCTCAGGTGCCGAGGTCGATGCCGCCTGCCGAGACTCGCTCGAGCGTGCCGGCTACGGGGATCTCTTCGTGCATGGCACCGGCCACGGAGTCGGCCTCGAGATTCACGAAGCTCCGGCAGTTGCCGCCGGGTCCACTGATATCCTCGTCGAAGGAGCAGTCGTGACCGTCGAGCCGGGCGCCTACATCTCACAAGTAGGAGGTGTCCGCATCGAGGACACCCTCGTCGTGACGGCTACTGGCGCCCGCACCCTCACCAAGTCGACCAAGGACACGATTCTCTGATGGCTCTCTCCACCAATGACCTTAGGAACGGCATGGCCCTCGACTTGAGCGACGGCCTGTTCACAGTCGTCGAGTTCCAGCACGTCAAGCCCGGCAAGGGTGGCGCGTTTGTTCGCACCAAGCTGCGGAACATGAGAACCAAGGCCGTGATCGAGAAGACGTTCCGGGCCGATGAGAAGGTCGAGCAGGCGGTCATCGACAAGAGGGAGATGCAGTATCTCTACCGCGATGGCGACCAGTTCGTGTTCATGGACAACTCGACCTACGACCAGATCTACGTCGAAGCCCCGTCGCTCGCGGGAGCGGACTCCTACCTGAAAGAAGGCGATTCCGCCGTCTTGCAGATGTACGACGGCGAGATCGTCGACGTGGAGCTCCCGGCCGCCGTGGAGCTGACGGTGACCGACACCGAACCGGGCCTCCAGGGGGATCGCGTCTCGGGGGCCCGCAAGCCCGCCACCCTGGAGACCGGACGCGTCCTCAACGTGCCGCTCTTCGTGAACCCGGGTGATCGAATCAAGGTGGACACGCGGAGCGGTGAGTACATCACCCGGGCCTGAGCCGTCCGGGGCTGGGAGCAATCGCCGGACCGGCCAGCCCTCCCGGACCGGCCAGCCCTCCCGGACTGGGAGCCACCTCCTCGATGGCACCGGGGAGCGGCGTCGCTCGCGCGAGCGGGCGCTCGAGCTCGCCTACGAGGCCGAGCAGAAGAGCCTGTCGCCCGTAGAGCTCCTCGCCGAGCTGCCTGCATGTCCGGCGCCTTACACACTCGACATCGTGAAAGGCTTGACCGAGCGCCTCGACGACATCGACGAGCTCGTGTCGGGCCACTCGTCGAGCTGGGCGATCGATCGGATGCCTGCGGTCGATCGAGCTATCTTGCGCATTGCCACTTACGAGCTCATAAGCGAGCTCGACGTGCCGGTGGCCGTCGTGATCGACGAGGCCGTCGAGCTTGCAAAGGAGTACTCGACGGAGGAGTCGCCGCGCTTCGTGAACGGTGTGCTGGCGGCGATCGCCGCCACCGTGCGCCCCTTGCCGACGGCCCTGTCCCCGTTGCCGACCGCGTCGCGGGAGCACGATCGCATTGTCGTCGCTCCGGGTGCCTCAGGGGAGGTCAGTTGACCGACGCGTACAGCGTAGCCGGCGTCGATTACGCGATCCTGGACTCCGCCAAGCGGCTCGCGATCGACTTCGCGGGAGCGACGCTCGGCGAACCGGCCGAGGAGGGTGCGACGGTGATGCGCGCCTCGATCGGCGAGCCGGCGACTTTGATCGAGATCGGCGGGCTGATGCTGGCGGTGGTCCTCGAGTGCGTGGGCACGAAGTCGATGATCGCCCGTGAGGTGGAGGACGCCCTCGGCCTGGACCGCTGGGACGCCGTCGGCATCGACGCGGTGGCGGCCATCGTGAACGACATCGCGAGCGTCGGAGCGGTGCCACTCAGCCTGAACGCGTACTTCGCGACCGGATCGGCGGGCTGGTACGCGGGCTCTCGCCACCGGTCACTTGTCACCGGGTGGGCGAGCGCCTGTGCATCGGTCGGCGCTGCGTGGGTCGGGGGTGAGTCCCCTACTCTCGCGGGTCTCGTCGATGCCGAGCAGATCGACATCGCGGGATCGGCCCTCGGCCGTGTCCCCGACGGCAAGGACCCGTTTCTCGGCGGACGCCTCGAGCCGGGCGACGAGATCGTCCTCATCTCCTCGACAGGGCTTCATGCCAACGGCGCGTCGATCGCAAGGGCGCTCGCCAGCTCTCCGGATCTCTGCCCCGGGGGTTGGGCAGAGCGCCTCCCGAGCGGTAGAGCCTTCGGCGATGCCGTTCTTGATCCGAGCGCGCTCTACCCGGCTTTGGTGGAGGAGATGTTCGAGAACGACGTGGCCGTGCACTACGCGAGCCATGTGACGGGCCATGGATGGCGCAAGCTGATGCGGGCCGAGCGGGACCTCACCTACGTCATCAGAGCTTTGCCCGATGTGCCAGAGGTGCTGACCTTCATGGTCGAGCGCGCCGGCCTGGAGCCCCGGGAGGCATATGCGACGCTCAACATGGGGGCGGGTTTCTCATTGTTCGTTGCCAAGGGCGCCGGTCAGGCAGCGGTCGCGGCGGCGGGTGAAGCGGGCTATCGAGCTCTCGTCGCCGGCGTCGTAGAGAGTGGTTCCCGGCGTGTGGTGCTCGAGCCGATCAGCGTCACTTACGACTCCTCGGAGCTGGAGTTGCGCTAGCCGCATCCTCGGCTTCGCCGTCCTCAGTCGATTTGCCGGGCCTGGTGCGGAGCTTTGCCATCCGCAGGTCCCCGGCAGTGGCGTGCGCGAGCGGTGCAAGCCCTTCAGCGCCCATGTCCCGGGCCAGGCGGTCCGCCTCGTGGACGACGATCGCGTCGATGTCTGCGTCCTCGCCGACCCGGGCGAGCATTGCCCGCAGCCGGGGCCGGTCGGCCGTCCGCGCCGAGTCTCCGTTGTCCACGTAGTCGTCGACCAGTTCCCAGCTCTCGTCGCGGATGCGGCGCACGCACGCCTCGCGCTGGGCGGCGATCGAGAAGCCTTCTTCGGTCAGGTCCTTCCCGGCCTGCTCCTTGGTTGAGACCGGCAGGTTCCCTCGTGTAGTGGCTCCCCTTGCCGATGGTGGAGGCGATCTGTATGTCGCGCCGGCGCTGCCGTCCCGAGAGAATCCGTGGGGGACGGTCCTCGCGGATGGCGGGGGACAGCTGACGTGGCCCGTTCGGCCGCCCGCGGTCGCGGCGGGTGGTCCCCGCGACACCTCGTGGACGGCGGGGGACCGCTGTGGGGGAGCTGTTCAGTGGCCCCCTTCTGCCGTCATAGCTGCCCGTTTCCGACCGGGTCATGTGCGACCGTCGGAGCCGGGCAGTTGGGCGCGGATTGTGGCAATCGACTCGGCGAGCAGCGCGATGACCTTCGGTCTGTCCGCGGCCGGAACCAGCGGGCCTCCGCAGGCCGGGCAGCGCTCGCGCTGGCGGCCGTATGGATCATCGCGTTCGTGGCGGGCGAGGCCACCGTCAGTGCAGATGACCAGGTGCCGGGGTCGAGGTCGGTGGCCAGCGCCGCTGGGTCCTCGGCCAGGACGTTGACACGCTCGGCCTGCTGGTAGCGCTCGTGCAGGAAGCGCCGGCCCGGCCGACCTCGCTGTCAACCTCAAGGGGACCTCCACGTAGGCGTCGGGACGTAGGTGTCTCGCCCGGCCGAGGGTCGGCGACCACTCCTCCCGCGCCACCTCGTCGGGGTCTGCTGGTGGTCGGAACGAAAAGTAGCGGTAGCGCGTCGGTGGCGGGCCAGGCCACGGCAGGCCGCAGCGGCATCAGCCTCCCCAGGGGTCTCGACGATCAGGGTCCCCGCCGGGCCACGCTTTGGGCCGTCAGACCGGTGGCCTAGATGGCGACAGCGGCTACGTCGACTCTCCCAGGGTCAGGGATCGGCAGTCCTTCCTCAACGAGGCCCTCGAGGTGGAAAGGGATGCCCTCACGGATGAGCTCTTCGACCTCGGCCCGGGTTTCCCCGGCAACGCCGAGTCCGGGGAGAGCGGGCACGTAGGCGCTCCACCCCGTCGAGGTGCGCTCGTAGACGACGCTCCACGTGGTCACCTGATCCCCTCCTCTCTGTCGATACCGGCCTGACGGAAGATGCTCCCCAGCGTACCGGCGGCCATCTCGTCGCTGGGCTTGCCGGCCACGGTGACCTTGCCAGGTTTGCTGGGATGGCGGTACTGACGGTGGCTGCCCCGCTGGCCGACAAAGTACCAGCCGTCTTGCTACACGAGCCGTATCACGTCTCGGACTTTCACGTGGTGTCCGATCGCATCATCAGCGGTGCCCGCGGCCGTGGTCGAGGAGGTCGGTGACCTCGGCGACGGCTTCGGCGCCGGGCGGATGTAGCGCATCGCGCTGCGGGCGTTGCGGTGCTGTGTCTTGGCCATGATGCTCTGGAGCTCTACGTTCTGCTCGCCCAGGTGTGTGGCCGCTAAGTGGTGTAGCTGGTGCAGCTCCCAGCCGGTGTAGCGGTCGAAGAGGATGCGGGCACGGTCGTAACCGAGCTGCGCTCTTCCGGTGTCGGGGCAGAGGTCGCCTGTCGGGGGGCGCCGGGAACTGACGACAGTTGAATACGCGAGACCACCAGGATCAGTCCCCTCCTCGCGCAGCCACGACCTGCAACGCATCCCGATGCTCGTCCCCACATCGAGGAGCGCCACGTCGAGGCCGGCGATTGCCGCGGTGTGGCGGAGGAACAGCGGGTTGGGTGTTGCCTTGCCTGGCGCTGGCGAGGTCCCCTCGACCAGCCGGGCGCCACTGCGGGTCAGCCACCAGAAGGACGGTGGCGCGCCCGGCACCGCGTACGGGCGGGTGCGATTCACCGGCCCAGTGGACCGGAGCCGGGATAACCGGTAGTCGCCGACACCTACACGCGCCAGATCTTCGCCCAGGCCGGGACGTGTGCCACTCTCGGACCGCGGAGGAGACCTCGATCGCGGCCAGAAGTCAAGGGGTTTCTGAAGATTCTTTTCTGACCCTGCCAGCCAAGCTTGACACCGCGGACGGTGCTGGTATAGTAAATGTCACCACTGGCGGTGCCCCATAACGATGGCACCCTGGGTTAGCATCATATTTAGTGCACAGGAGCGGTGAATGAGTGACATACCGCCCTACGACCGTGCTGCGGCGAAGCGGGCCCTCACCGACTTCCGCGCGCGGCGCCGGTCCGCGACTCCCGAGGTGGTGGTCGCACTTTGCAGAGCACTGGGCTACACGATCGACACGAAGCGTGGAAAGGGATCCCACGCCGTCGCACTCCGGCACGGAGCGCCGACGATCACGATCCCAAAGGTCTTTGGCCCACGGATTGCCACCGGCATCATGACGACCCTGGAAGAGGTGTTCGAACGAGATGGCGAAATTGAAGAACGAAACGCTTGAAGAGCTGTTGAGCAAGCCGTGGTCGCGGGAGTTCGTTCCCGATGACGGCCTGATCTCGGCGCGGGTCCCAGAGCTGCCCGGGTGCTTTGCGACGGGCACAACGTGGGAGGAAGCCCACACGAACCTCGAAGATGCGCTCGAGGCCTGGTTGACCGCCGCGGTGGAGCTCGGCAACGATGTGCCTGAACCGCGCGGTGACGAAGAGCCCGACGAGCACTCGGGGCGCTTCAGCGTGCGAGTGCCCCGCTACATCCATCGTCGACTGGCGAACCGGGCGGGCGCGGAGGGTTGCTCCCTCAACCAGTTGGTGGCAACCCTGCTTGCGGAGTCCGTCGAGACGCCAGTCCGCAAGCAAGACACTGACGCCTACGAGGACATCACGGCCGACGCCGTCTCCGACCGGAGCGATGCCATCGGAGCCCTCAAGGGCATCGGGACCTTCTTGCGCAATCGAGGGGATATCAACTTCGCTTGCCTCGTCTACGCATTTGCAGCTGAACGGGCTGGCGCAGGGCCCGGAGGCGCGCAAGAGGCGGCTAAGGAGTTCGGCTCGGCCGGAGCCTTGGCCCGCAGGGAACGGCGCATGCGGCTGGCCGAGTCCCTGTGGCGTCAAAGCCTCCGACGGGATTACACGAACATCCGATCGCGGTCAGCACTTGGGCAACTGCTGCACCACCAGGGTCGCTATGCGGAGGCGGTCGACTTCCTCGAGCCCGTCGGAGACGTGGACGACTATGCACGGCTCTTCCTCGGTTGGTCGAGGCTGCAACTGGGTCTTTCCGACAAGAGCAACGACATGGTCGATCAGGGTTTGGCCGATCTGACCGCTGCCCTGCGACGGTGGTGCGCCTATGCACCGCGAGGAGAACGATCGTCCTGGTTAAGGCAACTTCGACGCCTCTACCTTCTCGGTCCTCGATTCCGTGAGGAAGTGGATCAGCTCGTACAGTTCGCCAACAGCAACGCCAACTGGCAGAAAATCTCCACCGACGAGGTCCAAGACTTCTCCAAGCTCGATGAGGAAGAGCTTGACCCGGGTATCGACGCCTTGCCCGACGCCGCCAACGTCGGAGGCAGGCGGTGAGGGTTGATTGGTCGCTGCAGGCCCTGTCGGTGGACGCTGTCACCGGGTCTTGGGCGAATCGCTCCATCCGACCCAACCCCGAGTACCAACGCGGGCTTCAATGGAAGCGGAGACAGCAGCAGCTACTGATCGATTCGATCTTCCGCGGTTACCCGCTTCCTCGATTCTACTTCGAGCGAAAGGCCAGCAAAGACCCCCTCGGTACGGCTGTCGTCAGCCTCGACGTCATCGACGGTCAACAGCGAATCGTCGCCCTGACGCAGTTTCGGAACGACGAGTGGCCGCGCCTTGAATCAGAGAAGCTCCCGTTGCCCCCGGCCGTGAGGCGGCTGCCTTGTCCCTGGGGAGGCGTGACCTTCTCCGGGTTGGACAGCGATCTGCGCGATCATTTCCTGACACTCACCTTGCCCGTCGTGCTCATCGAAGATGCCGAGACCGACGAGGTCCGCGATCTGTTCATCCGGCTTCAGGCCGGCACGCCCCTCACGACCCAGCAGGTGCGAGATGCCTGGCCGGGCAACGTCTCGCCGTATGTCGAGGTGCTCGCCGGAAAGCTCAACCGGCAGGGTCGGTTTCAAAGGCTCTTTTCGGCGATCGATCGCCGCGGAGGCGGTGCAAGAGACGAAGACCTTGTTGACCCCTCCATGGACGCCCGCCAGGCGTGCGCCCAGCTGTTGTGCCTGTTCTTGGCGGTCGAGTCCGGCCAGCCGTATCCGAGCCTCGGAACGCGGTCGCTCGACGATCTCTACCACCGAAACACCGAATTCGACTCGGTCGGCGAACGAGCCCGGCGCTTCGAGGAACTACTCCGAGGATGCCAGGCAGTCATCGTGGATCAGCGACCGACGGGGATGAGCAGGCGGGCAGTACGAAAGAACCAGCTGTTCAGCTTGTTCCTCTTCCTTAGAGACGTGTTCGTAGGGCCAGCCGACTTCAGTCGCGCAGTGCCAAAGGTCGCAGGTCGCTTCTGGGCTGAGGATGACGCAGATGCCTACGAACCCAAGGGTGGGAGGGTGATCTCACCCACGACCATCGCCGAGCACGCCAGTTGGTTCCGCCGGACGAAGATGAGCGGTCTCGTGCTGCCAGAACTCGACGCGCAGCGCCTCTTCTCGCATGAGCAGCGTCGGGAAATCTGGGACCGTCACGGCGGCAAGTGCGGGATCTGCGGCCAGGCAATCACGAGCGGGGAAGAAGAGTACGACCACGTCATCCCCTGGATCTCAGGCGGACGCACGGAACCCGGCAACGGCCGTCCGGTGCACCGGGCTTGCCACAGCCGGGGTGCCGTGGCGGCCTGAACGAGGATCCAGGTGGCCCGGTCCCACGCCGATGGCGTGGCGCCGCTCTAGCCTTGGCGCCCATGGTGGCCAGCAGAAGCCAGATCCTTGAGGAGATCCGGTCGTGCGCGAAGGCGAACGGTGGAACGCCTCCGGGCCGCCTCCGTTTTGAGTCCATGACGGGCATCCGTGAGACGGACTGGATTGGCCGGTACTGGGTCCGCTGGAGCGACGCAGTCATCGAGGCCGGGTTTGAGCCAAATGCGATGCAGACGGCATACAACGATGAGGGCCTCATCCGTCAGCTTGGGGAACTGACGCGAGATCTTGGCCACGTCCCAACCGAGGCAGAGATCCGGATGCGACGCCGGCAGGACACGGACTTTCCAAGCCATGGCACGTTCCAGCGCTTGGGTAGCCGGGCAACCCGCATAGCCTTGATGGCTGAGTTCTGCGGGGCAGACCCAAAGTATGCGGACGTGCTGGCCATTGTTGGTCCCGTTGCCGTGGCGGAGGTCCACTCTTGCGCCGACCAGCAGGCCGACAGTCGGGCCAACGATGACGCTTTCGTCTACCTCTGAAGTCAGGGAAGCACTACAAGATTGGCCAGACCAACCACCTCGGCCGTCGGGCTTTCGAGATCGAGTTGCAGCTTCCCGAGAGAGCCGAGCTCGTGCACTCGATCCGCACGGACGATCCGGTAGGCATTGAACGGTACTGGCACCAACGTTTCGCCGACCGCCGGGCCAACGGCGAGTGGTTCGCGCTCACTCGGGAGGACGTGGTGGCGTTTCGTCGACGTCGTTTCATGTAGAGGCCTGGCCTGCCAGCGAGAGAAGGCGAAGCTGAAGGTCGTGGAGGTTCGAATACGAGTGACTACGGCCCACCAGAACCCGCCCACCACAACCACACCGCTCTCACATTGCACCGAACGTCTCTTCGATTTCGGCCGTCAGGAGGAACAGGTCGAAGCACCCGTCGTCCTCTTCATCGAAGCAGTGAAAGCCGAGACGTAGCCACCAAGCCTTGGCCCCGGCATTGAGCGCCACGACAACGACTGCCTTGCAGGCGGCAGAGATGTTCAGCTCGACGGCCAAGGCCAGGGCATGCTGCACGAGGGCGGTTCCGACGCCCCGGCCCTCGAAGTGCTGGTCGACCGCCAACCGCCCAATGAGCAGTCCCGGAACCGGATTGGGTGATCCCTTCCCAAGACTCGCAGGGGCTTCGGACCGGTCGATGCCCGTCATGCTCAGTGAGGCAAACGCCGCGATCCGACCCTCGGGCGTGGCGATGATCCAGGTAGCCGCCGTGTCGTCTCGCCGGCTCTGCCTCGCGTACCGCCGCAGCCACTCGTTCATGGCCTCGTCGGTGGACGCGAAGCTTCCTCGATCGTGCCGATCGACGTCGAGGAGCTCGGGGCGGCAAAGCTCTAATCGGCCCAAGTGAAGTCGCGAGGTCGCGTCAACGCCTTGGCCAGGCGTTTGTTCACCGTTGCCGGCTCCGCGAGAGCGCTGGCGAAGGCGGCCGCTGCTCGCGGGCTCAGTCGGATCGTCTCGCGGTCCAAAAGCACCTGATCGGCTCTCATTTCAGCTGCTTGAAGGACGAATGCCGAGACGGTCAGGTGGCTGGCGGCTGCCGCCTCCTCGAGGAGGCGCTTGGCCTTGGGCTCTACCCGGATCTGGAGCCGGTCTTCCTTCGTCGTAGCCATTGGCATCACAATGGCAGTACGAGCCAGGTTTGTCAAGAGGGGCGACACAGGCCGCTTCGCCGCCGCCCCGCAGAAAGCACTGCCGGCCATCTGCCTCTACGAACGGAGGTACGCCGCTAAGTGAAGTCGAGTCACGCGAAGGTGCACGTCATCGAAGTTCGAATACGAGTGCCTACGGCCCACTGAATTCGAGACGGTACGTCACTATTCGAACTTGGCTTGGCGCAACGATACGGCGAGCTCTGCCCAGGGGTGGCTACGCTGGTTGGCGCAGTTCGACCTGCCCGACGTCGACGCTGCCAGGATCGGGGATCGGCAGGCCGTCTTCAGTCAGCCCTTGGAGATGCAGAGCGATCGCCTCCCCGATGAGTTGCTCGGCCTCCGCGCGCGTCGCGCCGGCTGCGACTACGCCCGAGAGGGCGGGTACGAAAGCGCTCCAACCAGTCGCGGTCTGCTCGTACACTACGGTCCAGGTGCTCAACGGGCCTCTTTCGACGGACCGGATTGGCGGAGAATGCTGCCCAGCGTACCGGGCGCCAGCTCCTGGCTCGGCTTGCCGGCGACTGTCACTCGGCCCGGCTTCGTCGGGTGGCGGAACTGTCGGTGGCTTCCGCGCTGCACCACCTGCTGCCAACCGTCTTGCTCCAGCGTGTGGATCACCTCACGAACCTTCACCGGGGCGAGCGTAGAGGCGGGCTGTGTCAGTCAAATGGAAACAGGTCGAAACAGAGTCGCACGCGTTTCCGCACGTCATCGAGGTTCGAATACGAGTGCCTACGGCCCACAAAGTCGGCTTGCACGAACCGGGCTCCACGCCGTAGGGCGAGCGGGAGCGGCGGCGGCGGTGGCGGCGGCGGGAGCTAATGCCGGGCTAATGCTTGGTCACCACCGATCGTCCCCGGAGCTTTCGTCCTCGACCGATCAGGGTTCGCGGAAGATCCTGTGACTGCCTAGCCTTCGCCATCGCACAGCGGGCGGCGGGCGCCCGCCCGCGTCGAGGACCGTCGTCCATTGCCAAGTTGCCCGGCCGTCCGCACCGCTGAGACTCCACGTCATCTCGAAGACGCCTGGTGCGTTTACGACGGGTTTGACGCGCAGGTTGGCCGGCCACGATGCCGGATCTTTGGTCTCGATGAAACGGTCGCAGGCTGTGTTGAACACCCGAGCCGCATCGCGGAGCATCTGACGTTCTTGCTCAGACAGCCTTCGGTAGTCGGCCTTGAAAGGATCGGTTCTCTCGAATCTCACGAGTCGAGATCGGCCAGCAGTCCATCGATGCTCTCGGCATCAGCGACTTGGCCAGCCGCGATGGACTCGTCGGCTTCGCGTTCCAGTTGCTGCCAACGCTCGGTCCAGAACCACGCCTGGTCCGCCGGCACTGCGATGTGTGGGCGAAGAACGATCTCTCCCTCACGCTCGATCACCTCGACCTGCGCTCCCGGCTGATCCAAGCCGAAGTGGCGCCGGATCGCTGTTGGGATTGCGATCACGCCCCGGCTCTGGACGGTGACGAAAGTCTGTTCCTTGCTTATGCCGACAGTGTAGCGGCTTTACCGTATTGACGCATCACGGCTGACACGCGAACCAGGGCACCCAAGGCCGACCACAGGACCCTCAGTGATCGGGGAGCGGTTCGCGTCGTGCCCCCCAAGGTCCACGACGACGGCGGGGCATTATGCCGCTAAAGGGCTCTCCATCTCACTGCAGCTGCGGGCTGGCCTAGAGACGAGAGCCTGGTCAGCCGGCCTTTCGCCACTGGCGGTCGAGTGAGGGACCGGCGAGGCTCTGGCACCGGACTCGCTTGTCCGGGGGACGTTACGGATGCCCCTGACGACCTCAAAAGAACGTCGAGGTAGGCCTCAGGGGTGCCGGCTGGACGCCGCCTTGATGGGTACCATCGAGCCAGCGCTTCAGAAGTGAGGCGACCCGGTGGACGGCAGGCAGCAACTCGTGGGCCTGTTGGCGGCATCTCTCCACGGTGATGTAGGACCCCCGCATCGGCCACGCTGTTTGAGGACGCGATTGGACGTTGTGGACGTGCTTGGAGAGCAGTCGAACTGTGGCGGGATGAGGGTGGTTCGATGCCGGGGTGTCACAGCACGGGGCCGTTCGATGTCTAGAAGGTGGGAGCCGTGGCGCAGCAGAAAGGGGAAGCCGATGCGGGTGTTCGTGGCGGGTGGGTCCGGGGTGATCGGCCAGCAGATGGTCCCGATGCTGGTGGCCGAAGGCCACGAGGTGGTCGCCTCGGCTCGCCTCTCTGTCAGCCCGACATGGGTGCCGGTCTCATCCGTGTGGACGCGTAGTCGACATGGCCGCTGAGCGCCGGCGTTGCGTGCGGCTCGGGCGGCGTATGGGCTGAGCCTGAGGGATCACTGCGGACAGTGGGCGTCGTAGCGCTCGACGACTCGCCGAGCACGGCTTCGAGGTGGCGATGCCCGATGTCATACAAAGTCTTGTATAGTCCTCCGGGTGAAGGACGTCGTGTTCGTCGGGGGCTCCGGAGATGACCTTCGGAACTTCCCGGAGGTGGCGCGCCAGCGCACCGGCTACCAGCTCTTTTTGATCCAGAGGGGACTGGATCCGACCGACTGGAAGCCCATGGCATCGGTCGGACCAGGCTTGTCGGGAGATTCGGGTCCGGGCCGAGGGAAACGCCTACAGCGTCCTCTACGTGGCGACCATCGGTAACGCCGTCTTCGTCTTGCACTGCTTCGAGAAGAAGACCCGCCAGACCCCGAAGTCGGACATCGACCTCGCCAAGCAGCGCTACCGCCTGGCCATTGAGAGCATTCGAACAAAGGAGCAGCCATGACCACTGAACGCCACGCCAGCGTGTGGGACGCCATTGAGGAGTCTCCGGAGGGGGCGGAGAACCTGAAGATCCGGGCCGCGCTCATGCAGGAGCTGAGCGCCTACATCGAGCGGTCCGCCATGACCCAAGCCCAAGCGGCTCGTCGTCTCGGCGTGACCCAGCCACGCATCTCCGATCTCACCCGAGGGAAGATCGACCTGTTCAGCATCGACACCCTCGTGAACATGCTCACTGCGGCCGGGTTACACCTCGACCTTCGCGTTCGCGAAGCCAGCTGACAGTGATCTTTGATCTCGAAGAGGCGGGTTTCTCGAAACATCGACTTGTGGGTGCCGAGAACCCCGTCCGCCCAGCTCAAGCGACCAGCCGGTACTCGTGGATGAGGCCACCCAGACGATCGGTTCTTCGTAGCCTGGCGAGGTCGGGGTCCGGGTCGTGCTCTCGAGTCGAGTCCAGTGCGGATGGCGCAGCTTGGCCGAGAGAGCGGTGGGGCCGGTGGGAGTTGTAATGCTCGACGTACTCGGCAAGGACAGCTTCGAGGTGACGGCGACCGAGGATGAGCATCCGGTCGAGGCACTCGCGCCGGATGGTGCCGATCACGCGCTCACAGATGGCGTTGGCTCGGGCCCCGACCGGG
>JAKACA010000059.1 GCA_021796455.1 Actinomycetes bacterium
TCGGAGGCGAAGCTCGAGATAGCCCCTGTCACCATGGCGTTCAGGTCCAAGTACCGCCGGACGAACTTCGCCGCTGGCTTACGTGTCAGTCCGAGGATGTCATGGAGAACGAGAACCTGACCGTCGCAGCCGCCTCCGGCACCAATGCCGATCGTCGGAACGTCCAGCTCAGCGGTGACTCTGTCTGCCAGGACGTCCGGGACCCCTTCCAGGACTACCGCGAAACAGCCCGCGGCCGCGAGGGCAACGGCGTCTTTCACAAGCTCTTCGGCCTCCGCGAGCTCGCGACCTTGCATCTTGTATCCACCCATGGCGTGAACGGACTGCGGCGTGAGGCCGAGATGCGCCATTACCGGGATCTCGGCCTCGAGGATCGCACGTACGACCGGAAGGCGCCGCCTCCCGCCCTCGAGCTTGATCGCGGACGCGCCCGAGCGGACGAGTCGGCCCGCGTTGCGCACGGCCACGAACGTTTCGGTGTGGTAGCTCAACCAGGGCATGTCCGCGACGACCAACGCACGAGGGCGCGCTCGTGCCACCGCTGCGACGTGATGGACCATGTCCTTGATGCCTATGGCCAGGGTGTTCTCGTAGCCGAGCACAACCTCGGCCAGGGAGTCACCCACAAGTATGATGTCGACTCCCGCTTGGGCGGCAAGACGGGCGAAGGGCTCGTCGTAGGCCGTGATCATCACGATCGGCTCGGCGCCCCGGCTGCGCTTCCTGCTCTGAACCCACGGCACAGCGATACGCTCGTCCATTTTCGTCTCCCTTCCGTCCAGCGCCTCGCGGCTGCCGGCGGTGTTGTCGGGTTGCTATAGGGTTGATTCGCTCGCTGACTACGGTCCCGGTGTAGTCCTCCGGCGAGCCTTGGTGCGGCCCTGGCTCCCTACCGTGAACATCCGCAGCAGGTGGTTCCAGCAGCACTTCGTGCACACCTCGACAACGTAGCAAGCGAATTCACCCTCGTTACGAGTGAGCTCGCCGATCTCACCGGGGATGAGTGCCCGCCCACTCGACGGAAGCCTGGGACCGAACGCGAAGGAGACGTGTACGAGCTTCGCTTCTACGCATATGGGACACGTCGTGGTCGTCTCGCGCCCGACGTTGCGAGCAACACGCAGAAGTTCGGGTTGGGCGTCACAAACGTCCAGGCGGCCCAGACGACCGCGTCTGTACTGGCTTACCACGGACTCCCGCATCAGGCGGTACTCGATCCGCCCGGGATGCGGCGGTCCACCTGCACCCCAAAAGCTCTCTGAGCCGCTGCCGACGCCTGCCATCGAGAGACAGGCTAATAGCCGGACCGCGCATCGGCCCCTGATTCCGGTTCGGACCGCCGCTGTGCCCTCGGAGTCGGAGGGAGGTAGCGCCACCACATCGCGCTGAGCACGATTGAGAGCGGCGTGAGGACCAGGATCTCACCAACCAGAAACGGGCCTACGAAGAAGAGCCCGACATCCCAGAGGATGTGGACGATGACGAACGGCGCGAGTCGTCGGAACCGCCGGTACACAAGCACGCTGACCGTCGCCCACAAAAGGATGGGAAGAACTCCCCAGCCGTAATAGAGGTGGTAGGAGCCGCGTACCGATACGGCGATGACGACGACCCAAATTGGCCTCAATCCGATCTGCTCGAGCCGCGTGACGAGGTAGCCCAGAACTACCAACTCCTCGACAACGCCGGCTACAGCTGCCATTGCCACGTACACCACGTCGTAGTACGCCGGAAGAGCCCCGGTCGACGGCGACGGGCCACGGACCCCGAGGGCGTGCAGCAACACGCCACCCCCGGCGATCGGGACGAGGTCGCAGAGCAGGAAGACCGGCAGCACCAAGGCGAGATCCGCTCTGAGCTTCCTGCCGCCAAGACCGATCGCCGTCGGACCGCCGTCGCCTCCGGGCTGGGAGATCAGGTACAGCACAAGGGCGGCAGCGCTCAGAGGGAGGAGGACCGCAAGGAGGACGAAAGGGAAACCCGCCGCGAGGTGGCCCGGGAACAGCACCGGTATGCGGCTGCCGGCGCCCTTGCCGAGAATGTAGGCGGTGAGCGACTGAAGAGCTGAAACCACATAGGGAAGAGGGAAGACGGCAAGCACGATCACGAGCTCGACCACGAGACGGCGACGGCTCTTTGGAGCTGTGACGACTTCGGCTCGGCCTCCCGCAGGTTCCGTGCCGGGGGAGCCAGCCCCGGCAGCCACAGCACCCCCGGCAGCCTCAGGCAAGTCAGGCATCGCGGGAGGAGCGGTCCATCGCGTCCACCGCAGCCCGTCCCACCATCGCCATGGCGCCGCCCGCCAGGGATCCTCGTACCAGCCAGGCCCTACGCCCCCTCCGCTGGCCGGTGGTCGAGGAAGCTGGGACATCCGCGCACACCCTAGATCGGTGTCTGCACGGCAGCTACCTGCTGCACCACATTCCGCGCGCTCCGACATATCGCAGCGATATGTCGGAAGGTGTTAGTATAATTCTTGTGCTGGAAATGGCGATACTCGGACTCCTGAAGCGCCAGCCGATGCACGGCTACGACCTGCGGAGGCGGCTCCGAGCCGAGTTCGGCTTGCTCTCGAGCCTCTCGTTCGGCTCTCTCTATCCTGCTCTTGCCCGTCTCGAGCACGACGGCGCCGTGCGGGAGTTGCGCAGTGGTCCGTCCGCCTCCGCTGGCGAGGTGCTCGCGTTCACTGGCTCCTTCGCCGGGGAACGAGCAGCCTTCCGGGCACGCCTGGCAGCCCACAGCAGCGCGTCGGTGATTCGATCGGGCCGCGACGCCCAGAGCTCGAGGACCCGCAAGGTCTATGAGCTCACTCCAGTCGGCGAGCAGATGTTCGAGCGGCTCCTCACCGATGACCCCTCCGACGGCAGGGGAGGAAAGGATGGCAAGGTATTTGCCATCCGTTGGGCTTTTGCGCGGCACCTCTCACCCGAGGCTCGTATACGACTGCTCGAGCGGCGCAGGAGCCAGCTGGAAGAGCGACTCGCAGCCGGTCAGCGAGCTTCAAGCTCGGCGCCGCCGATCGATCGGTTCGAGCGGTCCCTCGCGGAGCACGCAAGGGCAACGATCAGTTTCGAGATTGCCTGGATCGACGGTCTCATATCCGCCGAACGCGCTGAGGTGGGCGACGAGGCACGCGGGTCGCGGCCGGATCCAGTGATCGAAGTGTCATGACACACGACTCCGATGTGGGCGACAGAGCAAAGCGGTGTGGGAGCAACGTCTCGCGCCTTGACAACCAAAGGAACCACCGATGACCAACAGCAAGATCAAGGTCGCCATCGCAGGCGTGGGCAACTGTGCCAGCTCGCTGCTGCAGGGGATCGAGTACTACCGAAGCGCAGACCCGTCCGAGCCCGTGCCTGGCCTCATGCACGTCACCCTCGGCGGATACCACGTAGGCGACACCGAGATAGTTGCAGCTTTCGACGTCGACGCCGAAAAGGTCGGATTGGACCTGAGCAAGGCGATATGGGCCGGGCAGAACAACACGATCCGTTTCTCAGATGTCCCGACGCTCGGAGTAAGCGTGCAGCGGGGACCGACCTTTGACGGTTTGGGACGCTATTACCGCCAAGCTGTGGAGGAGTCGCCGGCGGCTCCGGTCGACGTTGCGGAAGTCCTGCGCGCGACTGGAGCGGAGGTGCTCGTCGCCTACCTGCCGGTCGGCTCCGAACATGCCCAGAAGCATTACGCTTCGGCTGCCCTCGAGGCAGGAGTTGCTTTCGTGAACGCAATCCCCGTGTTCATCGCCAGTAACCCCGAGTGGGCCAAGCGGTTCGAAGACGCACGGCTGCCGATAATCGGTGACGACATCAAGAGCCAGGTGGGCTCCACGATCGTTCATCGTGTGCTCGCTCGTCTCTTCGAGGACAGGGGAATGGTGCTCGATCGCACCTATCAGCTGAACGTGGGCGGCAACATGGACTTCCGCAACATGCTCGAGCGAGAGCGGCTCGAATCGAAGAAGATCTCGAAGACCCAGGCGGTGACGAGCCAGCTCGACCACGCGCTCGACGAGGACGAGGTCCACATCGGACCCTCGGACCACGTGCCGTGGCTGGAGGACCGCAAATGGGCCTATATCCGGATGGAAGGGCGCAACTTCGGCGACGTCCCGCTCAATCTGGAACTGAAGCTAGAGGTCTGGGACTCCCCGAACTCGGCCGGTGTGATCATCGACGCAATCCGGTGCGCCCGCGTGGCTCTCGACCGGGGACTTGGTGGGCCACTTATCGGCCCGTCCGCGTACTTCATGAAGTCTCCGCCGATTCAGTTTCACGACGACGAGGCGCGCCAGCTGGTGGAGGACTTTGTCGTCGGCGGTTGACTCCTCCCACGGGCAGTGGTGCAACCGACGGCTCCTCGCACTCTGCCAAGGCCGCTACCTGACCGTCGTGAGACGACCGGCGGCGACGGAGGCGGCATAAAGAAAGCGTTCCATCTCAGCCGTGTCGAGTGGTTCGGAGAACAAGAAACCCTGGCCCGTTCTGCACCCCATCTCCCTTAGCAACTGCAGCTGCGTGCGTGTCTCGACGCCCTCCGCCACCACGTCGAGCTCCAGCACCTTGGCCAGGCCAATGACGGCCTCAACTATGGCGGTGTCGTGTGAGTCGACTCCCAGGCCATCAATGAAGGAGCGGTCGATCTTGAGCGAATCGATCGGGAGCTGGCGCAGATAGCTGAGCGACGAGTACCCGGTACCGAAGTCATCTACGGTGAGGTGGACACCAAGGTCACGCAGGAGACGCAAGGTATCGAGGTTCGAAGCGACCTGGGAAAGCAAGGTCGTCTCGGTTATCTCCAGATACACAGAGCTGGGCGGTACTTCCGAGGTGGCAAGAGCGCCAGCAACCGCAGCCACAAGGTCCGGCGAGGAAAGCTGGCGCGCCGAGAGGTTAACAGCCAGCGCGTAGTCTCCTGCCAGCGGGAAACGCCGCCGCCAGCGGGAGATCTGTCGGAGAGCCTCCGCGAGCACCCACTCACCTACGGGCACGATGAGCCCGGTCTCCTCGGCGAGAGGGATGAAGTCGAGCGGCGAGACGACCCCACGGTCGGGGTGTGCCCAGCGGATGAGCGCCTCTGAGCCGCGAAGTGTCACGTTGCCGAGCTGGACCACCGGCTGGTGGACCAAGAAGAGCTCGCCGCGCTCGAGAGCACGTCGAAGCGACGCCCCTAGATCTACTCGCGCGCGTGCCCGCAGCCGTAGATCCTCGTCGAAGAACTCGATGGCGGAGCGGCCGTGATCCTTGGCTCGGTAGAGAGCGGCGTCGGCCTCCCGAACGAGATCCTCTGCCGACGCTCCGGCGCGAGAGATCGCGACCCCGATACAGGCAGTGACGAACAGCTCCGAACCGTCGTCCATCTCGACCGGCTCGATCATTGCAGCGAGCAGCCGCGCTGCGAACCGGCTCGTTTCCTCCTCGTCGGCCGTTTCGCGAACGATTACGAGCTCGTCACCGCCAAAGCGCGCCACGGTGTCACCCACGCGCACGGAGCCGGCGAGACGAGTCGCCATCTCCGTGAGCACGAGGTCGCCGGCTGCATGACCGAGTGAGTCGTTGACATCCTTGAAGCTGTCAAGATCGAAGATGAGCACGGCCACGCGTTTGTTGCGTCTTTGCGACTGCAAGAGCGCCGTACGGAGACGGTCCATCAGCAAGTCTCGGTTGGGCAAGCGCGTCAGCGGATCATGGAGCGTCGCGTGGCGCAGCGCTGCGGCTGCCTGACGGCTCTCAGTCACATCTCTTGCTATCACGGCCATGCCGCTCACTATTCCGCGATCGTTTCGTACGGGCGAAGCGGTCCAGGAGACGTGCACGTTGGAGCCGCCCTTGCGACGCCAGAGCGTCCTGTGCTCTCGGACCGTCTCCCCGTCACGGACCAGATCAAGGATCGCGTCGGCCTCGCCCACCAGGTCCGGAGGAAAGAGGAAGGACAGCACGGCTCCGATTGCCTCGTCGGCGGGATAGCCGCTCAAGGTCGCGGCTCCCCGGTTCCAGCTCGAGACGACGCCACCAAGATCAGAGGAGAAGACCGCGTCGGCCGAGGATTCGACCACTGCAACCAGCTCCCGCAACGCCTGATCAACCTTCAGCTTCTCTGTCACGTCGGTAGCGTTGACCACGATGCCGGCCACGGCAGGCACATGAAGGAGGTTACGAGCGATACCCTGGAAGATTCGAAGCGACCCGTCGGCATGGTGGCTCTCGAAGCGCACGGCCAGGGTGAACCCGGGCATCTCGTAGAGACGGCGCATCAGGGTGGAAGGGTCATCGCCCGACTCAACCGGGGACATCTCGGGATGCGGGCGACCGACGATCTCGCCGGGTTCGTACCCAAGGACACGGCGCACCGCGGGAGAGGCGTAGATGACCGTACCGGTGCCGTCGATGATGGCGATCATGTCGGCAACGTTCTCAAGAAGCGCCTCGACGCGGACACGGTCGCCAGGGTCACCTCCTGCCATCGGTGAGACCATCGAAACCCGTCCTCCCGGTGGGTGTGCCTCGGCCGCGAGACGCCTGCGAGACTACTCACCGCGAGCTCGTCAGAGGGTGTTATTCGTACCTGCTCGCTTCAGCGACGTCTCTGACTCGCGTGACTGCCACCATGCCAGCAGCCTCTTGCGCGCCTCATCCTTGCCGATGAGCCCTTCCTCCAGGCGGATCTCCAGCAAATAGGCGAGCGCCTCGCCGACCGCACGGCCCGGATCCATTTCGAGGATCTCCATCACCTCTGTGCCGTCGAGCTCGGGGCGCATGGAGTCGAGCGCCTCCTTCTCCTCGATCTCGCCAAGGCGTCGCTCCAGCTCGTCCATGCGGGCGGCAAGAGAGCGGGCGCGCGCGGCGTTGCGAGTCGTGCAATCCGAGCGTGTCAGCTCATTGAGCCGTTCCAGGAGGTCGCCGGCGTCGCGGGCGTAACGACGTACCGCGCTGTCGGTCCATCCCAGCTGGTAGGTATGGAAGCGCAGATGCAGCTCGACGAGGCGACCGACGTCATCGATCTCGTCAGTGGGATAGCGCAACGCTCTCATGCGCTCTCGAGTCATGCGGGCACCGACTACGTCGTGATGGTGGAACGAGACACCGTCGGGGCCGACCGATCGGGTCCTCGGCTTGCCGACGTCGTGAAACAGGGCCGCCAAGCGCAGCACCTTGTCGGGTCGAGTCTTTCCAACGACAGCGATCGTGTGAGCCAGGACGTCCTTGTGCCGGTGCACCGGGTCCTGCTCGAGCGCCAGCGCGGGCAGCTCGGGGATGAAACCCGCGGCAAGGCCGCTTGACACTATGAACCAGAGGCCAGCTTCCGGCACAGGAAGCATGAGGAGCTTGTCGAGCTCGTCGCGAACGCGCTCTGCCGAGACGATGGAGAGACGATCAGCCATCTCCACGACAGCTGCCACGAGCTCGGCATCTGGCCGTAAGTCGTATCCGGCGATGAAGCGCGCGGCACGCAACATTCTCAGTGGGTCGTCGCCGAATGAGACGGCCGGGTCGAGCGGAGTGCGGAGACGTTTGTCAGCAATGTCGCTCACGCCACCGTAAGGGTCGAAAAGCTCCAGGTCGGGAAGTCGCAACGCCATGGCGTTGACGGTGAAGTCTCGTCGCGAGAGATCGACCTTGATGTCGTCCCCAAAACTGACAGTGGGTTGCCGGGAGTCCGGTCGGTAGGCCTCGGCTCGATGCGTCGTGATCTCGAAGCGTCTTTCTCCCACCAGGAGCCCGATCGTGCCGAATCTCTTGCCCTGCGACCAGGTGGCGGATGCAAGGTCACCGACGAGCTCTTCGATCTCATCTGGGCGCGCATCTGTAGTGAGGTCGATATCAGCCATACCCGTTACGGCACCCCCCGGGCGCCCCAATATGGCATCGCGAACGCTACCGCCAACCAGGTAGATCTGCTTGCCCGCAGCGACAAACTTTTGGGCCAGAGGCGCCGTAGCTTCCAGCACCGGAACGAGACGCTCGGGGATCACGTTGGCCGAGGGTAGCTGCTGTCGCGACACCGCCTCACACGATCTCGAGGTGGAGGCGACGAGCCGCCCGCACGATCTCGAAGCCGTGAGTACCCGACGGCCCTGCCCCCGACAGCGGCTCGGGGCGCAACGCTTCCCCGGCAAGGGCTGCTACGCAAGCGGCAGTCGAGGACGCCAGTGCTTCGAGGTGGTAACCACCCTCCAGGAAGGCGATCCGGCGGCCCGGAGGGGCCAGACGAAGGGCCCGTCGCGTCAGATCGGAGAAATCACCCGAGGAGAGACCGAGGTCGGTGAGAGGGTCGTCTCTGTGCCCGTCGAAGCCGGCTGATATCAGTACCCACGTCGGATCGAATCGCTCGGCGACCGGCTCGATGAGCGTCTCGAAAGCCGCCCGGTAGACGTCACCACCGGTGCCCTCAGGCACCGGCACGTTGACCGTCGCTCCCAAGCCCGCACCAACGCCCATCTCTTCGAGAGACCCAGTACCTGGATAGAACGGATACTGGTGCAACGAGACGTAGCAGACGTCGGCTCTCTCGTAGAAGATGTCTTGCGTGCCATTTCCATGATGCGCGTCAAAGTCGACGATAAGCACGCGTTCGCCGACTTCCGCAAGAGATGCCGCAGCCACTGCGACGTTGTTGAACAAGCAAAAGCCCATCGCTCGTCCAACTAGCGCGTGATGTCCAGGCGGCCTTACGGCCAGGAAGGCGGCCTCGGCCTCGCCGGCGCGGAGCCGATCGATCGCGTCGGGGCCGGAACCGGCTGCTCGCAGCGCGGCTTCGTAGGAGCCTGTCGAGACAGTCGTGTCGGCGTCGAGCATGCCGCCTCCCTCGGCGCAGAACACTTCGAGGCCGCTCACATAGTCGCCATCGTGAACACGAGTGAGCTCCTCGAGGTGCGCCCGGCGCGGCCGGAACTCGACTATGTCCTCGACGACACCGGAAGCAAGGACCCCTTCCGCGACTGCGGCGAGGCGGCCGGGCCGTTCAGGATGGTGTCTTCCCGAATCGTGCAAGGCAAAGGCCTCATGCCGTCCGAGCAACACGGTCACGCTCACGACGCTAGCGCGCCCGGGAAGATGGGCATGTCCCGGTACGCTTGAGTGTCGTGGGCGCGCATCTCCTCCACGGCGTCCGCCGGGTCGGCTTCCTCGCCGTCGGCGCGGCTCTGACTATATTGGCGACGTTGCTGCTCGTCCCAGGGGCTCTGCCAGATGCCGCGGCGGCCTCGTCGCCAGCCCCCCCCAGTGGGCTGACGCTGGAATCACAGGCTCCGGCCTTCGTATCCAGCCAGAGCGGTGTGACCCTTGGCGTCGACGTGACCTCAGCTCTACCGGCCGCGAGGCTGTCGATCGAAGTCACCCTGTACTCCGCGATCGTGGCCCGCTATACCCTGCATCAGACCCTGGCGGGGGCATTGCCCGGCATCCTCAGCCCGCTCGGCAACCCGGGCGTGATCCCCCTTGATCTAAAGGGAATAGCCTGGGTGCCTGGCAAGGAGCTGAGGCTGCACCTTCCGGTCTCCGCGCCCGACCTTCCGGTGGCCGGCCGACAAACCGCCGGGACGGGTGGTGTGACGCTCTCGATCTTCAACTGTGCGCCACCAACCTGCGGTGGTGTGTACCCACTCCAGGTATCACTCTTACAGCAAGGTGTCGGACCGGTCGCGAGCTTCACCACCTTCCTCATCGTGACGC
The DNA here is from genome assembly GCA_021796455.1 of Actinomycetes bacterium. Taxonomy (GTDB): domain Bacteria; phylum Actinomycetota; class Acidimicrobiia; order Acidimicrobiales; family Bog-793; genus JAKACA01. The sequence continues at coordinate 9,675 of JAKACA010000059.1, forward strand.
CGCCGTCCGAGATTGCCGGCACCCACCCCCTTCAGTTCGCGTGGGTCATCCCGATCGGAACCACGCCCGCGATCTCGCCGGCGGACACCGCCGTCCTTGACAGCACCGGCATCGCTCATCTGACCGCTATCGACTCGGCACTCGAGCAAGCGCCCGGGACTGCCGTCTCGCTCGACGTCTTTCCCCAGTTCCTCGAATCGCTCCGCCAGCACCCCAACCCGGAAGCACACGCCGCCGTGAGCACTCTTCGGGCCCTCAATGCCTCCGGCCGGGCAGCTATCGTGCCGGGCCCATTCACCCCGGTGAACCTGGAAGTCCTCGTCAACTCAGGCCTGGCCTCCTCCGTAACAGCTCAGCTGGCGCGCTCTCGACAAGTCTTGGCGACGCAGTTCAAATCCCAGGCCCATGAGTACGCCGTCAACGGCCCACTCGACAAGGAGGCACTGGGGCTGCTCGAAAGGTCGGGCATCACGCGCGTCATCATGCCAAACGCGAGTCTGCAACCCCTCCCGCCCGCATTTGCCCAGTGGACGCCCACCGCACCCTTCCTCATACCGGGGTCCGGGGTCGAAGCGATAGCATCGGATCCCGGTCTCGAGGAGGATCTCGCGAGCCGTGCAGGTCCGGCCCTCAGAGCGCAGCAGATGCTCGCTGATCTCTCGATCCAGTACTTCGACAACAGCGGGGTGCACCAAGCAGTGGCGGTCGAGTCGGCTGACCCTCAGCAGGTCAACAGGACCTTCTTGGACGCGATGCTCTCAGGACTCTCCCAAAGCTCGATCCTGCGCGCAGTTACGCTTGCCGACGCCTTCGATACCGTCGCTCCGGGATCAAGCGCAACCTCCCCGGACAGGCGGCTCCTTAGTGCCGCGAAGCTGCCAGGTACATCGCGGCTCGCGACACGACAGTTCCATGCAGCACAGGAAGATCTGGCTGCGGTCGCCTCGGTCGTGCCGTCGACGCTCCACCTACGTGGTAAGCCACCTCTTGGCGACCTCCTTCTCATGGCCGAGGGTGCAGGAGAACCGCCAAGACTGCGACATGGCTATCTCGAGACGATCTTCCGGCATGCGAACGCGCTCGGCGATCTCGTAAGCCTGCCTTTCGGTCGTACCATCACCGTTACCTCATTACAGGCGAAGGTACCGATCTCGATAGTCTCCGACGCTCATAACGCGTTCACGGCTGAGTTGAGCGTGGCAAGCACCACTCTCGGCTTTCCTGCCGGTAGCACCTGGAGAGTGAGGATCTACCCGCGCACCAATATCGTGCCTATCATGCTCAGCGCTCGTACCTCGGGAGACTTCTCGCTCCAGCTCCGTCTCGAGACGGCGACTGGCTTTACAATCAAGAGTGGGGCCATGACCATAAGGTCGACGGCCATATCGGGGGTCGCAGTCGCGCTGTCAATTGGCGCGGCCGCTTTCCTCCTGATCTGGTGGTCCCGGTCGATTGTCACAAAACGACGAAAGCAGCACAGGCTCCGAGGCGCCGCGCTTGCAGCCGGCGTCGTTCCGGGCACTGCCCCCGACACGTGAGCCCTACGGGCACTGAGGGTAGCCCCGCAGGGAAGTCTCCTCGCACCGGGGCACGTCCGGGGCTCGGACGGGCGACAGCTCTCATGGCCGGCGGGACGCTTCTCTCGCGGCTCACCGGTCTTCTCCGCCTGTTTGTCGCTGCCTACGCGTTAGGTGGCAACCGTCTATCGGACGCCTTCAACCTCGCCAACAATACACCGAACATCGTGCATGACCTCGTGCTGGGTGGTGTGCTCTCCGCCACCTTCGTTCCCCAGTTCGTGCACCGCATGGCAACACGGTCGCCAGCTGAGGCCACGGAGTCCATCTCCGCAGTCGTGTCGTTGTCGAGCATGGTGCTCCTTGGTGCCACCGTGGCTTTTCTTCTCCTCGCTCCTTTTGTGATCGACCTCTACTCGCTCGGAGCGCACGGCTCTCGCGTCGCCGCCGAGCAGCAGGTAGCGACCGATCTGCTGAGGCTCTTTGCTGTTCAACTCCTCGGATATGGCGCTATAAGCTTGATGGGGGCGGTGCTCAATTCGCTACGGCGCTTCGTACTCGTCGCCTACGTCGCGATCTTCAACAATGTCGTCGCAATCGCGGTGCTTCTCGAGTTCGCCAGAGTGGTCGGTCACCATCCGAGCCTCGCAAGAGTGCAACATGACCACGGGGTCCTACTGCTGCTCGGGCTGGGGACAAGCGCCGGAGTTATCGTGCAGGGACTCGCGCTTGTTCCTGCCACAATCAGGTCCGGTCTCAATCTTCGCTTCGTCTGGCGCCCAGGGGATCCGGCGGTCAAGGAAATCCTCTCGCTCTCGGGTTGGACCGTTGGCTTCGTCATAGCCAATCAGGTAGCTGTCTTCGTCGTCCTCGCTGTCGCCGTTGGGCTTGGGGCGTCCCAGGTGACCGACTACAGCTATGCCTTCCAGTTCTTCCAGCTGCCCTTCGGAATCATCGCCGTCTCGGTGATGAGCGCCGTGATCCCCGAGCTCTCATACCGCTTCAGCACCAACAACCTGCCCGAGATGGCACATCAGTTCGGCATAGGTATCCAGAGGATGATGGCGGGCATATTGCCGGCCACCGCTGGGTACCTCCTCCTCGCCGGTCCGCTCATCGCCCTGCTCCTTCGTCACGGGGCCTTCGCCTCCAAAGATGCCGCCGAGACAGGTCGACTCCTCGCGCTCCTGGCCCTTGGGCTGCCGGGCTACTGCACTTACCTTCTCTGCGTAAGTGCCCTGCAGGCAATGCGCGACACGCGCACTGTCTTCTTTCTCTACCTATTCGAGAACGGCGCTAACATTATCTTGGCACTTGTGCTGTCATATTATGCCAGGGCCGCGGGTCTCGCTCTCTCTCTCTCGATCTCATACAGCCTTGCCGCGCTTGGCGCGCTTGGCGTGGTCCGGTCGCGCATGGGGAGCCTCGGTGGTGCTCGGGTGGGGAGGTTTCTTGCCAGATCTGTCGCACTCACACTGACAATGGCGGTCGCTGTAGCTCTCGTGACCGCAGCTGTGGCATCTGAGAACGAGGAGGGTCTGCTGTTACGCGTGGCTGCCGGCGTGATCGTCGGATTCTTGACATACGGAGGCGCCGCCGGGCTAGCCGGGACCTACTCCGCCTGGCAGACTTCACGCAAGCGGCACCCCGCCGCCCGGAGAGGAGCACATGGCTAGGACCCTGATCGTCACGGACAGTGCCGCTGATCTCGATCCGGAGGTGGCTGAGCGAAACGACATCAAAGTGGTCGAACTGGATGTCCGTCTCGGCGAGATCGGACCCGAGGTCACACGCACCTGGTCGCCCGAGCAATTCTGGCATGAATGTGCTAACAAGTCGGTGCTTCCTGAGACTTCGGCGCCTTCACCGGGAGCGTTCGTAAGCGCCTACCTGGAGGGATTGGCAGATGGACACGACGGGGTCGTGTGCATAACACTCTCATCCAAACTTTCGGCGACCTACCAGGCCGCCGCCGCCGGGGCGGCCGAAGTCCAAGACAGGATACCCGTGCAGGTTGTCGACTCGCAGTCTGTGACAATGGGCGAGGGAATACTGGCTCTCTCGGCCGCTGAGTCCGCACGAGCGGGCCTCGGGGTCAGTGAGATTGCGGCTGCTGCCGAAGAGGGAGCCCACGACGTTCGCGTGTATGGGAGCCTCGATACTCTCGAGAACCTCCGAAAAGGCGGCAGGATCGGGAATGCCCAGGCAATCTTCGGATCGCTGCTCGCGATCAAGCCAGTCATCGAGGTTCGTGGCGGTCTCATAGAGGCGGAGTCTCGGCAAAGAACGCGGATCCGCTCCCTCAAGTACTTGGCTGAGAAGGTCAAGGCTGCTGGTGCACTCGAGCAGCTGGCGGTCGTGCATGGTGCGGCAGAAGACGTGGATTCTCTCGTCGACATGCTGTCGGGCTGCTTCCCGCGCGAGGCCATCCAGCTAGGTCACATCGGTCCGGTGATTGGAACCCACGCCGGCGCGGGCTCTATAGCTGTGTGTTTCAAAGTCAAGCGCCAATGACGACGCTCCGGACATCTGTGACCATGTGCGGACCCGCGCCGTTACCGCAGTAACCTGCCCCTCATGCCTTCCGACAGCACCGCTGGCGGCACGAGCAACAAGTCCGCTGCTACGCCTTTCAATGACTTCGCCTCCCTTGCCACCACCAAGGTGGAAGAAGTCGTCTCGATCGTCCGCGACAGGACGGTGACGCCTGTGCTGCGGGCGGTCCGTTTCGCGATCTTCGGCCTGCTGGCAGCCTCTGTCGGAGTGCTGTTAGCTATACTGTTGGCAGTAGGAGCCGTGAGACTTCTCGACGACTACCTCTTCCACTGGCGTGTCTGGGCCAGTTACCTGATTGTCGGTGGAATCTTCTCTGGCCTTGGACTGTTCTTGTCGCGGATGCGCCATCCGCGCTCCTAGCAACCGGGCCGGTCACATCCGGCGAGCCTAAATCGAACGGGGAGCTCATGAGAACAGGACACGTCCGAGAGGTCGTCATCCTAGGATCCGGCCCGGCTGGGCTGACCGCTGCTATCTACGCCGCGAGGGCGGACCTCAATCCACTCGTCCTCGAGGGAGAGCCATCGTCGACAGGTGATCAGCCGGGCGGTCAGCTCATGCTGACAACAGAGATCGAGAACTTCCCCGGCTTCGCACAGGGGACGATGGGTCCCCAGCTAATGGCCGATATGCGGACCCAGGCCGAGCGTTTCGGCGCGGACCTCGCCGTCGAGAAGGCGACGCGCGTCGATCTCTCCACCTCACCGATCTCGATATGGGCTGGCGACGACGAGCCTCCGGTACGCGCGCGGACCCTCATCATCGCCACCGGCGCCCGTTCGCTCATGCTCGGATTGCCGAACGAGGCAAGACTGATCGGTCATGGAGTTTCCACGTGCGCTACCTGCGACGGCTTCTTCTTCAGAGATAAGCCGATCGCCGTGGTAGGGGGAGGCGACTCGGCGATCGAAGAAGCGCTCTTCCTTACCAAGTTCGCGAGCTCGGTGAAGATAATCCATCGGCGCAAGGAGCTCCGAGCGTCGAAGATCATGCAGGAACGGGCGTTTCGTAACGAAAAGATCGACTTCATCTGGGACTCGACTGTCACGGACGTTCTTGGGACCGACCACGTCGAAGGAGTGACGATCAAGGACGCGCTCACGGGCCACGAGCGTGACGTTGAGCTGGAGGGGCTCTTCGTGGCCATCGGGCACGCCCCCAACTCGGCGCTGTTCGAAGGTCAGCTAGAGCTGGACGCCAACGGGTACCTCCTTACGTACGGCGGGACGAAAACCGCCGTCCCCGGTGTTTTCGCATGTGGCGACGTGCAGGATCACGAATACCGACAGGCCATAACTGCTGCTGGCTCGGGCTGCATGGCGGCGATAGACGCTGAAAAGTACCTGGCTGCTCTGCAGCATCAACTCAGATAGAGGAGACGGAAATGGCCGACAACATCATCACCGTTAGTGACGACACGTTCGACGAGCAGGTCACGCTCGCGGACGTACCTGTGCTGGTCGATTTCTGGGCCGAATGGTGCGGTCCGTGCAAGATGGTCGCACCGGTACTGGAGGAGATCGCCGACGACAAGGTGGGCTCGCTCCGGGTGGCGAAGCTGAACGTAGACGACAACCCCCACACCGCCCAGCGCTTTCAAGTGATGAGTATCCCGACGCTGTTGCTGTTCAAAGACGGCCAGGCGCTCAGCCGCATAGTCGGCGCACGTCCGAAGAGCCAGATTCTCTCTGAAGTCGACCAGCACATCTCCTGAGCCCCATGGTCTGCACCCGGCAGCCGGCACACTGGCCGAGAAACCCCTTTGTCTTTGCGGGCTTTCACGGCGCATGGTGATTCCCGAAGCCGTACGATAGGGCGGATGCTTCCCGCCGCGAACGCGCCCGTCTCGCCACCTCGGCCGGTCGGTGACCCCGAAGAGCCGCTCCCCTTGGAGGGGGGATCAGGTGGCAACGCGGTCATCGACCTTCAGTCGAGACTTGTCCGACTCGGTCTGCTTGCTGACCACGACGTCACCGGCCTCTTCGACTCCGCCACCGCGCGCGCGGTCGCGGCTTTCCAACACCAGCGCGGCCTGCGCTGCGACGGCGTATGCGGATCTGAAACCTGGGCGGCAGTTGTCGAAGCGGGCTACTACCTCGGAGACAGGAGTCTCTACCGTCGCGCTCCCATGATTCATGGCGACGACGTCGCCGAACTGCAGAGCCGTCTGAGCGCTCTTGGCTTCGACCCCGGCGGTGTCGATGGGATATTTGGCGACCGAACCGCTCATGCACTCGCCGACTTTCAGCGAAATGTGGGACTTCCGTCCGACGGCATCTGTGGCTACCTCACGATCGCCGAGTTGAGAAGGCTGGCGATCCGGCCGGGCGGGGGCGACCTCGTAAGCGCCGTCCGCGAGCGACTCGCCGCAACAGCGCGCGGCGCCTCTCTGCGTGGGAGACGAATAGCCGTGGGCGAGCACGGGGGCTTCGCCACCGGCGTCGGCGCTGTTTGTAGGGCACTTTCCTTGGTGGGAGCCGACGGCCTCGGACTCCACCACCCCGACGACTCGGAGCTGGCAGCATCGGCTAACCGAGCTGCCGTCGACTGCTACATCGGATTACAACTCGAACCACAGCACGCCGCCGTAAGGACCATGTATTACAGAGGTTACCGTTACGAGTCAGAGACGAGCCGGTCCCTGGCAGAGCTGCTCGGCAAGGAGATCGCCGAAGAGCTCGCGTCTGGCGAATTCTCGACTGAGGGGATGGCACTGCGAGTACTGCGGGAAACCGAGATGCCAGCGGTGCTGGTTGAGCTGGGCGAACCAGGTCTGGTCGTGATGAAACTTCCGGAGCTTGCTCAGGCGGTCGTCAGATCCCTCGAGCAGTGGCTGAGGGTAGATTGGGAGGTGGGGCGCTCGTCCACAACCTGATGCACAGGGTGTGGATCACCGTTTACCAGCAGTAGAGTGCCCCCATGCTCTTCCTGAGGTAGACCTGTATGCACGTCATGGGTAGAATGGCGCTACTTCCGTGCGACCTGACGAGCTCCCTCCGATGATCAACCGGTAGAGACGCTCTAGGTCATCGAGGTTGGCAAACTCGATGACCACGCGGCCGTGCTTGGCCGTCATGTCAACTGTGACTCGTGTGTTGAGATAATCTCCAAGCAGCTCCTCCAGATCCAAGAGACCCGGTGGGCGCAGCCTGCTTGCCAACGGTGCAGCATGCAGGTCAGGCTTAGAATTTGCCTGTTCCTTCGAGAGACCGTGAGCCGGCCGGTCACTGCGGGCGTCGTAGGCTGACCCAGCACCATCGTGTCCTGTGCCCCGCTCATCGTCGAGAGCCGCTTCGTCACCACTTGCGGCGTCCGCCTTGACCGCCAACCTGACCCTGTCTTCGATAGATCGGACTGACATGCCGCCGCGCGCAGCTTCTAGTGCGAGCTGCTCCTGAAGAGCTCTGTCCGGAGTGCCGAGCAGGGCACGGGCATGTCCTGCTGTGAGGAGGTTGTCACGGATCAGGCGCTGGACGGCGGGGGGAAGTTGGAAGAGACGGAGCGAGTTCGTCACCGCCGCACGGCTCTTCCCGACACGCCGCGCCACCTCGTCATGAGTCAACTCGAAATCCTCTATGAGCTGCTGATAAGCACCGGCCTCGTCCAGAGCGTTGAGATCCTCTCGCTGCAGGTTCTCGACGAGGGCCTGCTCCAAGCTCGTGACGTCGTCGACAACTCTCACCAGGGCCGGGATAGTAGCTAGGCCGGCGCGTCTCGCCGCTCTGTAGCGACGCTCACCAGCGATGATTTCGTACTCGCCTGGTTCCACCTCTCGTACCAGGACTGGCTGAATGATACCCACGGCCTTGATTGA
>JAKACA010000060.1 GCA_021796455.1 Actinomycetes bacterium
CGATCCGATCGGCTGCTTCGATGAAGCCGCGGAAAAATGGAATGGCAGTTACTCCGGATTCGTCCAATCCGTCGACCTGCGAGGCAAAGGCGGCTGCTGTGCTGACCATCTCGACGCGCTCACCAGCTATATACAGGTCGGGATTGCGCAGCGCGCACGAGACCCGGGGACCATCGACAGGAGATCCAGCGCGGCACGCACCCGCGGCGATAGCCTGAGCGGTCTGGCGAGTGCGTAGAGTGTCGCCGCTCAGCACGACCATCCGCCCTGCGGTCTGTACCGCTAGTTTGCGTCCGACATCGCTAGCCATGACTAACCCTCGCTCGGTCACCGGCACATCGCCCTGATGCGAGATGACCTCGCCATGGCGCAGGAGCAGCAGCCGCTGTGACGACCGCGAGTACTGCGCTTCGGCCCGTTCAGACATCAATCGTCTCGTAGGTGACCACTTGACGACTTTCGAGATATTCAAGGACATAGCCGAACACGTGCCGCTGGAAGTGGTCACTCGCCTTGTGCTCTTCGTAACCCTGAGCGTCAACGTACTGCTCGTACAGGAAGAACTTCGTCGGGTCATCAGGGGAGACCTGCGCTTGGTAATAGAGGTTCTTGGGCTCGGCACGCGACAGTGGCGTCATGGTCTTGATGACGTCGAGGACCTTTTGCTCCGTTCCAGACTTCGCCTTCCATATCGCGGTGACAACAAATGCCATTAAACTCTCCACTCCTCGTGTGATGAATCAGGTACCATGACTGGGCGCCGCGACGGAGTACCCTCCGCGCACGACCCTACGTAGACCAACCGTGTTTCGCAGCAGGCCGATGCCCTCAGCCTCCATTTCGATGATGTCCCCCGGCCGAAGCCACCGATCAATTTCGAGCCCAGAGCCCGTCGCTACTGTCCCAGACCCGAACACCTCCCCGGGACGGAGAGTGAGATCGCGCGAGGCGTACTCGATCATCGCTGCGAAGCTGTGATGCATATGCTTTGTGGTGTCGCTACCCCAAAGCTCCCCGTTGACTCGCACCGTTAGTCGCAGATTAGCAATATCGAGTTCATCAGCAGTGACAATGCACGGCCCAAGCACGTTCGAGCCATCCCAATCCTTGGCCTTGCCCGGTCCCATGCCGATGGGCAATTCGCGCCGTTGAGTATCACGCGCTGACATATCATTCCAGATCGTGTAGCCGAACACATGGTCGAGAGCGCTGCCCAGAGGAATATCCTTCCCACCGCGTCCAATGACAGCCGCGAGCTCGAGCTCGTGATCGAGCTCATCACAGTAAGAAGGCCACGGAACTTCCTCGTCCGGCCCAATCACCGTATCAGGTAAGCCCTTATAATACGCGGGCACCTCATACCACTCTGCAGGGATCTCTCTCTTGAGATTCTTAAAGGCATTGAGCAAATGCCCCTCAAAGGATAGAAAATCCCGCAGGGTACGAGGGCGCAAAGGCGACCGCAGCCGCGCTCCCTCTACCGGTTTGACAGCGCCACTCGGAGCGCCGGCCTCGATAAAAGCAACCATGTCACCGTCGAAATCGACGTCGAACACCCTCTCACCCTTGAGCATGCCCACGCGGCTTCGACCTTCAATCTCATAGGTAACGTACTTCATCAATACGCGCCTTAGACGGTGGTCACTGGACGGGACTGTAATACCATGAGAGCACCAGCGCCATCGATAGCCCACTCGATATCTTGCGCACTGCCATATATGTCAACAACGTGCCGACCGAGTTGCGCAAGCCGCCTGCACTCTCTTTCGTCTAGGACGGGGTGGTCGACCACTCGACTATGCTTGACCACTCCCTCGAGATCCAGCACGTAGTGATCCGGAGTAACGTTGCCGGAGACCACAGCCTCCCCAAGACCAAAGGCTGCCTCGACGACCATTCGGTCTCGGCGACCCTGCACTGGGTCAACCGTGAAAAGGACGCCGGACTTTCTGGAGTTCACCATTTCCTGTACCACGACAGCCATCGCCACATCCTCAAGTGACCCTTTTTCCTCTCGATAAAATACAGCCCGCTCAGAAAAAAAGGACAGCCAACATTCAACGATGGCCTTCAACACCGCGTCGAGGCTCCCCACATTCAGATAGGTCTCCTGAACACCGGCATAGCTGGCACGAACCGAGTCCTCCGCACAAGCCGACGACCGAACTGCGACCAGCCCTCCAAGAGCTGCATAGTGCTGTCCGATAAGGTCGACCGGTAGCTGCGAAGCAGTCACGGTTGACCGCACCCGGGCAAACTCCCCAGCGCGGGCCATTGCCCGCAGCTCGCTTTCGTCGATTGCCGCGAAAAAAGCAGCGGACGTGACAACGAACCCTGGCGGAACGCGCAAGCCGCTTGCGATCATGGTAGCCAGGCTCGCGCCCTTGCCCCCGCTCAGCGCGACCTCACGACAACGAGGGTCTGTGAAGGGTAGAACGAGCGGCGGATCAGCCATCGCGGATCTCTACAACTCGATGCCTGCAAGTGGGACGCGAGCGTCCACCAAAATGTCTACTCGGCCGGTTGCGCCGTTCACTCGCACGCGGTCTCCGGTCTTGATCCGCCGGGTGGCATCCGAAGTGCCGACGACAGCTGGGATACCGAACTCTCGCGACACCACAGCAGGGTGGGAGGCGACGCCTCCTGCATCAGTGACCAGGCCCGAGATCCGCGTGAAGAGAACCACCCATGCCGGACTCGTCATGCGGCAGACGACGACCTCGCCCTTCGTCACCTGGTCAAACTCGTCCGGCGACAATACGACGCGCGCCATGCCCTCCACTACACCCGCAGAGGCAGCCAACCCCTCGATCACGCTGTCGGCCTCTGGCGGCTTGCGGTCCAGCTTTTCCGGAAAGCCCCAAAGTCTCCAGTAAGGAAAGGCGACCGCGCTCTCGGTCGCCGTGCCGACCCAGTCCCGCGGCCGCACCCCATAGGCTGTTTCACGTTCGTCCCGACGCTCTGAGATTAGCTGCGGGACGTCGCCGACATATCCGCCGGCCATGACCGACCGCAGCTCATTATATTTGAGGTACATAACATCCTCGGGGTCAGACAATATACGAGTCTGAACAAGCTTTTGCCCAATTGCGATCAGTACGAGGCGTACCCGCGCGTTGGTACCCTGATCTATGTAGAAGTGATGGTCTGGCGTAAGCGGGTTCATTTTGAGACTCAGCTCCAGCACTCGCACCAGTTCATCTCTATCTGCACCCTGGCTGACACCCTCGAGAAGCTCAGCTTTAGCGGCTTCAAGATCATCACTTACCGATTGCAGCTCGCTTGGGAAATCGTAATCCACCTCAAGGTAGCCACGCACGGCCTCAACGATTGGCGCAGGGTTTTCCCTCCACGTCTTGAAGGCAAACTCGTGCGCCCACATCGATTTATAACCAAATACCCGCTGGTAGGATTCGATCTTTTCAGCGATGAACGCTCGACCGGCCTCAGTTGTCTCCAGCGCGTGCAGCACATCGCTCGCGGTCGCTTTCTCGAAGGCTTTGGCCACTTCTCCGCCGTCGGTCTTGATCTTCTCCTTGATCTTCCACAACTCCTCCACGGAGTCCCAGTTGCGGTTCTGCGTTGAGCTCTGCAGGCGACCCATGAGAATCGAGTGATCACCTTCACCTTTGACCTTGGCGATAGCGTCGTTCAGCGCCATCGTCGCGGAAAACTGCGCAAAGTTAAGGACCCAGTGGATCTGCCAGTGTCGGTCGTGCATATCGATGGCGTCTTCCAGGAGAATAGCCAGGTCCAAAAGCGTTGCAGCTTCGGTGTCGTAGTTATCGAATCTCTCGAAGTTGCGCTCCATCTCGGGGCGCAACCGCCCGCGCCACCAAGTCAGAAAGTTCTCGGCGTAATAGGGCAATGTCCATCCCAGGTAGGCTCCGATCTGTGAGGAGTACTCTGGGTCAAGAGGGACGCGGGGCGTATAGCGGGCGCCATATTCCGATGCTTCAGCATGCAAGCCGACACCCGCGGGAATCGCAGCCGTATACACGTAGCCATTGATGATCTTGGCGATCCAGTCAGACGCGAAGGGCGTACCGAACCGGCGGAACATATAGTCGCAGTTGAGCCACCACCCACCGATGTCGGCGTACATCGGTGATACTGGGTTGGGGATATGGAGGTCGTCATGGACCCAAAACAGCTGCTCCTGCCCTTCGTCCCACTCGATCGGGAACTCGTCGTCCCCATGGAAGGCGGCACGCACCCGCTCCTCGCTCATGCGACTCCTCCTGTGGTCTTTTGAAGCTCGGGCTTCCGGATTATCGATTATCGGCCGTTCGTGGTGTCTTGTCAAGACCGCAGGGAAGAGTCTGCGCCTCCGCTGACAGCTGGGCCGGGATGCGTGGGCGACTGATGCGTCTCGATCGCGCCGGGGATATCCACGAGCTGGGCGAAGGCGCGCGGCCCGTCGTGCGTGGCGGCCCACGGGGCGATTGCCCTTTTCCTTACAGGGCTCTGGTGGCAATTCCGCAGGAAGCGGTCCCCAGTTACTCGGACACGGTACCCGGAGCGGTCCAGAGCTTCGGCGGTCTCTCTCCAGAGTCCCAGGAAGTAGAGCCGAGGATCGCCTAGCTTATGATGACTGGCACGAGTTCGCTTGACAAAGCTTTCCGCAACATAGATTATCAATAACTGTGCGAAGCGTTCCCACGCCTGTACCGGTGACGGCTGAAGGTGCGACCACGATTAAGCGCACGATACTGCGTGATGTAATCAGGGAGCGGATCGTCGAGCGCGTGCTGGATGGCACCTATCCTCCAGGTAGTCGGCTTGTCGAGAGCGCAATCGCCCGTGAGTTCGGCACAAGCCAGGGGCCAGTACGCGAAGCATTACGTGACCTAGAGGGCATGCGCTTTATCGAGAGCCGGCCGCACCGTGGTGCACGAGTTCGTGAGGTGACCATTGCAGAGCTCGGTCAGGTATACCCCGTCCGCGCGGCCCTCGAGGAGGTCGCGGGGCGAGAAGCCGCCGAGCACATGTCGGACTTAGTTCTCGATCAACTTCAAGTCGAGCTCGATCAGATGCGTAAGGCGGCAGAGGCCAACGACTTTCACCAGCAGTTGCTCCACGATGTGGTCTTTCACGAGATCGTTGTCGAGACCTCTGGCAATCAGGTACTCCTTGAGATCTGGCGCTCGCTGCGAATCGAGGCAAGAACGCTTATCAGCGCTCTGAAAACAGGCGCTGACCTGCGGATGATCGCCGAGATGCATCGGCCCATTCTCGAAGGATTGCGAGCACGCAACGCGGAACTCGCAGGACGTGAGATGCGCCAACACATCGAGTTCTTCGGCTCACTTGTCACACACACGCCCCACAGTGTTAGAGGGTCAGTCGGCAGCCATGCCGAACCAACTCGCAAGGTGGGCGAGCAGCACGGCGAGCAAGTGATATCCCCACCATGAGGAGAGGGGGACGGGCAACAGTGCAGTGGTTCGTTCTCTTGCGGGACGGCTCGAGGCTTGGTCGAGCAGAGAAGGAAACCTGCCGCAACCCGAAGCTCCTCCGTCGCGAGACAGGTTTGACGACCCACAAAAACCGGACTTCCCTCAACAGCGACTCCGCGGAGGATGACGAGCACGAAAGGGCCCGCCGTTCCCACCAGCAGTCGCGGTTGATACGGTCCCCGCTGCCCGCGTTCCCAAACCAGATACGCGGTCGGGGATCGGCGGGTGGGGCCAAGCTCGTGCCCCACTGGCGAGTTGCACTCGGCGCAGACAGACACTCCGCCGGCAGCAGGACGGAGACACTCAACTCCCTCCGGGCTCGCTTCGGGAGCCTAACGGACAGCGGCCACCTGTCTGGGAACGCCCCACGCCATTGCAGCAAGTCGGTCGGATATTGTAATACGATCAACCGCCTGTCCCACCTCGCCACCCGCGCATACGGCAGGCGCGTACACCTACAATCGCGACCGCTTCTTCTTCCTGGGAGGTCGGTGCTCGCCGAGGGTCTGCGGTGTCGCCCCGCTACAAATGAGTCCGGCACCACCTATCGGGGGGCGGACACAGGCTCCGGGCCGCCCGGCCGTGACGAGCTCGCTGCTGCTCTCCAAACGGTTCTGGCGACCCGGTCGAGACTGTGTATACCCTCGAGATGCACCTCCTGCGCCAGTCAACCGCTAGGTGCTCCGCCGCTCACAGCTTCCAAGGCGCGAACGACTGGCGAGCCGAGACCCTTCTCGCCGTCTGGGTGGGTGTCGATAACGAATCGGATACTGTCACGGGTCGCTCGCGCCTCGGCCAGCTTTGAAGGCTCGCCAACATTGCGGGGTGCCAGCCATGATCCTCACGAGACATTGGAGGCGTTCAGCATAATGCCATTTTGGAATCTCGATACTGTGACCAGCAATAATCGATCCTGTAGGATTGGCTCTAACAAGCTAGTGTGCCAGCCGACACCTCCGCCTATTTGGCGTGCGACATGATCCGTACAGTCGCGTCCGGGCAGATGGTGATGGAACGCCTCACTGGCTCGTCACTCTGTCGACCCGAATCCGCGTTCTCTGCTCCTGAGGTGATGGTCGCGTGAAGGGGCAAACACGGGCGGCGATAACGCTCGCCTCCCGACGCGAGACCCACGTCCCATCAACTCGAACCGCGCCAGACGATCCGGCAGTTGTCAAAGTGAGCACTTACTCATCCCCACAATCTAAGATAGGAGAATCACGCCGTGCAACAGGTTACTCCCAACGTGTTCACCGAGACTAATATCCGCGGCTGCAACCCCAGTTATGTAACGACTTCAGACGGAGTCGTGGTCATTGACACACCACAGTTGCCGACTCGGGCCGTAGCAATGAGGCAAGAAGCGGAGAGCCACGGCCCAATCCGCTACGTGATCAATACCGAACACCATGTAGATCACATTTTCGGTAACTACTACTTCAAGGGCGCCGGCTCGGTGGTGCACCATCGCGGCGTCTACGACAATTTCATGAAAGTCTTTCCTGAGCTTGATCCGTTCGCCTACGCGGCGGAGGCGATTCCAACAGACGATCCGGCTGGAGCAGACCTATTCCCCGGTCGAGCCGAATACTACGCTGACCCCAACAAGGGAACTATCGTGTTTACTGGTGACCTTACTCTGCATGTCGGAGATCACACCTTCCAACTCCTGCACACACCCGGCCATACTCCTGGCCAGGTCGCTGTTCACGTACCTGAGGAACGCACTGTATTCACTGGCGACACCGTTTTCAGCGACTGCCAGACGTGGTTGATGACATCCGACATTGAACAATGGCTCCAAGCTCTCGATAGGCTCCGCCGCCTCGATATCGACCATGTCGTTCCCGGCCATGGACCGGTGACTACGGCACGGTATTTCGATACTCAGCGGGCGATATTATATGAATGGGAGGCTGCGGTCGCATCGGCGATCTCATCCGGCTGGACTCGCGAGGAGACCGTCAAGAAGATAACCTTCGCAGACCGCTTCCCGGTTGACATAGGTCAGGGACACATGATGGAATACATTCAGACACTGAATGCCGGGTCCATATACGACAAGCTGACGGCGACGAGACCCCTCTGAGTAGCCACTGGAATCGCGCGGGATCCAGACTCATTATCCTTTTCTGCCAGACTCGAAACTGGCGTCCAGCGGGATTCCTTGCGCCGAGTTTGGGCAGCTCAGATCAGGTGTCCAGTTCCAGGAAGTAGCCGTCGGCCCGGCTGGAATACGGTAAGTCAGCCGAGTCGGGTTGCACCATTGGTTGCACGGAGCGCCATGTATTGGCATGAGCTCGCCATCATATGGGCCTCCGCCGTCGCTGCGGTGGACCGGTTACCCTCCAATCGTGGGTCGTGGAACGCGCCATGTCCCACGGTTCTCGACACTGCGTGACGATCCGCGGTTCCCACCGCTTCTCCCCGGCTCCGCTCGCGCACAGATGCTCGCACTACCTCCGTCCCCGCCTCCGGCAGCGTGCCCGCTGCGTGATAATCGACTAGTCGGCCGTTGCACGCGGAGGTACATATCGCTTAAGGCACGGGTGCTCGTTGATGCATCCCCTTGTCTTTCACCCGGCGGCGGAAGGTTGTCAAACGACCACTCCAACGCAGCTGTGCCAGGCCGTCCTGCCGTCCGGAAGGATCCGCTACTCGTGGCGCATAGCGCTTCTTGGTACCGATAGTCCAGCTACGTGGTACCGCGGTTCTGGCTAGTTGGTACTGGCTTCGTCCGTGCTGGTTCTCTGATCGGTGCGGCGGCACAGGGTGTGTCGTCGGCTACTGATTTGGAGGTGGCTGGATGGCCAACTATCGGGCGATTTTGGAGCTGGTGCTCGCGGGTCGCGGCTACAGCGAGATCGTCGCGGTCGCGGGGTGCTCCCGCCGGGACGTGTCCCGGGTGAAGCAGGTGGTCGTCGGGCGCGGCCTGACCTCGGCCGCGGTGGTGAGCGAGGCGGATCTGGCGGAGTGGTTCCCCGACGGACGCCGGTGCGTGTCGGAGGAGTACGAGCAGCCGGACCTGGCGCGGGTACTCGCGACGATGAGAGCGAACCGGCATTTCACGTTGCTGCTGGGGTGGCGTCGTTACGCCGACGGCGACGCGGCTGGTAAGAAGAAGTACGGGTATTCGCAGTTCTGCGCGCTGTTCGGCGACTACGTCAGGTCCAATGATCTGGTCGCGACGCTGCATCACGAGCCGGGCCGCGCGATGCTGGTGGACTGGGCCGGGGACACCATCGATCTGGTGGACTCGGTCACTGGGCGCGTCGCGCCGGCGGTGTTGTTCGTCGCGGTGCTGCCGTTTTCCGGGACGCTGTTCTGCCGGGCCTACATGAACATGAAATCCGAGTCGTGGCTGGACGCGCACGTGCGTGCTTTCGCGTTCTACGGCGGGGTGGTCGCGATCGTCGTGCCCGACAACCCGACCACGTCGACCCACCAGCGAGCCAAGGGCGACAAGGCCCGAGTCGTCAACGCCCGCTACCAACAGCTGGCCGATCACTACCAGACGGCGATCGTGCCGGCCCGGTCCCGGAAACCCCGCGATAAGGCGGCCGCGGAAAACGCGGTGAACATTGTGAACAAGCGGGTGATCGGCTATCTCGAGGGTGAGGTTTGGACGAGCCTGGCAGAGTTGAACGAGGCAATCGACGAGCGGGTGTGGGAGATCAACCATGATCTTCGCCGGGCCGACGATACGACCCGGTGGGAGCGGTTCACCACCGAGGAGGCACCGCTCTCGGGCCGTTGCCCGACACCCGCTTCGAAGAGGTGGAGTGGAAGGAGCTCAAGGCGGGCCGGAACTACCACCTGACCGCCGACTATCAGCATTACTCGGTTCCTTACCGGCTGGCGGGCAGGCTGCTGCGGGTGCGGCTGACCACCTCGACGGTGACCATCTTCGACGGCGCCGACATCGTCTGCGAGCACCGGCGGCTGAAAGGCCGTAAGGGCCAGTACTCGACTCTTCCCGAGCACGTCCCCGCCCAGCACCGCGACATCGAGGGGTTGTGGTCACGGAGCTGGTTCATCGACCGGGCACGCGCTTTCGGGCCGGCGACCGTGACGGTGATCGAGCAGATCTTGGACCGGCACGTGATCGAAGCCCAGGGCTATCTCGACTGCCAGAACATCCTGTCCGGGCTCGGGAAACGCAACCGCCCACGTTTGGAGGCGGCCTGCCAGGAACTGGTCAACCGCAGCGGCCACGCCACCTACTCCACGCTGAAACGGATCATGGCCGCGATCGATTCCGACGCCAAGGCGACCCGGCCGAACATCGCGGCCGCGTCGAGCGTCAGACGCGGCGACCCGAAGGCCGTCGGGCCGGACGTGTTCGTGCGTGACGCCTCCCACTACGCCACCGGCGGGCAGGTGGAGCGGTGAGCTTCACCAGTATCGACTACGACAAGTTCCGGGCCCTGCGGGTCACCCACGTCGCCGCCCGCCTGGAAGAACTCATCGCCGACGAGGCCAACGACAGTCTCACACCCGAACAACTGTTCCTCACCGCCGTCGACGACGCGCTCACGCTCCGGCGCGCCAACAAGATCGACAAGCTGATCAAGCAAGCCGGCTTCCCCATCGCGCGCGCGTCGATCGCCGAGATCGACTACCGCGACGGGCGGGGCCTGACCGCGGTGCGGATGCGACGCTACGGCGCACACCACTGGCGGGCCGACCCGACAAACCTTTTGATCATCTCACCCACCGGAGGAGGCAAAACCTATCTGGCATGCGCGATCGGCATCGCCGCCTGCCACAACGAGCACAGCGTCCACTACACGCGGATGGACGATCTGGCCCGCCGCCTGGTCATCGCTCGCTCCGACGGCATCGCCCACCAACAGCTGCTCAACGCCCTATCGGACACGGACCTTTTGATCGTCGACGACTTCTTGACGGTCGGCATCGACCCCGCCGCGGCCAACGACCTGTTCGCAGTGCTCGCCAACCGGGAACACCGGCTGCCCACGATGATCGCCTCGCAAACCGGTCCGGCGCACTGGGTCGAGGCCCTACCCGACCGCGTCGCTGCCGACTCGATCGTCAACCGGCTCGCCAACCACGCCCGAACGATCAACCTCGGACAGATCGACATGCGCAAGCTCCGCCAGGAGCAGGCCCGCGCAGACAAGCAGCACTGGGAATAGCCCCGCCTAAGCGGTGGTACCGGCCCGAGGGTATCCGAGCGGGCCGGTACCACCAACCCAGAACCGCGGTACCACGTAGCTGGACTATCGGTACCACCCGGCGCTACGCGCCACCTTGCACGCGCAGCGAGTGCAGACGAGGTCGCAGCCCACGAGAAGAAGGTGGCCGAGCTCTCCCGCTACAAGCTTGGGCGCATCAGCGCCACCGACGCAGACGGCTACCACCGCGTCGCCTGTCCCGCGGTCCTGGGGAAACTCCGCTGCCCGCTACGCGCCGACTCGATCGCGCTCACCCTCGATCACCCCGAAGTGCTCGCCCCACCCGAGCACCCGCCTGCGTGCTGCACGCAGTCCACCATCACCGTCCCGCCACAGGTCAACGCCAAGACCGCCCAGCGCCAGGACTACCTCTCCAAGGCCTGGCGCCGCTCCTGTGCGAGGCGCTCGGCGGCTGAGCGCGCGAACGCACGGATCAAGGACCCCGCGACGATCGATATCGGCAGGGGCTGGTGCCGGGTGATGGGGCTTGCGCCCATGAGCCTCTTTCTTGCCTGCGCCCTCGTGGTGCGCAACCTGGCGGTCGCCGACGCGTTCGACCGACGCCAGGCACAAGACATGCGCCGGGTGAAGGCAGGGCTGCCCCGACGCACCCGACGACGACGGCGAACGCCGATCTCCGACCTGGTCAGGGCGACGGCGAACGCGTCGCCATAGTTGGCGCGTTCCCGCGGGAACGTGGCATCGCCCACTCCCACGCGCCCGAGCGACAGCGCACCAGGCCCTTGGTGCGCCAGCCCGACCCTGCCGGCACCGACCGGCCGCGTCACACCGCCGTGGCAGAATAATGACCGCCCAAACGTGAACGAGGTCCCCACCAAAACGTGAAGACCTCATGTGGTGGGCGCTACAGGACTCGAACCTGTGACCTCAGCCGTGTGAAGGCTGCGCTCTAACCAACTGAGCCAAGCGCCCGATTCTCGCAGCGTAGTGGACTCGGCGAGGCCACGCTGACGTCCAGCGACGGGCCAGCAGCAGTGGACGCCGCGCGGCTACTACCCTTAGCGGCGATGCTGCACAGACGAGACAGGGCCACCGGCGCGTCCACCGACACCTCGGACCGCGACACGGACGCGCATAGCCAAGAGCTCGATGGAGAGCCCGGTGACGACGCGGACGCGCAACTTGGCGCGGACACCGAGGCCGAGGTCTACGACGAGGGCGACTGGGACGAAGACGACGCGGAGGGCGGCTCGCAGGAGGGCGAGGAGGAGGGCGACTGGGACGAAGACGACGCGGAGGGCGACTGGGACGAAGAGGACGCGGAGGGCGACTGGGACGAAACAGACGAGGAGGACGAGGAGGTCGTCCCGCCGACCGCAAGCACCGCGCTACGGCGCTCGTGGCTGAACACGCGCAGCCGCGCGCAGCCGGCAACCGGGACGGAGGAGGACGGGCGCAAGGTCAACTTCATCGACAAGCGTGAACGCCTCATCGGTTACTTCCTCGGCGTGATGCTCGTCGCCCTGGCTGTCGTGTCATACGTCGTCGATCGCCACTACGTCGACAAGCAGAACCTGAAGCTCCAGTCCCAGATCCACTCAGAGGCTCCTTGGATCCTTCTGATCACCTTGGGACTCGGTGCCGCGATCCTGCTCGCGACCTACTTCAAACGCCGGGCAGCCGTCGGCTTCGCCCTGCTTCTTTCCGGTGTCGCCCTTTTCAACAGCGATTTTCTCATCGGCATCATCTACCTCGGCGCCGGACTGTGGCTCGTGTTCAGGTCGATGAAGAAGACACCTCGCGCTGCTGCTGGAGCCAGGAACGGCACGCGATCGAGGACGAGCCCAAGTGCCCGCACGGCCACGCCGCGCTCGAGCCAGGCAAGCTCCACGAGCAAGCCGGCCTCCGCGCGGACGATCGGACGCAACGGTCGGCTTGCCGGTTCCGCCAGCTCGACGGGCCGGTACACGCCGCCCAAGCCAGTTCGCCACGCGCCACCCGTCGTCCAGCGCGAGGCTGAGCCGACCAACCGGCTGAGCGCCTGGCTGAAGAAGTAAGACGGACTGTGATCACCGACGATCTCGCCGGAAAACGCATAGGAGTCACAGGCGCCACGGGGTTTCTCGGGACTGCGCTCGTCGAGCGCTTCCTTCGGTGCGTGCCCGGCTGCGAGGTCGTGGTGCTCGTCCGGCCCGGTCAGCGTCTGACGGCCGCAGACCGCACGAGGAGGGAGATCCTCCGGAACGACTGCTTCGACCGCCTGCGAGAGGAGCTTGGAGCCAGCTTCGAGTCCGAAGTCGAGCGTCGTCTGACGACGATATCGGGCGACATCGGCCGTGAAGGCCTCGGACTGGATGCTCCGAGCCGTCAGCTGCTTGCAAGCTGCGATGTCGTCGTCCACTCAGCCGCCACCGTCAGCTTCGACGCACCTCTGGACGGTGCCGTCGAGATCAACCTCCTCGGCCCCAGCCGAGTCGCCGAGCTTCTACGGGCAGCCTGCCAAGAGCAGCAGTGCCCTCCCCCGCACCTCATCGCGGTCTCGACGGCCTATGTGAACAGTGGCCACAAGGGAGACGCGTTCGAGGAGCTGATCACCTCGAGCCGTTGGCTGACCGAGACAAGCTGGCGTGCGGAGGTGGCGGCAGCACGGCGCGCCCGCTCTGACGCAGATGCCGAGAGCCGCTCGCCCGAGCGTCTCGGCGCCTTCCACAAGTCAGCACGCGCCGAGCTGGGAGCAGCCGGCACGGCCCTTCTCGCCGACAAGACGGAGCGACTGCGCGAGCAGTGGGTGAAGGACCGGATGATCGCCGCGGGTAGAGCCCGATCGAGAGGTCTTGGCTGGCCGGATGCCTACGCGTATACGAAGTCCCTCGGCGAGCAGGCGCTGCTCGAGACGCGCGAGGACCTTCCCGTGACCATCGTGCGCCCCTCGATCGTCGAGTCGGCGCTCGCCGAGCCCCGCCCCGGCTGGATCCGCGGGTTTCGCATGGCTGAGCCGGTCATCATCTCCTACGCCCGGGGGCTCCTACGCCAGTTCCCGGGCGTCCCCGAAGGCATTGTCGATGTCGTGCCGGTCGATCTCGTCGTCGCCGCCATCATCGCCGTAGCCGCGGCCGGGCCCAACCCGGACGGCCCCAGCGTGTACCAAGTCGCTTCGGGTACGAGAAACCCCCTCGCGTATGGGACACTCGTCCGGCTCACGGAGCTCTGGTTCACCGCCCGGCCCATCTACGACAGCCGCGGCCAACCTATCGTGGTGCCGAAGTGGTCGTTCCCGGGACGTGGCAAGGTCCAAGGTGAGCTCAGAAGGTCCACGACCGTGCTGAAGGCGGCGGAACGCACGATGAGCATGTTGCCCCTCCGAGGTGAGCGGGCGGAGTTCGTCGGCCGGATAGAGGAAACCCGCAGCCAAGCCGAGCGCGCGCTCGACTACGTCGAGCTCTATGGAGCATATGCCGAGACAGAGGCTCGCTTTCGCATAGATCGTACGCTAGAGCTCTTCTCTGGGCTCGACGCTGAGGACCAGAAGGCCTTCTGCTTCGATCCGGCCGTGATCGACTGGCGGCACTACGTCGAAGACGTGCACCTTCCCTCCGTCGTCGAGCACGCCCGCGTGCGCACGTCTCCGGGCAAACGCGTGCTCGCGACCCGCGAGGAGCGCTCGCGGAGCGCGATCCTCTCCACAGAGCCGCGCATCGCGGTCTTCGACCTCGAGAACACCCTCGTCGCGTCGAACGTCGTCGAGAGCTACGCATGGTTGGCGACCAGGCATCTGGACCGTTTTCAGCGTGGGAGGGTGATAGCTGGCCTCCTGGTCGAAGGGCCACGGCTGCTGGCACTTGACCGTCGAGACCGCAGCGACTTCCTGCGATCCTTCTACCGGCGCTACGAAGGTGCACCCGTCGAGCGTCTCCGCCTTGACGGTGTCGAGCTGTGGAGTGACCTGCTCGCGCTCCGCTCGTTCCCTGATGGCTTGGCACGGGTGAGAGCCCACCGGGCCCTGGGTCACCGTACGGTCCTTATCACTGGAGCCCTGGACTTCGTGGTGGCACCGCTCCGCCCCCTCTTCGACGAGCTGATCTGCGGGCAGCTTGGAGAGAGGGACGGCAAGTTCACAGGCGAGATGGTCACCTCGCCACCAACCGGGGAGGCGCGGGCTCTGCTCATGGAGGATCTGGCTCGAGCCGCTGGCCTCGACCGGGACCAGATCGTCGCCTACGCTGACTCGACCAGTGATCTCCCGATGCTCGAGGCAGCAGGGCTCCCTGTGGCCGTCAACCCGGAGGTGAAGCTCGCCGCCATAGCCCGGCGCCGCGGGTGGTCGGTCGAGCACTGGGGCCCGACCCCGGGTGGGCCACGCCGGCCCCTTGCCACCTCCACGATGCAACCGGGACTGCGGACCGCCGGCGCGGGTCGATTCCGATGAGGGCCCTGCTGTTCGAACGCAATCTGGGGCGCTTCGCGGCGTCGCGCATCGCGTCAGCGGTAGCCGGATCCGGCCACGGCGTCGGTGTCGGTCCGCTCGAGCTGGCCGAGATGGAGCCGCCGGCGCTGCCGACCACGGACTGGGTCCGCGTCGAGCCCCGCCTCGCGGGGATCTGCGGCTCTGACCTCGCGACCCTCGACGGTCGCTCCTCGCGGTACTTCGAGCACCTCGTCAGCTTTCCCTTCGTCCCGGGTCACGAGGTCGTCGGGGACGTCCGAGGGGGGCTCCTCGACGGCAAGCGAGCAGTTCTCGAACCTGTGCTCGGCTGTGAAGCCCGCGACATCGTCCCGCGCTGTGACGCCTGCAAGGCAGGGCGGAAGGGCGGCTGTGAGCGGATCGCCTTCGGCCGTCTCGCTCCCGGTCTGCAGACCGGCTACTGTGCCGACACCGGCGGCGGCTGGTCAACGGGACTCGTGGCCCACGAGAGCCAACTGCACGAAGTGCCCGATTGCCTCTCCGACGAGGGGGCTGTCATGGTCGAGCCGGTGGCATGCGCCGTCCACGCTGCCTGCACGTATGCTCCCGCGAGCGGTGCTCGCGTTGTCGTCATCGGAGCTGGCACCCTGGGCCTTTGCACGGTTGCGGCTATCAGGTACTTCTGCCTGCCGGGCTCACTCCTCGCGGTTGCCAAGCATCCCGAGCAGCGGCGGCTGGTGCTGGAGCTCGGGGCCGATCAGGTAGTTGAGCCCTCCGGGCTCATGCGAGCTGTCCGCCGGCTCGCGAGCAGCCTCGCCCTGACCGGTGCCGGTGGCCGGATCGAGCATCTCGCAGGCGGCGTCGACTCGGTCTATGACTGCGTCGGCAGCCCTGAGTCCCTGGAGCAGGCTCTCGCCATCGTCCGTCCGGGCGGGGAGATCGTCCTCGTCGGCATGCCGGGAGCGATAAAGGTAGACCTCGCGCCCCTCTGGCAACGGGAGATCCGTCTCCACGGAGCCTACGCGTACGGCACCGAGACCCGACCCGACGGCCCCCACTCCACGTTCGACCTAGCATTCGAGCTCGTGGCCGCGGCACGCCTCGAGCGCCTAGTCTCGGCTGCCTACCCGCTCGAGCATTTCACCGAGGCAGTTGCCCACGCCGCGGGCGCCGGTCGGCGGGGAGCCGTGAAGATCGTCTTCGACCTGCGCCGTAAGTCGCGCGGGCACAGGCCCGTTGAGGAGGCACAGTGAGCCCGAGGCCAGGTTACGTGCTCGAGGTAGACCGGTCGACACCCCAGACCTTGTTCTGGAAAGGGGAGGGTTTCGGCCTCGAACGCCTCCCCGTGGGAAGTCGAGTCATCTACGGGCCCGAGCCGCTGCCGGCGCTTGCCGACCCGGACGAGGCCATCCGCCGTGCTCTCGACAATCCGCTTGGCGACAGCGCTCCGCTTCGATCCCTCCTCCATGCGGGGATGAAGCTTACGATCGCGTTCGACGACATCTCCCTCCCGTTGCCCCCCATGAAAGCTCCTGACGTGCGCCAGCGTGTAGTGGAAGCGGTGCTCGACCTGGCTGCCGAGGCGGGCGTCGACGACGTAGTGCTCATCGCCGCGCTTGCCCTTCATCGCCGCATGACCGACGACGAGCTCCGCCATGCGCTCGGCAGCCGCGTGTTCGACGCCTTCGCGCCTCACGGCCTTCTCCTGCAGCATGACGCCGAGGACCCGTCCAACCTCGTCCATCTGGGTCTTACCGACGAGGGTGAGGACGTCGAGCTCAACAAGCGAGCGGTAGAGAGCGACCTGCTCGTCTATGTCAACATCAACCTCGTCGCTATGGATGGTGGCCACAAGTCCGTTGCCACGGGCTTGTCCTCCTATAAGAGCCTCAAACACCACCACAACGTCCGTACCATGCGCGCGAGCCGATCTTTCATGGACAGCCACCGCTCCCAGCTGCACAGCTCCAACTGGAGGATGGGAAAGCTCATAGCGGAAGCCGGCGTCAAGATCTTCCAGATCGAGACCACTCTCAACACCGACACCTTCCCGGCCGAGATGAGATTCCTGCAACGTCGGGAGTGGGAATGGTCAGTGCGAGATCGAGCGAGCTTCCTTGCCACCTCGAAGCTTCTCGACCGAACTCCGCCCGAAGTCGCACGCCGCATCTTCCACTCCGTGAAGGCTCCGCACGGACTCACTTCCGTGCAAGCAGGTGAGGTCGG